>JADZBP010000267.1 GCA_020852055.1 Candidatus Latescibacterota bacterium
CCCCTGGGCACCGAACCGGCCCAGGCCGGCATCCCTTTCAGTCCTGCCAGCCAGGGCCGTTCCCGTGCCGGGGGATCGGCGCTGATCCCCTGAATCACCCTCTCCGGGGCGCCCATTCCGTCAGTGGCGCACCTACCCTCCCACCCTTCCTCCACTGCCCTCGCAGGACTCTGCGTCCCATCAGCATAGGCCTGCCTCTCACCAATTATAACCTTGAGCTTATATTCCTTCTGAGTTATATTCCCCCTATGGGCTGGGACGTAGAGTACACCGACGAGCTGGGGGTTTGGTGGGATTCCCTGGATGAGGGCGAGCAGGATTCCGTTGCCGCTTACGTGCGCCTGCTGGAAGAACGCGGGCCGGAGCTGCCCTTTCCCTACAGTTCAGGGGTGGAAAGCTCCCGGCATACCCACATGCGTGAGTTGCGGGTGCAGCACCAGGGGAGCCCTTACCGGGTGCTCTATGCCTTCGATCCCCGCCGGACAGCCATTCTGCTGATCGGGGGCGACAAGACCGGCAACGACCGCTGGTACGAGGAACACGTCCCCAGGGCGGACCGGCTCTACGACGAGCATCTGCACCAACTGCGCGAGGAGGGACTGCTCTGATGGCCAAATCATTCAGGCAACTGCTGCACAAGCTACCCCAGGAACGGCGCGAGCGGATCGAGGAGCGCGCCCAGGGGTTGCTGATGGAGATGGCCCTGCAGGAGCTGCGCCAGCAGCGGGGCCTGACCCAACAGCAACTGGCTGACCGGCTGGAGATGCAGCAGGCGGCCGTCTCCAAGATGGAGAGCCAGGCTGATATCCACCTCAGCACCCTGCGGCGCATCGTGGCGGCGATGGGGGGCCGGCTCAAGCTGGTCGCCACCTTCCCCGATGCCGAGGTGGTCATCAATCAGTTCGATGCGGGTAAACCCAGCAGCTGAGCGGGAACAACCCGAGTTCGGATCTCCCCCTATGGCACCGAACCGGCCCAGGCCGGCATCCCTTTCAGTCCAGCCAGCCAGGGCCGTTCCCGTGCCGGGGGAGCTGCGTTGATCCCCTGAGCCATTCTTCAAAGCCCGTGCAAGGTGCCGTGCGGGGAGAGGCCGTGCTTTCTATGAGGCTTTCTGCCGCACGGGTGCCGCACTCCGCAGCCGGCTCAAACTGCCCAGCTTATAGCAGTAGGTAGCGCGGGTGGGCGCGGGCGGCCCGCGCCTGGGGTGGGCCTGGCCGCTCTGGGGCGCCGGCCGCTGCGCGCGGCCTGCAAACGCAAACCCTCTAGCTCTTCGGTTCCGGTCCTTCTCTCCGTTTTTTCCTCGCCCTGCCGCCGTCCCTCTACAGGCCCTTGGTCGTGTGTTTTCCGGGGTGTCCTTTTCTGGCTCTTCGTGTGTGCCAAAGGCGCGAATTTTTGCAGGTCAAAAAAGATATAACATGATTTATTTTAATGCATTTAGGTCTTGACAAAACTACTGCTATTTTGTATACTATATACGGAACAAAAAAAGGCCCACCGGGTCGCCCTGGAAAGCAAACCCGATGGACCTAACTCACAAACCCCTTAACGGAGGTTTTGTTATGTCCAATGTAGCAGTTCCATCGCACCCGCGCCAGCCCCAAACGCAAGAAACCGAGCCCAACATCATGCACCAGTTGCGGCAGCGCCGGGCCGTGGCCCTGGCCCCCACGGTGCGCACGGTGTACGGCGGTTTCCGCGTCAGCTCCTCCACCCGCCCCATCGAATACCTGGTCACCCAGCCCAACGGGCACAAGGTCTGCACCTGCGCCGACTACACCCGCCACGTGGAGGACCCGGCCTTTCGGTGCAAGCATATTTGCGCGGTTGAACTGGCCCAGGACATGGGCTTCGTCAGCAGCAGCTTGCCGGCCCTTCCTTCTGCTCCCTCTGCTCCGTCCTCTCCTGCTGAACTTGCTGTCCTGCACCGCCACCTGGCCGGGGAAGATCCTGTCAGGTTGAAACTCATCAAAAACACCAAGGGTTATTCCTGGGAAATCTCAGTCGCTGAGAAAGACCCACAGACCGCCCTGTCTGTCATCCAGGATCTGGAGCAGCGCGTCAAGGCTGCCTTCGGCAGCGCTGAGGAATAAGCCAACCGGGGCGTACTCTCCGGGGTGCGCCCCTTTCTTTTCTCTCAAAAACCAAATCTCAAGACTGAAAAGGAGCACGTCATGGCCATCGAATTCTCAGCCAACACTCCCCTCACGCTGAAATTTCCGTACGGGGACTTCAAGGAACTCAAAGGGGATCACTGGGTGAGTTTTCTCTACACCATCGAGCTTGATGGAGAGCGCGACCGGCTCTTAGCTACTCCGAAGCTGCACCAGCAGTTGCAGGAAGCCCAGGTCAAGCGGGGATCAGTGTTCACCATCACCAAGATCGAGAGCGAGGGCAACCGCAAGGACTGGCGGATCGAGGCCGAGGAACTGCCGCCGCCAGCCCCTACAGCGGAGAAGCGCAACGGGGCGCATCCCAACGGCAAGCCAGCCACTACCGCCCCGGCCATGTCCCATAAGCCGGCCACGGAGAGCCCGGATTTCGAGCAGCTGCGCCAGGCCATGCAGCACTGTCTGAATGCCGGCTATGAGGCCTGGGAGAAGCTGGAGGTAGACTTGCCGTTTACCACGGAGGATGTGCGCCGCGTGGGCATCACGCTGTTCCTGGAGTGTGTCCGCCAGGAAATCCTGCCCCAGACCAGCGGGGAAGGGTTGCCCTTCTGAACAACCGGGGCGCCAGGGCCGGCCCGGGCGCCCCTTTGCCAATCCGATGGAGGAAACCCGATGTATTTCCCGGTGCAGATCCCGAGGTTGAGTATGGACCTGGTGAAGCGGCTGTATCCGCTCTGCCAGCGGCTGGAGATCCCGATGGCGGTTTTTGTCAACGAGGCCGTAGCCCAGGCCGTGGCGAGGGCAGAGGCGGAGGAGACGAAGGCAGAGCCAGCCCCGGCAGCAGCGGCTGGTTGAGGAAGGGGCGAGCTAGTCGGGGTAGGATCGGCTAGCTCGCCCTGCCCCTGGTCACCATCTGAACGAAAACGCAGAGCCGGCCCCGTCCGGCATTACCTGAGAGAACCCCTTATGTGCCCACATCCCACCGAACCCCTGAACGACTACCAAGCCAAGAAACAGGAACGCATCCAACGCTATGAAGCCCGCGCCGAACGGGCGCGGACCACGGCCGCAGGCTTGTCCGGCCAGGCCCGGCAGGCCCTGGCCGGCATCGAGCCGGGGCAACCGATCCTGGTCGGCCACCACTCCGAGAAGCGCCACCGCCGTGCCCTGGACCGCCACGACCGCAAAATGACGGCGATGTTTGAGGCCCAGGGCAAAGCCGAGTATTGGGAACGCCGCGCCGCCGCGGCTGCGGCCAATACCGCCATCAGCAGCGACGATCCGCAGGCTCTGGATCTCCTCCGCGCCAGAGTGGAGGAGCTGACCCAGGCGCAGGAGGCTATGAAGCGGATCAACCGCGCGTACAAAGCCGGCAAGCTGGCCGACCTGGGGTACAGCCCCGAGCAGATCGCCGCCCTGGAGCGGCGGGTGAAGACCGGCTATAGCTGGGAGAAGCTACCCTATCCAGGCTATCAGCTCAGGAACAACAACGCCAACCTGCGCCGGCTCCAACAGCGCATCAAAGCACTGGAGCAGCGCGGCCAACAGGAGGAGAGCCGCGAGGAGGTCAATGGGGTGGAGATCGTCCAGGACGTGGAGGCCAACCGCACCCGGCTGTACTTCCCTGGCACCCCCTCTGAGGAGCTACGCGGCTTCCTCAAGGCCCGTGGCTTCCGCTGGACGCGCTCTGAGGGGTGCTGGCAGCGGCACCTTTCCCTGCAGGCGCTGGCCTTTGCACGGCAAGCGGCCGGGATGTATGGAGGGGAAGCGAAGGAAGGTTGAGAAGGAAGGGGCCGGCTGGCTGGCCTGGAAGGGCTGGCCGGCCCCTAGATCGTCATCATCAGCGCCATAGGAGGAACATCCATGAAGGAGTCTATGCCGTGGTTCAGTGCCCGAGCCCAGGGCTGCCCGGATCAGGTCTGGTACGTCGCCCGCGAGGAGGGAAAGAGCGTGCTCAAAATCACCTGGGACCAAGCTGGGGGCTTTCCCGCCCACGCCTGGGGGTATGTGCAGTGGACCGTCCGGCCCTTCACCCAAGGGCAGGGCTGCGATGGGACGATCGACGAAAGCGTCCACCTCATCGGCTTGCGCCTCTGCGAGCAACTGGGGCTCGACTACGCCGCCCTCAACGACGAAGCCTACCCCAAAGAGGCGCCCTTTGAGTTCTCGCTGGAGGACCAGCGGGAAGCCGAGCGGGAAACGGAGATCCCGCCCCTGTCCATCGCGGCGTTGCGGCTGCTGCTGGAGGATTTGACCGATATTAACAACCACTCTCTGCGCGCCTTGCTCGAAGAACGCCTGATCGAGATCGGCGCACTACCGACCCCGGTGACCGCCTGATCGATTGGGCTGAAAAAATCGCCGGTACCTGATTGACGTGGACCTGCAGAGGGGGGCAGACTGCTCAGGCCAGCCCACCGGGGCTGCGCCCCCGTGGGCCGGCGCTTCGCAGACTGCCCCTGGGTGAGCCTGAAGGGGGCATCGTGCTGCGGGCAGTCCCACTCTGGCCCTGTGGGCCTCAGTGGGCCTGTCCTCGCACCCTGCCCAGGCAGGGTTGCTGGTTGTCGGAGGGGCCGGCTGGTATTCGTGCCGGTGAATAACTATTCGAGAAGCCCCCGGTTTTCGCCCCTGCTTTTCCCTCCCCCCGGCCCCGATCGCCGATTGTAGGGCACCTGGAGGTCTTCGCCCAGGCTCCAGACTACCGATAAGGCCGCCACCAGGGACTCAAGGGGTATTGCCCCCGGGGCCTAGCCTGGTATGGTTCCCCTCGACCCGGGCCCACAGCACTGGCTTTGAGTGCCCCGTGGAGCCAAGGGTCCACTCTGCACAGATACTTTGACTTTTCCGTAAAGATGAAGTATCTTGCAGTCTTGGAAATGGCAAACTACGCCAAAGCGTAGGACGCAAAGCTGCGGGTCCTCGTCTGATCGACCTCGGGAGGGGCAGGGTATAGGGACACAGAGGCCTGTCCGCACAAGATAGCCGCACCGCCAAAGGGAAATCCTTGAGGGTGCGGCTTTTTTGTTTTTCTCCGGCAGAACCAGCCCCGGTCGCGTGCCCCGAGGGTTCACTTTCAAGGCGAATAAGACGCCATCAATAGCGCCTAGCATTCCGATTGCGACGCCGTAACACTCCTGTTGGAGGAGCTTCACCTATGCCAGAGAACAGACCGGCGAACTCAGCCAAGGCCCTAGAAGCTCCAGCCCGTATCCTGGCCGTTGATGATGATGAAACCGTGCTATACACCTACCGCCGCCTGCTGACAAAGGCCGGCTACCAGCACCAGGTGCAGACCGCTAGCAGCGGGGAAGAGGCGTTGCGTCTCCTCAAGAAGCATAGCTATGACCTCATACTGCTGGACCTGAATATGCCGGGGATGGACGGGATGGAGTTCATGCGGAGGTTGCGGGGACAGAAGCACCGACCAGAGGTACTGGTGATTTCAGGATACGTGACCATTGAGAACACCGTGAAAATCGTAAAGCTGGGCGCTTTTGATGTGGCTCAGAAGCCGTGTCTATCGGGCGATCTTCTGCCTCGGATTGAGCGTATTCTGGCTCGCCGCAGAGAACCGGTGAATGCATATATCCAGGCCAATTTTGCTAAGATCAAGTCGCGGGAGGAGGTGGCTCGGCAATTGGGGTATGTTCAGAATACGTGTAAAAAGTTATCCCTTCAGTTCGGCATGGTGGTGAGCGGAACAACTTTGGGCTGTAAAGGCTGGGGTTTGCCCTCCATATCCAGCACGTACTGACCGAAGCGACGAATGTGCTGACGTACATCCAGTAATCTAATTGGCGGCTGGTGACACGAGTGTTGGGGCTGGACCTACATACAGGTCAAGTGGCTAATCAAGCCATGGAGGTCGAGGTTGCGGAGGTCGGGATCGGTGCCGATGGGCTTTTTCAACTCGCACGAAGTGGCGTATACCCAGAGTACTTAAGTTATTGTTTTTGCAGTAGACGATTCTTCTCTGTCGTGGCCATAGGGTACACTTCCTTTCAAACATACCGGAAAGGGTACATTCGCCTGCAAAACCATCCGAGCTTCGGCTGGGTTATCGTTGTCGCTTGCGGTGTATTCCGCCTCTGCAATACCACGGATAACCTCAGGGTCTTTCTCAGCGTAAAGCACTCGCGGCAGAGCGATGAGCGCAAAAACAAACAGCCCGATTTTATTCTTCATGGCCATAAGCATCGACTCCCTTCCGGGGTACTAAATGCGCCCCCTTCTTGCCATCCTTCATAAACTTACCCATGAAACTACCGTATCAAAGGTAGGCAGCACAGGTCCTTTCTAGATAGAAAAAACGAGCGCTATCCAAACGTTATCCCCCCTATCTCACCTTCGTCCCAAAAACGCTGCCTTCTGACACCTTGCCCTCTCCCGACCCGGGGAGGCTGTTTTGGGCAACAGTGGCCCCAAAATCCATCCCCTTATCAAGGTTCCCCTAACCCCACATCCACCAGCTTTTGGACCACCTCCCGGTTTCAGGAGTGGCCGGTGTAGGACAACGGCCCCCGAATTGTCTATTATAAAGCTATTGATCTAGATATCTGATTTTTATGAAATTTTAATTCCTCCCTGAGGACCGTCCCATGAGTAGTCAGCGCGTCATTCCCCGCAAACCCAGCAACCCGGTGGTCATCATCGCCGACAAAATCGAGCGAAAGGCTCACCTGGTGGCCTTACTGCAACACCTCCGCCATGAAAACAGCAAACTGCCGCCGGAGCGGGTGATCAAATACGCGGTGTGCAAGACCGGACCGGACATCGCCATCGCGCTGCGGAACCACCGCAAAAACACCCGGATGGCGATGATCGGCCCTGGCCTGGAGGGCAATGGCTGGACCGTGGCCCGTATGCTGTGCAAGCGCTTCCAGGTGCTCATGGCCCTCGAACCGGCATTCCTGGAAAGCCCCTTGAACCAGCGGATCAAGGAAGGGCTGGAATCCCTGGGGGTGATCATGGTGCTAGTGGAAAACGCCACCGAGGCGTTCTTCAGACCCCTGATCGAAAATCATGTGCTCTCCGAGGGGTCTCCTGCGGACGAGTTGATGGCCATGTCGCCCCAGGAACGGGCCCAGATCATCGGCAAACGCCTGGAGCTGGTCGATAAATTCCCCACCCTGCCCGAAACCCAGCGCAAGGTGTCGGCCCTGGACGATATGGACCACCCCAAGAAATGGGCCGAGGCCATCGACCCGGACGTGCTCACCCGGACAGTGATTCTCCGCCTGCTGAACAGCGCCTTCTACGGTTTTCGCACCCGGGTGGTCAACATCGAACAGGCCGTGTCGCTGGCCAGCGGCAGGGCCATCCGCGAAATCGTCCTGGCCTGCCAGATCCGCCAGCTCTTTGCCAAGGTCGAGGAGAAGACCGTCGAGCAGTACTGGAAGCACTCCATCGCCACCGGCTTCTTCGCCAAGCTGTTCAGCCTGCCGGCAGACCCCCAAGCCCAGACCCCCGCCCAGCAGGCGGAGTTTGCCCGGTATCGCCTGGACGAGGTGCAAGTGGGGTTGCTGAAAAAGGCGCGGCTGTGGGAAAAGCTGAACCTCGGCCCCAAGGAAGAGCCCTTCTCCTGCGGGTTGCTGCACGACATCGGCAAGATCACTATGCTGATGTGCATGGAGGAGTGCCTGGAGCTGATCACCGTGCTCATCGACGAAGAGGTCCGGGAGCAGGACCAGCAGGGCAAGCTCTGGGCTAATTCCGTGGATCACATCGAACGTTTTCTGATGGTAGACATCGACCACCAGGTCATCGGGCACCGCCTGGCCCGACAATGGGAGATGGAGGAGCATCTCTGCGAAGTGATCGGTTTCCACCATGCCCCGCAGGAGAGCTCGTCCAACCTGCTTAAACTGACGGTCCTGGCGGATCTGGCCGCCAACGCGCTCTTCCCTTACCCGGCGATAGAGTCCCAGCACCCGCTGCCGAGGTTGTTCGAGCGCACCACCGAGATGGCCAAGAAACGGCCGGCCAAGACCGTGTCCGAGAGTGTGTACAACGCCACCTGCGCCCAGTTCGAGGAGTTGGCGGGAGCTTTTGCCGGCCTGGGGGTCCCTCCGTGGTTGTGGGAGCAGGTCGACTTCAAGGATTTTTTTCATCTCTGCTACATGCTGGCCCCCAAGCTCCGCCTCGTCACCCTGGGGTTTATGCAGAAGACCGGGGCCTAGCCCGGATCGACCTGCAGGCATCTTTTCTGGGATTCCACAATTACGGGTAAAACCCAACAAAGGTACATGAACGAGACCATTTCAAAACAGGGGCTGGCGTAGATCCCCGCATAAGTCAATGAAAATCTTTGTGTAAATGGCATGGTCAGGGTAGGTGCAGCGTTCCTGAAACATGAGGAGAACTAGTGCGGCCTTCCAGTCCTTGGGCGAGACTGTTCGCTCGCGCTTATCAAGATGATGAGGGGTATAGGCGGTCATAGGCTTCAGTAAGGTGCAAAGAAAAAGGGACTCCTTCCGATAGGGAGAGTGACGAATCTCTTCCCTGAAAGGAGTCCCTGATGCGTTACGTTGAAGATATCGGCAGCGACGGCGATTTCATTGAGCGCCGATTCAACCACCCCCTCTTGTATCGTTGTCCCCAATGTCGCACCAAGGGCCGTCGGGTGAGTATCACCACCCGCCGCGTGGCTCATGTGCGGGTGCTGAATCGGCGGTCGTGGATCGAAGGGGAGGTGGGGGTCTATAAGGCCCGGTGTGGGTGCAGCAAGTATTTCCAGGCACCGATCCCCGGGGTGCCGTTTAGAGGGCAGTACTCTGATGAAGTGCGCAACGTCGTGGCCAATGCGCTGATCCGCGACCGCTTGCCCTATCGACTGGTGCAGCAGCGGCTGCAGGAAGACTTCCTCTTGAGAGTGTCGCATTCTTCGTCGGCCACGTCACGCTTGTGCTCTTGCACGGCTTGCCGACAGAATTTGCGCGGATCGTTATAGGAGAGACACAACATCCACATCCAATGCGCCCACTAGTGGTCGGTTTTGCCGGAGTCACCGGCATCGTGCTGGTCCACATCCTGGCAACAACAGTCTCGTTTCGCCGCCCACGCGTGGTGCAGCGAAACATTCAGATGCTGATCGATCCTCTACGCAAGGCGCTTTTCGGGCATCAGACCTCTACTCAGCACTACTTGCCGGCTAACCTCTCGCGTTACTTCTGGGTAAACGGGCGTCCGCCAAAAGAGGTAGACTACCTGACGCTGGCGCGAGACCAGTTCGCCAATTACAGCCTGGTGTCGGTGGATTGGTCCATAAACCACTGCATCCTACACTGGCTGAGCTTCGCGCTATGCCAAAACAGACCCAGATCACCAAACATTGCTGCATCCAGGGTTGGTCAGGTATTGCGGAGTGGGGCGGCGTCCCGCTTCGCCACATCATCGAACTCTGTCAACCACTGCCTTCCGCTCGTTACGTGGTATTCTATGGGTTCGACGATAAATCCACATCGGAGCCTCATCTAAGGGTGCGGGGTGCTACTACGGAACGGTCAGAATGGAATTGGCAGTGCATCCTCAGACAATCCTGGCCTATGAAATGAATGGCCAACTCCTCCCCATTCTGCACGGAGCACCGTTGCGGCTTCGGTTGGAAACACAATTTGGCTTCAAAATGGTGAAGTATATACGCGCCATCTAGTTTGTTGAGGACTATAAAAACATTGGCAAAGGCTACGGAGGCTGGCCTGAGGATAATCTTTACCGCAGCCAGGAAGCGGGAATTTAAGGAGAACCCGGTGAATGCCGTTCCCCAACATCAGTACCTGGTCATCCGCAAAGTGGGGGTATTTTTCCGGGGACCGCGACAGGTTGACAACTCAGAGGCAAGGGTGTACTCTCAAAATAACTTCTGCCAACAGCTGCGCTTATAGGAAGAGTTATGAGCAGGGAAGTGGCCAGTGCTACAGCGTGGGGTCTGTTCGCCATCCTGGTCACCGCCGGCCTGATCATCCTCGGGTCGCGCAACCTGGAGCACTTCGACGCGGCACTCGTCGCCTACACCTTCGCCTTCCTCTTCGCCACCTTCGGTCTTACCTATCGCTATGTGATGTGGCTCCAGCGGCCCCCGACTGCGCTCTACTGGAAGCGGGGCTGGCAGGTGTTCTTCAAGCAGAACTACCGGCTGCGCAACCTGGGCAACTGGTTCAGAAGAATCGTCGAAGATTTCCTCCTGAACCGCTTCATCTGGTCCCGAACCTGGCTGCGCGGCCTGAGCCACAACCTCATCATGTGGGGTTGTCTGCTGGCCACGGCCATCACCTTTCCATTGGTCTTCGGCTGGCTCCACTTCGCCTCGGCCCCCGATGATCCCTCTCAGTACCGCGTCGTCCTCTTCGGGTTTCCCACCTTCTCCTTCCCGATTAACTCCCTCTTTGGATTCGCCCTCTTTCACGGCCTGGTCTGGTCGGCCTTGCTGGTCATCCCTGGCGTCATGCTGGCCATGCGCCGCCGCATGCGCGAAGAGGGCGTTGCCGCCATACAATTGTTCGCCGAGGACTTCCTGCCGCTCATCCTGCTCTTTGCCGTCAGTCTCACGGGCCTCATGCTCACCGCTAGCTACACCTGGATGAAGGGCTACGGCTACGATTTCCTGGCAATCCTCCACGCCATCACGGTCATCTCCACCTTTTTGTGGCTACCCTTCGGCAAGCTCTTCCACGTCTTCCAGCGCCCGGCCCAGCTCGGCGCCCGTTTTTACAAGGACGTTAGCCGGCGCGAGGAACCAGCCCCCTGCCGCCGCTGCGGGCATCCTTTCACCTCTCGCATGCACGTCGAAGATCTCATCCAGGTCGAGCGCGAACTGGGCTATGCCTACGAGATCGCCGGGAGCCCGGCCGAGCACTACCAGTGGATCTGCCCTCCCTGCCGCCGGGCTACCTTTACCATTGCCCAGGGCCGCTTGTCCCAAAGGGGGCCGGCGGCTCCTGCAGGAGCCCCCTCGCTGGCGGCCCGCCCCAGCTATGTCAACCCGGCGCCCGGCGAAGGCCCGCTCGGCGAAGAAGACGCCCAGAATTTCCATCCATAATTTGAAAGCGACGCCATGCCGATCCTGCCCACAGGTGATCTCGAGATTGTAGCGCAATTCGGGCCACACCTGTCCCACCAGGGGCCGGCCGGCCTGGATACGGGTGTCAAAATCGACCGGTTGGTCCAGACCCACTGCTGCTTCTGCGGCCAGCAGTGCGGGATTCAGCTCAAGGTGAAGGACAACGCGGTCGTCGGCTTTGAACCCTGGTACGACGTCCCCTTCAACCGCGGGAAGCTGTGCCCCAAAGGGGTCAAGCGCTACCTTCAGGGCTCTCATCCCGACCGGCTGCTGCACGCCTATGAGCGGGACCCTGCGGCGCCGGGGGGGTTCGGGGCGGTGCCCTATGAACAGGCAATCGGCCGGGTCGCAGCGGAGATCGACCGCATCCAGTCGCAATACGGCCCCAACGCTTTTGCCCTGCTCAGCGGAGCCAGCCTGACCAACGAGAAAGCCTACCTGATGGGCAAATTCGCCCATCGGTGTCTCAAGACCTCCAACATCGACTACAACGGCCGGCTGTGCATGGTCAGCGCCGCCGCCGGGAACAAGAAGGCCTTTGGGGTCGATCGGGCCGCCAACCCCTGGGCGGACATCCTCGGCACCGAGGTGGTCTGGATCAGCGGCGCCAACGTGGCTGAGTGCGCCCCCATCACCACCGACTATGTCTGGCAGGCGCGCGAAAGCGGGGCGAAGATCATTGTCGTCGATCCGCGCCTCACGCCGATCGCCCGCACCTGCGACCTGTTCCTGCCCGTCAAGCCTGGCCGCGACGTAGCTTTGTTCAACGGCATCCTGCACCTGATGATCGAACATGACTGGCTCGACCACGAGTTCATCGCCCGGCACACGGTTGGCTTCGAGGCTGTGGCTGAACACGTCGAACCGTGGACCCCGCAGCGCACGGCCAAGGTCACCGGCATTGCCGAAGCGACCATCCGGCAGGCCGCCGAGTGGTGGGGCACAGCGCGGACCAGCTTCCTGATGCACGCCCGGGGCATCGAACACCACAGCCACGGCGTGCAGAACGTCCTGGGCGCCATCAACATGGTCCTGGCCTCTGGCCGCATCGGGCGCGAGCACTGCGGCTATGCCACCATCACGGGCCAGGGCAATGGTCAGGGGGGCCGCGAACATGGCCAGAAGTGCGACCAGCTTCCCGGCGGGCGCGACCTGGCCAATCCCGACCACCGGGCCTACGTGGCCGGGGTGTGGGACATGGCTCCCGAAGACCTGCCGGCCCCCGGCGTGGACGCATACGAGATCTTCCGCAAAATCGACAAGGGCGAGATCAGGGGGTTGCTCAGCATCTGCTTCAATCCGCTCGTTTCCCTGCCAGACAACAACTTTATCCGGCAGACTCTGGAGAAGCTGGAGTTTTTCGCGACCATCGACTTCTTCCTCAGCGAGACCGCCCACCATGCCGACATCGTCCTGCCCGGTTCACTGCACGAGGAGGACGAAGGCACTGTCACCACCACCGAGGGGCGGGTCATCAAGATCAACAAGGCGGTGGATTGTCCAGGTGAGGCGCGCCAGGACTGGCGGATCATCCAGGATATCGCCCGTACCATGGGCCGGGAACAGGGTTTCACCTTCACCCAACCCCGGGAGATCTTCGACGAGTTGCGCCGAGCCTCCAAGGGGGGGATCTGCGACTATGCCGGCATCACCTACGAAAAGATCGAGGCCCACTACGGCGTCTTCTGGCCTTGTCCCGATGCGGACCACCCCGGCACGCCGCGCTTGTTCGAAGCGGGTTCGTGGAACGCGGTCGCCAAAGGTGCGGGGCCCTTTTACTTCCCCGACGGCAAGGCCCGGTTCAACGTGGCCCCCTACACCCCACCTACCGAAGAGGTGGACGGCGACTACCCTGTTATCCTCACCACCGGGCGGGTCGTCAGCCAGTTTCTCTCCGGCACCCAGACCCGCCGCATCGGCCCGTTAGTGGACCAGTACCCCGAGCCGCGCCTCGAAATCCATCCCCAGCTGGCCGGCCAGTTGGACATTGCCGACGGGGACTGGGTCACAGCTGAATCTCGGCGCGGCACCTGCACCCTGCGGGCCCAGGTGGTCAGGACCATCCGCCCTGATACGGTCTTCATCCCCTACCACTGGGGAGGGCGCAAGAGCGCCAACCAGCTCACCATCGCCGCGCAGGACCCTATCTCCAAGATTCCCGAGTACAAGGTGTGCGCCGTCCGGGTGAGCAAGGCCACCGCGCCGCCCGCCTATGTCCGAGAACTCGAACCCCAGCAATAACCCGGGGCAACGCGCCGAGAGAGGAGGATATGCCGGTCCCTCAGGACATGGAGTTCTTCATCGATCCGGGTCGCTGCATCGGCTGCCAGGCCTGTGTCCAGGCCTGCACTGAATGCGACACCCACAAAGGCCAGGCCATGATCCAGCTCGACTACATCGACCGGGCCAACTCCACACAGACTGCCCCGGTCGTGTGCATGCACTGCGAGTCTCCCACTTGCGCCGAGGTCTGCCCGGCCGATGCCATCAAGCGCACCGGAGACGGAGTCGTGCAGACGGCCCGCAAGTCGCACTGTATCGCCTGCAACAACTGCGTGCTGGCCTGCCCCTTCGGCATTCCCAAGATGAATACCCGGATGAACCTGATGATGAAGTGCGACCTGTGCTACGACCGCACTTCTGTGGGCCGCAAACCCATGTGCGCCTCGGTCTGTCCCAGTCAGGCGCTCTTCTACGGCACACGGGAGGAAATCGAGAAACTCCGGCCCAGATCGAGGCCCGTGAATCAGTTCCAATTCGGCGGCCAGACCGTCACCACCAAGGTGAAGGTCCTGGTCCCCCGGGAAGCCAGGGTGGAGCATCTGGATGTGACCGCTGCGCTCTACGCCCCTCCTGTAGGCCAGAGTATGCCAGCACCGGACCCCTTTGCGACCACCCTGAGCACGGAGGAGACAGCCCAGTGATCCCTCGTGACCGCGAACAGCTCACCGTCCCTCCCGATGGCAAGCCTCTGGCTGAGCAGCCCAAGTGGCGCCAGGATTTCCCCATCGATTGGCCCCAGGATGAGTACATCTCCCGGCGGGAACTCACCAAGTTCCTGGTGCTCACCAGCCTGGCCTTTGCCGTCGGGCAATGCTGGATCGTGGCGCAGAATTTTCTGCGCAAGCGCCAAGGCCAACCCCTGGTCCAGCAGATAGCCAGGCTGGACGAGATCCCGGTGGGCGGGGTGCGCCTCTTCCAATACCCGGACCCGCACAAGTCCTGTGTGCTCGTGCGCCTGGGGGAGACCGACTTTGTGGCCTATGACCAGCAATGCACCCACCTGGCCTGTCCGGTCATCCCCGAACCTCAGGCCAATCGCCTGTACTGCCCCTGCCACGAGGGCGTCTTCGATCTGGCCACCGGGCGCCCGGTGGCCGGCCCACCGCGCCGACCGCTGCCGCGCATCAGGCTGGAGATCCGCGACGGGACGGTCTATGCGGTCGGATATGGGGAGGAAACCACATGATCGGGAGTGCGCGCTTTTCCCGCGCTCAGCGGCAGACCATCGTCCAGGGCATCCTGAGCATCGTGGTCATTATCGTCGTCCTGCAGTTGTGGCTCTTCGTGGCCACCATGAACGCCTACCTCGGTGGCGACGAGGCGGTCCCGGGGCCTGCAGCCCTGGTCAGCCTGGCCTGCCTGGGCCTGAATGGGGGCTTGCTCTGGTATCTCTACTCTCTGGAGAGATAGGAGCTGGTGGGAGGCGATGAGGAACAGTTTGATCGGACGGGCAGTCGCCGAGCTGTTCCCCGGCTATTTTGCTCTGGTCATGGCCACCGGGATCATCTCCATCGCCGCCCACTCGCTCGGTATGGAGTGGGTGGCCAGGATCCTCCTCGGCATCAATGTGGCTGCATTCAGCATCCTCTGGGGTCTCACCCTGGTCCGCCTGGTCTGGTTCTTTCCGCTGCTGAGCGCAGACCTGGCCAACCACACCCGGGGTCCGGGTTTTTTCACGCTGGTGGCCGGAACCTGTGTGCTGGGGAGCCAGCTGGTCATCGTCGCCGGCCAGCGGGAGGCCGCCTTCCTGCTCTGGTTGCTCGGGGTGAGCTTGTGGCTGGTGGTGCTCTACGCCTTTTTCGCCATCGCCACGGTCCGCGAGCACAAACCCTCGCTGGAGGCCGGCATCAACGGCGCCTGGTTGATCGCCACGGTGGCTACCGAGTCCATCGCCGTGCTGGGGACACTGCTCTCCCCACAGGCGGGAAGCTGGCAGGAGCTGCTGCTCTTCGGGGCGCTGTGTATGTATCTGCTCGGCTGCATGTTCTACCTGACAATCATCACGCTGATCTTTTACCGCTTTACCTTTATCAGCCTGAGCCCCGCCGACCTGGGCGCGCCGTACTGGATCAACATGGGAGCGGTGGCCATCATCACCCTGGCCGGCTCGACGCTGATCCTCAACGCCCACCAGTGGGGTTTTCTGGGAGAACTCCTACCCTTCCTCAAGGGTTTCACCCTCTTTTTCTGGGCCTTTGCCTCCTGGTGGATTCCCTTCCTGTTCATCCTGGGCATCTGGCGCCATCTGGGCCGGCGCTTTCCGCTGACCTACGACCCCCAGTACTGGGGCATGGTCTTCCCCCTGGGCATGTACACCGCTTGCACCCTGCAACTGGCCAAAGCCACGGGCTTGGCGTTTCTGGCTGTGATCCCCGCCTGGTTTGTGTACCTTGCCTTGGCGGCCTGGACTGCTGCCTTCGCCGGGTTGGTCCGCAGCTTGGTGAGGGAGTTGGCGACCCATCGCCAACGTGAGAAGGTATGATCGAGACCCAAGAAGAGGAACCACACCCTATTCCCTTCATCACGCAACCTGAATGAGAGCGATGAAACCTCGCGCTTCCGAGGACCAGCTGGCCGACTTCACCCGCGACCGGCGTGTCCTGGTGTTGTCCCTGATGGCTTTTGCCATCGGCATCATCAGTGCTTTGGTGGCCTATGCCCTGATCTGGCTGATCAACGTCATTACCCATCTCTCCTTTTATCAGGATTTCTCGTCCGCGCCCGTCTCTCCAGCGGGCCACCACCTCCATTATTGGGTGGTGTTGGTGCCGGTGATCGGCGGACTGCTCATCGGCCTGATGGCCCGTTATGGCTCCGAGAAGATCCGGGGGCACGGCATCCCCGAAGCATTGGAGGCCATCCTGTTCGGGCAGTCGCGTATGCACCCCAAGGTGGCGATCCTCAAGCCCCTTTCCTCGGCCATTTCAATCGGTACCGGCGGTCCCTTTGGGGCAGAAGGGCCGATCATTATGACCGGGGGGGCTTGCGGATCGCTTTTCGCCCAACTCTTTCACCTCTCTGCAGCCGAGCGCAAGACCCTGCTGGTCGCCGGAGCTGCCGGCGGCATGTCGGCCATCTTCGCCTCTCCGGTGGCAGCCGTCCTGCTGGCTGTCGAGTTGCTCCTCTTCGAGTGGAAACCGCGCTCTTTCATCCCTGTGGCCATCGCCGCGGCGGTGGCCGGGGCCATGCGCGTGGCGCTCTTGGGCTCCGGCCCCATTTTCCCCGTACTTCCGCATGCTGCCCTGGATGGGGAAGGTCTGGCACTCGCTTTTTCGGTAGGGATCGTGGCCGGCCTGGGATCGGGCCTCCTGACCACTCTAGTATATGCCTTCGAGGATCTCTTCCAGAAGCTGCCGATTCACTGGGCGTGGTGGCCGGCAATCGGCGGACTCTGCATCGGCATCGGCGGGCTGATCGACCCACGCGTGCTGGGCGTCGGGTACGACATGATCCACGCGCTGCTGAACGGCCAACTGGTTGGGGCGAGTGCGCTCTCGCTGCTGGTTGTCAAAGCCCTGGTCTGGTCGGTGGCCCTCGGCTCGGGCACGTCGGGAGGAGTGCTCGCTCCGCTGCTCATCATGGGCGGCGCGCTCGGTGCAGTCGAGTCCCAGTGGATTCCGATTGGTGACGCGGGGCTGTGGTCGATGATCAGCATGGCGGCGATGATGGGCGGGACGATGCGCTCGCCCCTTACGAGTATCATCTTCACCCTGGAACTGACCCATGACCTGAACGTCATGCCGGCGCTGCTCGTCGGCTCCGTCGCGGCACACGGTGTCACCGTCCTGCTGCTGCGCCGCTCCATCCTGACCGAAAAGGTCGCGCGGCGTGGCTACCACATTACACGGGAATACGCCATCGATCCCCTGGAGCAGCTGCGCGTCGGCGAGGTGTGCGACCGCGATGCACCGACCGTTTCCCAGGCGACGACACTCGGCGAGTTTTCGGATCTGCTGGCGCAAAGTGATGCACCTCTGACCCGCCATCAGGGAACCTTGATCGTCGATGGACAGGGATTTCTGGTCGGTCTCCTCACCCGTGGCGATCTCATGCGCGGTCTGCAGGAGGATGAGGGGAGGACCGTTCTGGACGCCGGCAGCCGCGAGCTGATCGTGACTTATCCCGACGAGGTGCTGCGCCAGGCCGTAGAGAAAATGGTCAGCAATGACATAGGACGACTGCCGGTCGTGAACCGGGCCAACCCCCGGGAGATCATAGGTTACCTTGGAAGGTCAAATGTGTTCGCTGCGCGCCGACGCCACCTTGAAGAAGAACACGTACGCGAGCCGGGGTGGCTCACCAGCTCGAAGGCCAGGAGTGCGTGAGCGCCGTCATCGCCTTTACTAAGGTATCTATCCGTGCCGCTTGTAAAGCCTAGGCACGCCGACGAACAGGAGCGTGGGCGCGTGTTGCTCCTCCTGCGCAAGTACGGGTGGAATGCGACTTCCTTTCAGGTTTTGGAGCAGGGGTTTCAGTACTGGTTTTGCGGTGACGATGCCTGTGTCGCGTACGTGGACACGGGGAACTCCTGGGTAGCGGCAGGGGCACCGATCACTGGTGCAGAGCGCCTGGGAGAAGTGGCGCAGGCTTTCGTGGCAGCGGCGTCCCATGCGGGCCGGCGGGCGTCGTTCTTTGCGGTGGAACGCCGGTTCATCGATATGCCCCCTCTTCAGGTCACCCTCATCGGCGAGCAGCCGGTCTGGAACCCGGCCATGTGGAGCGCCATGGTGGACGGCCACCGCAGCTTGCGGGAGCAACTGCGCCGGGCGCGGGCCAAGGGGGTCGTCATCCGCGCGGTGTCGGGCGCCGCACTCCTACCCCCTGATGCACCGCTGCGCCTGGCCATCGACGCCCTGATCCGCAACTGGCTCGCCGGGCGTCCTCTTGCACCCATGGGCTTCCTGGTTGATGTGCAGCCCTTCTCGCACGGTGATGAGCGGCGCTATTTTGTGGCGGAGTGGTCCGGGCGCATCATCGGCTTCCTCGCTGCAGTGCCGATCTACACCCGGAAAGGCTGGCTCTTCGAGGACCTGCTCCGCGACCGGTGCGCGCCAAACGGCACGGCCGAGTTGCTGATCGACTTCGCCATGCGCGATGTCGCGCGCGTGGGCAGCAGCTACGCCACCCTCGGTCTGGCCCCTTTGGCGGGACCGGTCGCGCTATGGCTGGGGGTGGCGCGGGTGCTCTCCGCCTCGTTCTACGACTTCCGCGGTGTGCAGACCTTTCGCGCCAAGCTGCGCCCGGACCGTTGGGATCCCATCTACCTCGTCTACCCAAGTGCCGGCCGCCCAGCGGTGCTCGAGAGCACCGCGGCCTTGTGGGACGTCTTGACCGCTTTCGCCCGCGGCCGGCTGGTATCTTTTGGGGTCGAGACGCTGCTACGGGGGCCGGCCTTGGTCATCCGCCTGCTGGCCCTGTTGCTGGTACCATGGACCATCCTGCTCTCCTTGGTGGCCGTGCAGCTCTTCCCCTCGCCGGCTGTCCGCGCCGCCTGGGTCGCGTTCGACGCCACTCTGACCCTTGTGCTCTTCACCCTGGCGGCCCGTTGGCGCCGCTGGCTGGGCGTCGCGGTGGCTACTGCGGTATCGCTGGACGCGATTACCACCTCGCTCCAAGTAGCGCTTTTCAACTTGGAGCGCGTCTCAGGGCCCTTCGAGGCCATCGCGCTGGTTATCGCCATCGGTGCCCCGATGGCAGCGGCATTGATTCTGTGGAAAGCTGTCGGCCACCACCATTCGACAGACCAACGCCTCGCTGCCGGCTGAGCAGCTCGAAAAATGGCCGGGGTTGCGACCCCGGACCAAACCTTCTCGGGGGTCCCCTCAAAAAACGGATTTTAAAGCACGTTAAGCCATCAGTCGTTAGGCACCACAACCGGCATCCTCCGCCTCTTCCCGTCCTTCCCAAAAACGCTGATTTTGGGACTTGGTGCCAGCAGGTCTCTCAGGTGCAGGATAGGCGCGGTTTTCCCCCTGAAACCCATCCCAAAACCAGCGTTCCGAAAACGGGTAGGGTGGGACACGCCAAAAAGGATGGCTGGGGCAATCGCGGAGCCGAGAGGGGCCGCGCTCTCACCGCCAGGCCCCCGACCTTGATCTGCTCCAGGAGCGTTTCCACCTGGACCAGGGAGAACGGAAACAGGGGGCGCAACAGCACCTCGCGGTATTCGGTGAGGATCCGCGCATCGTAGCACACCTGCAATGCGCCCACCGCCACCAGTCGCACCAATTCCCCTGGCGGTCCATAGGGCGAGAGCAGTCCGGATAGGGCCAGACCCAACACTCGTGTCACCAGCCGCCATTTGGATTACTGGATGCACAGCACCACATTCGTCGATTCGGTCAGTACGTGCTGGATATGGAGGACAAACCACAGCCCTTAAGCCAAAACCTGTCTGCTCACCACCATGCTGAGCTGAAGTGATAACTTTTTACACGTATTCCGATCATGCCCCATGCAGGATCAATACGATCAATGGCACACCCAGAAGAGGGTGGATCTTCAGGGCGTCAGCAAGGTGGTACTATCCGCTGCCTGAGATCGTGGTCTTCCTGGGGTCAGCTCACGAGTGCGACCAGGCAATGCTGGTCTGAAGGGAACAAAGGAGGCGATTGAGCGCTCCTTGGCCGAACCGATCGCCAAGATGAGAGCCTGAGTATTGGGTGAAAAGCCATGGGGAAGCCGGCCGGCCTGGAAAGGTGAGTCCGGCTTTTTTGTTTCATCGTGTGCAACGAGAAGGTTCCCAGAACCGCCACCCCAGGGGGGTTTTCGGCACGTTGATAAGGGGACGTCTATGGGCGGCCTATTTCGTCTCCCGGAGGTCCTCCCCCATGTCGATCCGGCAGGCGTCCCCAAGGCAGCGTTTTGGCGCTACTGTGAAAGAGAGTACCTAACATGGAGATGCGCTGCGGGCAGGATCTGGGCGGAGCGCACATTCCGCCTCGTGAGATACGGCGAATATCATCTTCTGGCTGTGTGAAACAGACAGAGCCTACAACTCGCCACACAACAGTCCCTCTCCTCCCCGGCCTTCTGCGCCGCGTTCTGTTCTCGACCTTTCAAGCCTGCTATAGGGTTAGTGCGAAATCGGGCCGATTGAGGAAGACGGTGCCGAATTTGCTACCATGTGGATTAAGGTAGAGTCAGAACCTGGGGTCGCCTGAGAAAACGGATCACAAAGTACGCTAAGTCGCGGGCGGCCCTACACCATGACACCGGCCAATAAAGAAGGCTCTCATCGAGCCCTATGGCTGGAACTCGATACCTACGGGGGCCAAATGGCGGCTAGTGACACGAGTGTTGGGTCTAGGCCTAGCTCAACCGAGTTTTTTCGTTTCACTCACTAGTTAGGCGCCAATGAGGCACGCGAAGTGTTCCGCGAATACGGTCGTTCAACGCCAAGGAGAAACGTCATGAAAGGGTTTGTAAAGGATATCGAGAGCATTGCCGTGAAGAACGAGGAGTTCCGCCGGGTGCTGTACACGGCGAAGAATTGCCAACTCGTGGTCATGGCGTTAAAGCCCCAGGAAGAGATCGGGGCGGAAGTTCACACGCTGGATCAGTTCTTTCGCGTGGAGGAAGGGACCGGGGAAGCGATTCTTGACGGTGCGCGGACGGCGATCCAAGCCGGTTTTGCGGTCATCGTCCCGGCTGGGGCGAATCACAACATCATCAATACTGGCAGTGTCCCACTTAAGCTCTACACAATCTACGCGCCGCCCAACCACCGAGACGGCGTTGTCCACCATACCCGCGGCGATGCGGAGGCTGACAACGAACACTTTGACGGCAAGACGACGGAATGACTTTCTGGGTTGCGGCGCATTTCTGTTAAAGCGATCAGACTGAATCCTGCGCTTGTCACGAACGGCGCCCAACAACCGGTTGCAGCGGACGGTCCGCTGCGCGGCCCGCCGCTGAACCGGAGCGTTAGGCCGTTGATAAGAAGTGAGGACGACCCCACCGCTCCAGAATCCATCGGGGACGACCCCGGCATTTGTGAAAGGTAAAGACATGGCCTGGGTCATTCTTGTTATTGCGGGGTTGTTTGAGGTAGGTTGGGCGATCGGGTTGAAATACACGGAGGGCTTCACCCGGCTGTGGCCCACGGTCGGGACCGTATTGGCGATGATCATCAGTCTTGGGTTACTGGGCATTGCCATGAGATCGCTTCCGGTTGGCACCGCTTACGCCATTTGGGTTGGGGTTGGGGCCGTCGGTACCGTGTTGTTGGGCATCGTATTGCTTGGAGAGCCTACGAATGCCGGTCGCCTCATCAGCGTTGCGCTGATCATCACCGGTATCGTGGGGCTTAAGCTTGCGACACCGGCCTAACAACGTGTCCAACGCGGACGTTGGGCGTCGTTAGGGGCGCGCTTACCGAACGGGGGACGTAGCTGCCAAGATCGAGGACGGTGTGTTCGCTCAGGTAGGGGTATGTTCAGAATACGTGTAACAAGTTACCACTTCGGCTTTGAGCCTGGTTCTCGACGGTGGCGAAGGGTACACTTTGGTCAAAGGGCACCCTTTTCACTCAGCTATCGCGACCCATGGTTTCGCAGGCGAATGTTGCCCGCGGCAACGATTCGTGCTTGGGGGGGCATTTGCGGCAGTGATTCTGGATCTATCGCCCCAACCAAGCCCCTATACCGATTCCCTGTTCCGTTGCTCCCCAAACCCCGGGCCTATCCCTCTGATGGAGTCGGAAGGGAACCCCCCTCACCCTGATCCTGTGTCATCTGTTTCCGATACAGGGACAGGAACTCAGCCGGAGACACTACCTGCACCCCTTGCCGGCTCTTCACCGGGAAATGCTTGGTATTCCCCGTGACCAGGTGTGGCGCCGGCCCTGCCAGCGCCACCGCCAGGAAAACCTCGTCGTCAGGATCTGGAAGCGGAGCTGAGAGGGGCCGCGCTCCCACCGTCAGGCCCCCGGCCTTGATCTGCTCCAGGAGCGTTTCCACCTGGACCAGGGAGAACGAAAACAGGGGGCGCAGCAGCACCTCGCGGTATTCGGTGAGGATACGCGCATCGTAGCACACCTGCAGTGCGCCCACCGCCACCAGTCGCACCAATTCACCTGGCGGTCCATAGGGCGAGAGGAGTCCGGATACCAGGACATTGGTGTCCAGCACCACCCTCACCGGGCACGTCCCTTGCGCACCGCAGCGATCTCGGCCTCAATCTTCTTCGCCGACAGACGGTCGGTGCCGGCTTTCACGGACGCCTGCTGCATGGCCGTCACTGCGGCCAGGGCGCGGGCCCGACGCACGGCCACCAGCGATTCCTCCAGGGTTTCCTCCGAAGTCGCCGACAACAAGGCAATGGGTTTGCCATTGGAGGTGACCACCAGATCCTTCTCCGCGGCCAGTTCCTTCCAGATGGCCGCGGACCTGCCGCGCAACTCCCGGACACTGACAAAACGCATATCGGCCTCCTTGTGTACACAAAAGGGTACACGATCTCGTATCTTTCGTCAACCAGCCCCCGCTTTGGGGTCAGCTCACGAAACGGAGATTATTGTACGCCAAGACGTGGGTTGGGTGAGAGGCCCCCACCCGTTGGTCGGTCTCACCTGCCTTCGGCAGCAGTCCTGAGGGAGGTTCTGGAGGCCAACGTTTGTTTGCAGCGATAGGGGTAGGGCTGGTGGGTGGGCAGGAGGAACGCAGGACTGAATCAGCGATCCTGCGCACCCTGAAGGTGGCTGCGGAAGTCAGCCGGCGAGACGATCTTGATCTGGCCGTAGGTGGCAGGGAAGTGGGAGTGGTTGCGCGTCACCAGGTAGTCCGCCTGGCCGTCTACAGCGACCGCCAGCACCCGGTTGTCTTCGGGGTCTTTTGAGGCCGTTGTCTCGGTCTTCTCAGGAACAAAAAGTGCCAACCCACGAAGAAGCGCGAGGTACTCCGTGATCACCCCTGACGTGAGGTGCGGATATTTGGTCTGGATATGGGGGTAGTGCAACACCTGCGCCAACCTGGCGTGCATGAAATCTGACAGGAGCAGCTCGTAGTCTACTCGTGCCCGGCGAAGGAGGGCACGCGCCTCGCCCAGAGGGGTGAGTACCGCACTGGTAAGCAGATTGGCATCCAGGACCACCCGCAGCATCTCAGCTTACAGCTGGCTGGCGGAGTGCGGCGAGGGCTTCGTCGATATGTTGAAAAGTCTCCTCCTCAGAGTACGGAGAGGAGGTGGGGAAGGAATCCAGCAGCTTCCGGAGCTTCCGGGCTGCATTGTCGTGGTCCACCGCCTCTGCCGCTGGCAAAGGTGCCAGGCAAGCAACGGCCTGCTGGTGTTGATCCTCAATGACCAGATAGTCACCGCTCTCTTGAAGCTCCTCGATAAGGTCCCGGAGTGCTTGAGGAGCGTCACTATACGACAGTCGTTTTCGCATCTTTGCTTCCTGTGTTGTGGAGGGGGACCTTTCCTGAGCATCGGTACAGGGTGAATATACCCGCAGCGGATATCTCGATCAATGGGTGAGGACCCCGCCCAGATTGCGGTGAAAAGACCCGTTGCCGCCGGCGCTGCGGATTCCAGGCGGTGGCCACTTTCGCCCCGCCAGGCCGGCGACACAGGGGACTACGGATGCGGGGTAATGGCGACGAGGGTGATCTGGTCTTTCTTGGGGCCGCAGCACCAGAAGACCCGGTAGGCCGCTGGCGTGGTTTGCTCAGCATACGCCTCAAAGACCCGCTCACCGCCCAGGCCTTTCAGGCTGGTAAACTCGTGCGTCTGCAGGCTGGGGTGCCCCGAGTCTGCCGCCAGCAACCGGATCGCCTTGACGACCGCTTGGTAGCGCCGCTGCTGCCCCCGCGTTTCCCGCCACAGCTCCAACTGCTGCCTGGCCTGAACTGTCCAGCAGACCGCTACCATCACAGCTTGTCAGGGTTGAGCCGGGAAACCCGACCCTTGGCTGCATCCTCCAGGCCCTTTTTCACCCCCGTCAGCGCCTCCGAGTTCTGGAAGAGCCACACCTCAGCGGCCGGAACCGCCATGACCGGCTGCAGCAGCAACTCACCGCGGGCG
>JADZBP010000268.1 GCA_020852055.1 Candidatus Latescibacterota bacterium
GCCTGTTGAGCAACGGCAGCCAGGGCGAGGTCCGCCTCGCCCTCAGCGGCACCGGGCTGGATACCCCACCCGCGGCCCCCGCCAGCCTCAGCGCCCTGCCCGGCCGCAGCCAGGTGCTGCTCAACTGGCCGGGCAACCGCGAGGCCGACCTGGCCTATTACGCCCTGTACCGCGGCCGGACCGGAGACGTGGTGCCCGAGCCCGCCGGGCTGCTGACCCAGGTGTACCCGCCCGCCCTCACCTGGGCCGACAGCGGCCTGGGGGCCGGCACCTACTACTACCGCGCCATGGCGGTGGATAGCGCCGGCAACCGCAGCCTGCCTTCGCCCCTGACCCAGGCCAGCCTGGCCCCCTTGCTGCGGGCCGCCGATCCCTCGCCCCCCTCGCTCTGGTTCCGCGGCGCCGGCACCCAGTTTATCAGCCTGGCCGATTCGGGCAACGCCGCCCTCACCCTGACCCCCACCCTGGCCGGCCCGGACGCGGCCCTGTTCAGCGTCGATCCGACCGGCCCCCGGACCCTGGCGCCGGGCGCTTCCCAGGCCTTCGCCCTCAGCTTTGCCCCGGGCAGTGCCGCCGGCGCCCACCGCAACGCCACCCTGTACCTGGCCCACGACGCAGGCAACCGCTCCAGCCCTCTGACGGTGGCGCTGGTGGGTGACCTGCCGCCCCGACCGCCAGCCGATCTGCGGACCGTGACCGGCGCCAACCACGTTTCCCTCTCCTGGTCGGCCAATCCGGAGGCCGATCTTTCCCATTATGTGGTCTACCACAGCACCAGCCCGGCCGCTCTGGGCGATTCGGTGGGCCGGGTGGAAACCCCGGGCATCAGCTTCCTGCACTCCGGCCTGCCGGCTGGCCGCCATTTCTATCGGCTGCGGGCCGTGGACGCGGGGAGCAGCCTCAGCGCCTCTTCCGACCAGGCCCAGGCCCTGATCGCCCCGGTGCTGATGCTCTCCCTTGCCACCACCCCGCCGGCCCTGCCCTTTGGCAGCGTGCGCACCGACAGCAGCAAGAGCCTGAGCTTCAGCATCGCCAACGAGGGCAGCGCCCCGCTCACCGTGTCCTCGATCGGGGTCAGCGGTACCCAGGCCGGCATGTTCTCGGCCATTCCCGCCTCCCTCACCATCGAGCCGGGGGAACCGCCCAGATCGCTGAGCGTGATCTTCGCCCCCACGGCCGCCGGCGAGCAGCGCGCCGTGCTCTCCCTGCTGCACAACGCCGCCCCCGCCGCCACCCTCACCACCGTGGAATTGAACGGCACCGGCGCCCTCAGCGCTCCGCTCGAAATCACCCCCGATCCGCTGGACTTTGGTCGGGTGCGGGTGGGACAGCGCCGGCCCTTGACCCTCACCTGGCGCAACCGCGGCGGCGCCTCGCTCTCGGTGACCCGCATCGGGGCGGGGGATTCGGCCTTTGCCCTTTCGCGTTCGAGCCTGACCCTGCCGCCCGGAGGCAGCGACACCCTCACCGCCACCTTTGTCCCCGCCGACGGGATGCTGCGCAACGCAGTGCTGAGCGCCAGCTATTACACCGCGCAGACCGGCACCGCCGCCTTCACCTCCATCCTCACCGGCCAGGGGTTGTGGCCGCGTTTGGAGATCCTGCCCGCCGACTCGCTGCGTTTCGGCGACGTGCCCCCTGGCGAGCAGCGCGCCCTCTCCCTGGTGATCGCCAACCCCGGCAACGACACCCTGCTGGCCAGCGCCATCTCCACCCACGGGGCCTTTGTGGTCTCGCCATCCTCCTTTGTGCTGGCAGGCGGGGCCCACCGCGAGTTGAGTGTCAGCTTCGCCCCCACCGCCCCGCGCGGCGACACCGGTTCGGTGGTCCTGTCCACCAACGCCGGGCGCCTGAGTGTGGGGCTCTCGGGGCGGGGCGCCGCTGCCCGCCTGGCCCTGCACCCCGCCTCGCTGGATTTCGGCAAGGTATGGCTGGGCGGGACCGGTCGACGCCTTTTCCGCGCCGCCAACCTGGGCAACCAGCCCCTCAGCATCAGCGGGGCCGCCAGCGACAACCCCCGTTTCGCGGCCCAACCCCGCGCTTTCGATCTGGAAGGCGGGGACAGCCTGGAGGTGGCAGTGCGCTTCAGCCCCCTCGAAGCCGGCCTTGCCAGCGGCACCCTCAGCCTGGGCGCCCAAGGCGCCCTCGCAGTACACGGCGAAGGAGTGCGCCTGGGCCTGCCCGACAGCCTGCTCTTCGACCAGGTGCTGGCCGGCGAGAGCGGCGCCCTCAACCTGGTGGTCTTCAATCCGGCCGATGACACCCTGCAGATCCACGGCGCCCTGGTGGACCGGCTCCAGCTCTTCCAGGTGGACGAGGCCTTCAGCCCCGCCGCCCCCCTGCGTATCCCCCCCAACAGCTCGCAGGGACTGCGGGTGCGCTTCACCCCCGCCGGCACCGGAGTGCAGCGCGCCCTGCTCACCCTCAGCACCAACGCCGGGGTGCACACCCTGCCGCTGGTGGGCGCGGTCTCCGACGTGGCGGTGCGCCTTTCCCCGGCCGAGTTCGGCGAGGTGCGCCTGGGCCACCGCCAGACCCTGCGGGTAGTCGCCCTCAACCGCACCGCAGCCAGCCTCACCATCGACTCCCTCATCGTCCTGCCGGCCGGTGCCCCGGTGCAGGTGCTGGCTCCCCAGTTGCCTTTCCAGTTGTCCGGCCGCGACAGCGCCGAGGTGGCCCGCCTCGAATTCTCCCCTCGCGATCCAGGACCCCTCGACGGGGTGAGCCTGCGGGTAGTGGGCCGCGGCCTCGAACGCAACGTGCTCCTGCGCGGGACCGGCACCGGGCCGCGCCTGGAACTAGCGGTCGACACCCTGGTGCTGGGCCCGGCCGGGGTGGGTGAGATTGCCGCCGATTCCCTGCGCCTGCGCAACAGCGGCAACGATACCCTGCATCTCAACGGGATCAGCGCCCTGCCCGCCCTGTTCATCATCAGCCCCACCTCCTTGGCCCTGCCTCCGGGAGGCAGCCGGTCCCTGGTCGTGCAGTTCCGCCCCACCACTGGCAGCACCGCCGCCGACGGACGGCTGGAGTTCACCAGCGACGACCCCTTTGCCCTGCGCCCCAGCGTGGCGCTGCGCGGTCTGCCCGCCACCCGGGCGCCGGTGTTGCAACTGGTGCGCCCCGCCGACACCCTGCGCTTCGGCGCCGTGCCCGTGGGCCAGAGCCAGGACCAGGCCCTGCTGGTGCGCAACCGCGGGCAGGGCCTGCTCAAGGTCTGGCTGCGGCCCGCCGGCGCCGAGTTCCTGCCGGTGGCCGCCGACACCCTGAGCCTGGGCAGCGGGCAGGAGGCCGAACTCCTGGCCCGCTTCATCCCCGCCAGCCCCGGCCGGCGTCAGGGCCGCCTGATCCTGCTGACCAACGATCCCCAGGTCTCCACCCTCTCCATCCCGACCAGCGGCCTGGGTGCCGGCCTCTTCTTCACCCCCGCCAGTCTCGACCTGGGCAGCGTGGCGGTGGGCAGCGCCGCCGATACCGCTCTGGTGTTGGTGAACCAGACCACTGCACCACTGGAGATGGATCTCAGCCTGACCCGGGGGGCTTTTGCCCTGGGCCTGCAGCACCTGCGCCTCGACGCCGGGGCCCGCGCCCGCATCCCGCTGCGTTTTGCCCCCGACCAGGACGGCGACTTCGTCGCCCGGCTGCGGGTGGTGGGCCAGGACCTCGAAGTCAACCTGGTGGGCGCCGGCGCCCCGGCCCCGGAGTTGCAGACCCCGGCGGCCCTCGACCTGGGCGAGGTGGAACTGGGGCAGGTGGGCCGCCGTCCCCTGGTCCTGCGCAACCAGGGCCGCGGCACCCTACACCTTTGGGCCCTCAACAGCAGCCGCCTCGAATTCGGCACCGCCGACTCCCTGCCCCTGCTGGTGCCTCCGGGGGGGGAACGCATCGTGCAGGTATGGTTCGCCCCCCGCGCTCCCGGCCCTCTGCGCGCCCTGCTGCAACTGCACAGCGACGATCCCGACCAACCCGAATGGGCCATAGCCCTCAGCGGCCAGGGCCGGGCGGGCAACTGGAAACCCCCGCGCCTCGAAGCCCAGCTTGCAGACAGCGCCGAACGTTTCGAATTCGGCAGCCTGGCTGCCAGCGCCCGCGCTGAACAGATACTGACCCTCTTCAACCGCGGGGCCGGGGTATTGCGGGTGAAACGGATCAGCGCCGCCGACCCGCAGGTGCGGGCCGAGCCCGAATCCCTGGTGGTGGCCCCCGGTGAACGCCGGCAGGTGCGGGTGGCGATCGCCGCAGCCCCGGGCGCACCGACCGAGGGTATCCTGGAACTCACCAGCGACGATCCAGAGCACCCGCTGCTCCGCTGGGGCTGGCACTACCGCCAGGCCGCCGCCCGGGCCCAACTGCTCAGCGCCAGCCTGTCCTTTGGCGCCGCTGAAGCAGGCCGCCGCCGCGCCCAGTTGACCGTGACCAACCAGGGAGAGGCCCAATTGATCGTGGATCTGGCCGACGAAGGACGGCAATTGCTTTTCGCCGCCGATCGCCTGCTGATCGCCCCGGGCCAGGTGGGCCGGGTGCAGGTCGAGTACCGCGGCCAGGACGGTCGCGGCCTGCTGCGCCTGCCCAGCAACGATCCCTCGCGCTCCCAGCTGGAGATCCCCTGGGAAGCGCCCGACCTGCTGGATCTGGTCCGCACCCTGCCCGCTGCCGGCAGCACCGCGGTTCCCCGGCAGAGCACCCTGAGCCTGTTCTTCGATCAGCCCCCGCGCCCCGATGGCCTGGAACTGGCCCTGACCCCCGCGCCCCTCAATGCCTGGCGGCGCCTGCTGCAGGTGCAGGGCAACGAACTGCGCCTGCCCCTCGAACTGGCCGCCGACCAGACCTACAAATTGGTGCTGCTGACCGCCCGCTCGCAGGCCGGCACCCCCCTGGCCGCCCCGGTCGAGCTGAGCTTCACCACCGCCGCCCAGCCCCAGACCCTGGGCCGTCTCAGCGGGCGGGTGGTGCGGGCAGGCGGGCAGGCCCTGGCCGGCACCGCGCTCCTGGCCGGGGCCGGACAGGAGCTGGCCGGCGCCACCCGACTCGACAGCGCCGGCGGCTTCACCCTGACCCAACTGCCAGCCGGCACCTATCACCTCTTTGCCCGCGAGGAGGGTTCGGCGGCGAGTTACGAATACCCCCAGCCCTTGCCGCTGCGGGCCGGCCAAAACCTGAGCGGCGTGACGCTCGAGGTTCCCGCCGAGGGCAGTGGCGGCGGCGCGCTGCCCCTGGCTGCCGCCCTCGAACTGGACCAGGCTCCCCTGCTGCAGCCAGACTCCACCTTTGTGCTGCCAATCCGCACCGGGCCGGTGCGCGACCTGACCGGCTTCAGTTTCCAGCTCTCCTTCGATCCGCAGGCCCTGCGCCTGGTCGAGGCCCTGCCCCAAGCCCCGGGCGCCCGCAACCTGCTCTATGGGGCTGGCGGTTTTCCGCTCTTCACCACCCATTACCCGTCAGCCGGCCGGGTCGAATTCGGCGGCCAGTTGCTGGCACCGCGCGCCGAGACCGCCCCGGACAGCGGCGGGACCCTCGCCTACTTCGTCTTCCGCGCCCTGGGCCCGGGGGCTGCCGTGCGCATCGACAGCCTGGTGCGGCAGACCCTGCGGGGCACCGATGCCCTGGCCGGGCCCACCGTCCGCCCGGCACACGGCGCCGATTTCGACGGCAGCGGTGCGGTGGGACTGGACGATCTGTTCCTGATGGCGGATTATTTCGGCCAGCGGGCCGGCGGGGCTGCCGCCCGCTTCGACCTGGACGGCAGCGGGGTGGTGGACCTGGGGGATTTCTTCCTCTATGCCGACGCCTTTGGCGCCCGCGGCGAGGCCCGCGCCAAACTGGTGGACCTGGCCCGGGCCCTTTTTGGCCTGCCCGGCGACTGCGAACTAGAGCCGGCCTATCCCAACCCCTTCAACAGCCAGACCCTCATCCCCTATCTGCTGCCGGCTCCAGGGGAGGTACACCTCGAGGTCTACGACCTGCTGGGCCAGCGGGTGCGGGTGCTGGCGAGTGGCCCGACCGCAGCCGGGCGGCACCTGGTCGTATGGGACGGCCGCGACGACCTGGGCCGTCCATTGGCTTCAGGGCTCTACCTGTGCCGGCTGCGGGCCGGCGCGGTCCAGCGCTCCGCCAAACTGCTGTTCTTGCGCTGACCCGCCACCACCTCAGGAGAAATACCATGGCAAAGAAGAAGGTTGGGCGTGAACTCGGACTCAAACCCGCGATCATCGAAAAGTGCGCTTTTGTGGTCAAAGCGGTTAAACTGAATCAACCCTTCCTGCTGGAGATCGAGGAGGGGAATGAACTGAAGCAGGTAGTGGTCAAACGGGGATTGCTGGAGGCCGCGAAGATCCTGAACCGCCACCTGCTGATCAGACGCAGGGGCGAAACCATGCTGGTACTGCGGCGGGTGACCCAAAAGCAGATGCGGGAGATCGAGGCCAGGAAGGCGGCGAAGAAACAACAGCCGAGGACGAGGTGAACATGCGGGCAATCCTCTTTGCGGCCCTGTGCTGCTGGTTCGGGTGTGAGGAAAAATCCTCCACTGCCCCCCTGGATGAACCGCTGAACACCCAGACCCACACTGAAAGCGATGTCTCCTGGGACGGGGACCGGGTCATCGCCCGGGGGATCACCTGGAATTTCCTCTCGCTGCAACCAGGCGCCAAGGGCGACCCCGTATCCGTGGGCAAATTCGGCTTCACCCTGATCAACAACGACCGCCTCGACCGGCGCGTCAGCTACGACCTGCATTTCGTCGATGCCAATTCCCGCCAACTCGCCGTGGCGCTGTACCCTTATGTTCCGGTGGACAGCCTGCCGCTGATCAAGCACGACAGCCTCCTGACCGTGACCGGCTTTTTCCAGACCTCCTCGATTCCCAGCGCCGCGGTTGCCAACAGCATCACCCGGATGAAACTCTTCGCGACCTTTTTTGCACCCTGAACGGAGCGGCGGCGATACCAAAAAAAAAGGGGCTACGAGACGATCCTCGTAACCCCTTGTCGCTATTGGTGCGCCCACTAGGACTCGAACCTATGACCCGCTGATTAAGAGTCTATCCAGGGGCGGTTGCGCAAGTAGGAGGTTTTTCAATAGCCTGCGCGTAACGGCCCTTTTCTCTTGCTCTTGTATGTTATGATTGGTTAATTCGAGTGAAGAGCGATTAGACACCCTATGGACACCACAGCGACGAGAGTAGACACTAGGTGGACACCAGAAAAAGGAAGATGGGCAATGGATACCGCGACTGCTGCTGCCATCGAGGAAACCTTTCTGGCGCTGCCACCTGGGGAGCGGGAGGTGATCATCCGCCACGGCGTGGCGCTGCGGTTGTCGGACCTTCGCAAGCGGCTCTTTCTTGCCCAGAGCAAAACGCGCCAGCTTGAGGAGAAGTACAGGACGACCCTGGCACGGCTGGAGGCCGAGGGGCTGCCCGATGATGCCGGCCACGAGATGCACGAGGAGTACATCCTGTGGCGCCACTGGACGGAAACCGCCGGCAAACTCGATGCCGACATCGCCTCGCTGGAGGGGATAGCCCAGCACGGCCTGCGCTGGGAAGAACCGCATGCAAGCGGCTGACCGGCTGGTCGAGATCGAGGAGCGGTTCAGCGATCTAGTGGAGCGCGTCCTGCCTCTCGACCTCGACGGGGAGACCCTGCGCCTCATCCTCTACCTGAAAGACGGCACTACCCTGCAGCTTGCGGAGCAGTGAAGGGCGAGGCCCTCAAACGCTATAGCTACTACTGGCTGACCGGAGACAATCAGTTGAGGATCGGCTGGGACAACGCGCCGCACCACACGCGCCTGACGACCTTTCCCCACCACAAACACGTCGAGCACCAGGACAACCTCCAGCCCTCAACAGAAACCACCCTGGAAGAGGTCGTGGAGGTTATTCGCAGAGAAATTACGGGATGAAGGAACGGCAGGTAACGCTGGCAGAGCTGTTTCACCCCCGTCGGCCTGCCGCAGAATCCGAATGATCTCTTCGACGCTGTGGACTTTCCGTTTCATGAGTATCCCTCCGTCAAACTGAAGAAATACTTGTATCTTCATTTTTGAACTGAAAAAGGATTACTTGTGATTAGTTTATGGTCGTTCATGCTGGGGAGGCCGCAAAATACCGAAGGCTTCGACCTTGTAAGTGAGATCGGCCCCCCGCCTCCTGCTGCCCATACCGAGGAGTGTCCAAGACCACGAGTCTGTATCCACAAGTCCGGCAGGCCAGGGTTAGAGGCGGGAGACCAGCAACCACAATATATCCTGGAAGGTCGCCATGCATCCAGTCAATCACATCGGTATCGACGTCAGTGCTGCCAGTCTGAGTGCGGTGTGCAGAAACCGCCGTGACCAACATCGCAGTGCTACCTTTAACAACGACCCTGCAGGCCATCGAAAGTTGATCGCGTGGGCCACCAAGGGTGATGCTTATGCTCAAGTATGCCTGGAAGCTACCGGCGTCTACAGCCTCGACCTGGCCTTGGCCTTGCACCACCATCCCAAGACCGCAGTGATGGTGGTCAATCCTCGACTGATCAAAGACTTCGCCGGAGCGCTAAATCAGCGGGCCAAGACCGACCCGCTTGATGCCGAGGTAATTCTGGCCTTCCTCGAGCGCATGCCCTTTCAGCCCTTTCAGCCTCCAAGTGAAGAAGTGATGCAATTACAGGCGCTTACTCGACGGATAGCACAACTCAAAGGCATCCTCACCCAGGAGAATAATCGCCTCCATGCCGACCATCACCGACAAAGCTTGGACGCAGGCATCCGCCAAGATATTCAGCTCCACTTGCGTTACCTCAAAAAGCAGATCCAGTACCTGGAAGCCCAAGCCTTGGAACTCGTCCAGGCCCACGACCAGTTGCAGAGCACCTTCACCCATCTGATCTCGGTTACCGGCATCGCCACCACCAGTGCCTTGCAGTTGATGGCCGAGTTGCTGGTCCTTCCCGGTGGCCTCCAACCTGGCCAGTGGGTCGCACAAGCCGGGCTGGATCCGCGGCCCAGGGATTCCGGGACCTCCATCCATATGCCTCGCTTCATCAGCAAGACAGGCAACAAGTATCTCCGAGCCGCGCTTTATATGCCGGCCCTCGTGGCTCTGCGGTATCAGCCCAACGTCAGAGCCTTCTATGAGAAGTTGGTAGGGGCAGGAAAAAAGAAGATGCAGGCCCTGGTCGCCGTGATGCGAAAGCTCCTACGATGCTTGTGGGGTATGCTCAAGTACCAGCAGGATTTCGATGGTAGCAAATTCTATCAGCTAACCTAAAAAGGGCTTGACGGCGAAGAGAGTATCTCACTTCCCATGTGGCGCAACTTTAAGGGGCCACGTCACTACCTAAATAAATCTTTCGATTGCCGCTGTGTTTATATTCCTTTCGGTTGCATCGGATGCCCAAAAGAAAAGCCCTGTCTTTGATAGACGAGGGCTACAAAAAAGCTGGTTCTGGTTTTTTGCTGCGCTTACTTCTTCCTGTCGGCTCTCAGACAAACTCCAGAAAAGTGGGTGGGGCATAAAGCCCCCGTTTGCGCAATGACTCGGGGGACTGGGTTTCGCACAGGACTCTCAAGCGCTTGAAATTGCCGGCTGCCTCGACCAGAAACATGGGTTCAGGCAATGGCCCTATCTCCTGAGCCCATGCAGGTGGCTGTTGATGCAGGCGCGATGCAAACAGCTCGATGAGAGAAGCCGAAACAGACAGAAGCGCAGGATCATCCGTGCTGGGACGTGGGGTCTCACTCAACTGCGGATTTCCCCGCAACAGATCCTGCGTCAGGCTTCGGAGTTGCAGGCTCTCGCGGCTAAGTGCGGCCTGCGCCAGTTGCTCAATCCTGACCATGTAGGGCCTCCCACAAATCCAGAAACGCGTATTGTGCTTTCAGTTCATCGCCAGGTACGAGGTACGGCTCGATCTCTTTCCACACCGTTTCCCTGTCACTGCCTGCCGGGAACTCTTCAAGGAGACGCCGTGCATCCGCTATATCCACATCGTCCCGCCACGCCGACAGCTTCATCGCCAGAACCTGTCCCAGGGACGGCGAACGCACTTCAATGCCTGGGGCCGAAAAGACCGTTGGCCCTGCGCTCAGGTCTTTCATGTACCCTTTGACCGCATCATTCAGCCAGTCTTTCGGCCATCCACGCTCAGCAGCAATGACTTCCACCAGTTCCCGGACAATGCGGGTTTCGGTGGGGGCAATGATAACTGCATCCACATCATAGGTTGACAGACGCGCTTTGTAGGCAAGCACCATCAGGGCTCCCCCCACGATTACCAGTTCAACCCGGTGTCCCTGCGCCTGAGCAAGTTGCCCAAGACGTTCGAGCGCCCCGGTAATCTCCTGCTGCGTAATAATCGCCATCGCTCTTCCGGCATCAGGACTCCACTACTATTCGCAGAAATCGGTGTCCAGCTACAGGCCCATCAACGCCTCCCAACTTCTGTAAGATACTGTTAATTCAAGAAAGATCAATTGAGGACACCCATAGAGGAAGTGACATCTCTCCCTGGCTGAGAATCAGTTCCAGACACTTTCCCACCTCTGCAATGACACTCAGACAGGCTCTATGAGTTTCCTTGCCTTCTCCGCATAGTGGGAATCATGGAACGGCTGGTACTGGTTTGCTACGGAGCGAGTGCAGACTGAGGACAGCATTATCGAGGGTAAGACGTTTCTGAACGACACGATATTTTTCGGTCTTGTTCAGGGTGTAAAGCCCTAGGGTAAATGGACAGTGGCTTGATGCTCACCCGGCCGCTTCAGCGATCGGGGATTCCTTCAGGTCGTGCCGTACTTTCGACGGCGTCCGGTAGCCATGGCGTTCCAGGATCCACCGGGAGTTATACAGGTCCTTGAAAGCCAACAGCGCCTGCCGCAGTTGCTCGATGGTGTCAAAGGTTCTCACCCACAGCAGGTTTTCCTTGAGCAGGCGGATGAAGCGCTCGGCACAGCCGTTGCCCTGCGGTTGGCGGACGAAGCTGGGGGAGGATTGGATGCCGAGGAAGTTGAGCTCTCGCTGGAAGTCGTCGGCCAGATAGGCCGACCCGTGATCATGACGCACCGCCAGGCCAATGGCGACCTGTTGATGGTAGCCGCCGAAGTGCTGGCGCACCCCCTGACGAATCGGCTCCAGGGCCTCAAAACGATTGCCCGAGGCCGAGGCATGAATCCCGACACATTCGAAGTTGCCGTGATCGACGCTGACAAAAACAAACGCCTGGCCCTCGTCGCGGGTAATCGTCGTGGTGCCATCGGTGCCCCACATCAAATCCGGCAGGGCGGTGATGATGACCCCATCATGGGCCTTGGGTCCATGGGGATGGCCGGTACGGCCCGGTGCCTGCAGGTCCTGCTCCCGCATCAGTCGCCGCACCCGCTCCTTGGAGGTGCGGACTCCAGCCCAGCGCAGCTGCGCCCACACGTTGCGGTGACCTTCCCCGTGAAAGGGCGAATCAGCCAGCAGCTGGCGAATCTGCGCCACCAATGCCTCATCGCTGCAGGGACCTTTCGGTCCACGCCGGGCAGGCAACCCGGTCGTCGGCTCCAGGACCAGCGTCGTCTGGCGCCGCTGGGCATACACCGTCGAACGGTTGATCCCCCATACCCGACAGACACGCTGCAGCCCATATACCTTGCGGGTGGAGAGCGAGCAGGCGGTGCTCATGGCTTCGATCTCCCAACCACAAAAGGGCGGCCGTTGGCCTGCCGTTGGACCTGGTGGTGCAACAGCTCATTGGCCATCGTCAACTCGCCGATCTTGGCCTGCAGCTCTTTGATCTGCTCTTCCTGCAGGTCCGAAGGGCGCTGCTGTAACCCCAACTGCCCTCCGCACAGGAAGTCCTCTCGCCACTGGCTCAATCGCGCCGCCACCACCCCGTATTCCCGCGACAGCAACTCCAAGTCTTCGCCCCGAAGAAGTCGTAACACCGCTTCCGTTTTACGTCTCGCCGAGAATCGCCCACCCTCGGCAGGCTTGGATTTCTTGGTCATCAGACAGACTCCTTTCCTGGGGAAAGATGACCCCTAAAGACTGTCCAATTTAACCGTAGGGCCACCCACTTCCACGTTCTTTGCTTCTACTTCTCCAATGGCGATTCGCTCAACTCTTAGCTTTGGCACCTCGATAATCCCATTGGCCGTGACGATTTCCTGCCGTAGAGACGAAACAGCAGGATCATACCCGATAAGCTTGACAACAGACCACGACAGCGCCGTGAACGCTGCCCCCGTATCAAAAATCAAGTCTACCCGCACAGTCCCTTGGGGACCACCAATGCTGACATTTCTCACCAGCAGCGGTACACCAGTCGGCAAACGCATAGCGAATCAGAACATCACAGCGTAGTTGTCGGGAACAGTTGAGCCCGTGAATGTGATGTAGACGCCCGTCAAACCCCGCTCCAGCAACTGCTGGTCGAAGACTCGGCGGTCTTTGTTGTGAAGACTCACCTCTCCAGCTGGATTATCCCCTTCCTCAACCGTAGAAAATGCAACCCACTCACCGGGATAGAGAGCCTTAGCTTCATCAAGCCTCATAAGAACCACCTTTCTGTTTTCTACACTGCTAGAACTAACAGATTCTGTGGTGCCCAGGCAAGGCAGGTTTGAGACCCCAGTTCGAGTTGCCAGCTACGGGCTCTCAGCGAAAATGTTACCTGGGTGTTACCAAAGAAAAAGGGCTACGGATGTGATCTCCGTAACCCCTTGTCGCTATTGGTGCGCCCACTAGGACTCGAACCTAGGACCCGCTGATTAAGAGTCAGCTGCTCTACCAGCTGAGCTATGGGCGCGATTTTCAGAGGGAAGAAAGTAGCGGTAGAGCGAAAGCTTGTCAAGGGAGGCTCGGGCGGCAGGGGGCTGTTCTCTTGACAATTTGCCCTCTCGTGGCGTAAAATAACCGATCACCCCTTCCACTTGTTTCAATCCCCCATGCGATGTTCGACGACCTGGGCAAAGTAGAAAAACTCTATCGCAAGCATCCGCAATCGCCGCTCTTTGCGCGCCTGGCAGATCTGTACCTGCGCCGCGGCAAGGTCGAGCGGGCGCTGGCTTTGTGCCAGGAGGGGTGCAAGCGTTTTCCCCATTACCCGACCGGGTACCTGATCCTGGGGAAATGTTATGAGGCCCAGGGGCATCTCGAAGAGGCGCGCAGCGCCACCGACCAGTCGCTGCGCCTGGACCCGGAGAATCCGGCCGGCTTCATGCGCCTGTCCAAGATCTACCAAGATCTGGGGATCGCCACCCTCGCCCTCAAGAGCCTGCAGCAGGCGGCCCGTTTTGATCCGCTCAGCGAGCAGCTCGCCGAGCAGGTCGACCAGCTCACCTATACGGTGCGCGTCGAGTCGGCCGCCGCCGCCCCCGGGGCCCCCGAGGCCATCGACATGCGGCCCCCGCCGCCGGAGGCCACCACCGTGGCCCGGCCGCTCGAAACACCGGCTCCGGCTGCGGAGGCAGAGCCCTTCGCCCTGATCCATGTGCCGCAGGAGGAGCCCCCGCCGGCCGAGGCCGAGGCCGAGCCGATCATCGCCTATGCCAGCCCCCTCGAGGAGGAAAACCTCGAAGACCTGCTCAAACGCAGCGAGGAGGCGATGGCCGAGCGCGAGACCCTGGCCGCCCTTTCGCCGCCCCCACCCGAGCCGGCCGCCCCGGTGGCCGATCTGCCCCTCGAAGACCGCCTCGAGGCGCTGTTCCGGCGGGGGAACCTGGCGGCCCCGGAACCCGAACCGGCTGCAGCGCCCGAGCCTTTCGCCGCTCCCCTCGCCGAACCCGAACCCGAACCAGTGGCGCCCCCGGCCCTCGACGAAGACCTCTTCGCCTTAGGCGCCGCGCTGATGGCCGGCGATTCGCCGCTGGAGCCGGAACCAGCCATTGCCGCAGAAGAACCCGAGCCCTCCCTCATCCAGGAAGAAGGCCTCTTCTCTCCGGCGCCCCCAGATCCTGCCGCCATCGCCATCGAGCCGGAGAACAGCGAACTCGAGGAAGGGCTCTTCGCCACCCTGTCTGCGGGAACAGACCTCCCGCCCAGCGTCGCGCTGCCCCCCGGCGAATCCGCCGAGGACCTGCGGCTCGACGACCTGATCGCTCCCCCGCCGGCGCCCTCGCCCCGGCCCGAGGTGGTCAACCTCCTGCCCGAAGCCCAGGCAGCGGCTCCCATCGCCGACACCGCCGATGAGGAGTTGCCGATTGCCGCCGAACCCGTGCCCGCCGCCGAGATAGTGGAGCCCCCCGCACCCCAGACCGAGCCGGCCAGGCCGCGCCGCGCCGACGACGGCGAACTGATCCGGCTCTTTCAGGAAATCGAGAACCAGCAGCACCAGGCGCTGGTCACCCAGCCCCCTGCCGCCCCTCAACCCGGGTCGCCCCCGGCCGATGCCAGCGACCCCGAGGGGCGGATCGCCACCGTCACCCTCGCCCAGATCTACTCCAGCCAGGGTTTTGTCGACCGGGCAGTGGAGACCTACCGGAAGATCCTCGACCAGGACCCGGACAACGAGGAAATCAAGCGCCGCATCGCCGAACTTCAGCAGGGGCGCAAGAGCAATTGAGACCTAGAGGAGAGCACTACTAAATGGCAGACACATCGGATTTCAGAAACGGCTTCACCATGCTGCTCGACAACGCCCTGGTTTCCATCGTGGATTTCCAGCACGTGAAGCCGGGCAAGGGCAGCGCCTTCGTGCGCACCAAACTGAAGAATGTCACCACCGGAGCGGTGCTCGACCGCACCTTCCGTTCCGGCGACAAGGTGGAGGAGGTGCGCCTGGAAAAACGCCAGATGCAGTACCTCTACGCCGAGGGCGACACCTTCCACTTTATGGACACCGAGACCTACGAGCAGCTCGTCATCCCGGCCAGCCTGGTGGGTGAGGGAGCCGGTTTTCTCAAGGAAAACGAGATGACCTACGTGCTCATCGCCCTGGAGAAACCCATCGGCGTCGAGCTGCCCAAGTTCGTCGAACTGAAGGTCACCCAGACCGATCCGGGCATGCGCGGCGACACCGCCACCGGCGCGGTCAAACCCGCCACCCTCGAGACGGGCGCCGTGGTCAACGTCCCGCTCTTCATCAACCAGGGCGACGTGCTCAAGATCGACACCCGCACCGGCGATTACGTGGAGCGCGTCTGACCCCCGCGGGGCCCGCTGGCCCAAGGAGCCGAGAGTGGACAAAGCGACCTTCAAGGAACTGCTGGACCTGTACAAAAGCGGCGAGGCCGAGGAACTGGAGATCCAGCACAGTTTCTGGCACGGCACCCGCATCCGCATCAGCCGGCGGGCCACGGTGGTGGCCGCCCCCGAACGCGAGGTGGCCCGCGCCGTGTCGCCGCCCCTCGCCGCGGCGACCCCGGCCACCGCGGCCCCGGCCGCCGCGCCGGCCGCCGACGGGCTGCACGTCATCCCCGCGCCGATGGTGGGCACCTTCTACCGGTCGCCCTCCCCGGAATCCGACCCCTTCGTCCGCGAGGGGGAGCGCATCAGGCCGGGCCAGACGGTGTGCCTGATCGAGGCGATGAAGATCATGAACGAGATCGAAGCCGATCTGGCCGGCGAGGTCGTCGAGATCCTGGTGGGCAACGGCGAGCCAGTGGAGTACAACCAGCCGTTGATGAAAATCCGGCCTGCCTGAGAAGGGGGACGCCTTGTTCAGCAAGATCCTCGTCGCCGACCGCGGCGAAATCGCCCTGCGCGTCATCCGCGCCTGCCAGGAAATGGGCATCGAGACGGTGGCCGTGCACTCCGAGGCCGACACCAACTCCATGCACGTGCGCCTGGCCGACGAGGACGTGTGTATCGGGCCGCCAGCCGGTGAGGCCAGCTACCGCAACTTCGCCAACATCATCAGCGCCGCCGAACTGACCAACGCCGACGCCATCCATCCCGGGTACGGTCCCCTGGCCGAAAACGCCGACTTCGCCGAGTTGTGCCAGACCTGCGGCATCAAGTTCATCGGCCCGCCGGTGGAGGCCATCCGCAAGATGGGCGACAAGGCGGTGGCCCGGCAGAGCGTCAAGCAGGCGGGGGTGCCGGTGATCCCCGGCAGCGAGGGAGAGCTGGAGTCGCTGACCCAGGCCCGGGAACTGTCGACCCAGGTGGGCTTTCCCCTGCGCCTCAAAGCCACCGCCGGGGGTGGCGGGCGCGGCATGCGGGTGGTGCGTTCCCCCGAAGAACTGGAAGAGGCCTGGAATATGGCCCGCCTGGAGGCGCGCGGCGCCTTCAGCAGCGACGCCCTCTACATGGAACACTCGGTGGAGCGGGCCCGCCACATCGAGATCCAGGTCTTGGGCGATGAACACGGCAATCTGCTCCACCTCGGCGAACGCGAGTGCTCCATCCAGCGCCGGCACCAGAAGCTGGTCGAGGAGAGCCCCTCCCCCATCGTCGACGAGGAGTTGCGCCAGCGCCTGGGCGAAGCGGCCCTGGCCGGGGCGCGCAGTGTGGGCTACCACAGCGTCGGCACCATCGAATTCCTGGTCGATGCCCAACGCCGCTTCTTCTTCATCGAGATGAACACCCGCATCCAGGTCGAGCACCCGGTCACCGAGATGGTCACCGGCATCGACCTGATCAAGGCCCAGATCCGGGTGGCCGCCGGCGAGCACCTGCCCTGGAGGCAGGAGGATATCCGCCCCCGGGGCCACGCCATCGAATGCCGCATCAACGCCGAGGACCCCTCGCGCAACTTCATGCCCTCGGCTGGCACCATCTCGGCGCTGCACCTGCCCGGCGGCCCGGGGGTGCGTATCGACAGCCACATCTACCAGGGCTACAAGATGCCCCCCTACTACGACTCCTTGCTGGCCAAGGTGATCGCCTACGGCAAGGACCGCGAGGAGAGCCTGGCCCGCATGCGGCGGGTGTTGCGGGAGTTCACCATCGAAGGGGTATCCACCACCCTGCCTTTCCACCGCGCCCTGTTACAGGATTCCGGCTTCGTCGCCGGCGAGTTCGACACCGAATACGTGGGGCGCACCCCGCTGGCGCTGACCTGAAACGCAACGGACCCCATAAGGAGCAAAACCATGTCAACCGACAGCGACATCCCCGAAGACCTCAAATACTCCGAAGACCACGAATGGCTGGCCCTTGAGGGTGAAACCGGGACCGTCGGCATCACCGACTACGCCCAGTCCCAGCTGGGCGACATCGTCTTCGTCGAGTTGCCCGAGGTGGGCCAGCAACTGGAAAAAGGCCAGGTTTTCGGCACCATCGAGGCGGTGAAAACCGTCGCCGAGGTCTATGCCCCGGTCTCCGGCGAGGTGGTGGAAGTCAACGCCGCCGTGCAGGAGGGCGCCGAGGTGATCAACACCGAGCCCTATGGGGCCGGCTGGTTGATCAAGATCCGCCTGGCCGATGCCAAGGAACTCTCGCAGCTGATGAGCGCCGGCGACTACACCGCCCTGACCGCCGGCATCTAGCCCCTGCCGCCAGCCCCCATCTTGACTTAACCCCCTAAGATTCCATAATATATAGGTTCTCTTTGGCCCTTCCGTAGGACGTCCCCTGCCTTTGTTACCGGTGAGGAGCTGTCGTCTTGTGGAACACGAATGTGCTGGTGCTGAACCAGAACTATGAGCCGCTGAGTGTCTGCAGCGTGCGCCGGGCCCTAGTGCTGATCTTTCGCGGCAAGGCCCATCCCGTCGAAGTGGGCGAGGGTATGGTGCGGGCGGTCTCCCGCGCCTTCCCCGTTCCCAGCGTGGTGCGCCTCGAGCGGTATATCCACTCCCCGCGCCGGCGCGTGGTGCTGTCCAAGCGCAATATCCTCAGGCGCGACAACCACGAGTGCCAGTACTGCGGGTCGAGAGATAAAAAGATGACCCTCGACCATGTGGTGCCGCGCAAGCTGGGCGGTCCGGAGAGCTGGGAAAATCTGGTCTGCGCCTGTGTGACCTGCAACGCCAAAAAGGGGGACCTGCGCCCCGAGCAGGCGGGCCTGGCGCTGCGGCGCCAGCCCAAACGGCCCAACAACGTGAGTTTCATCCGCAATTTCATCGGCATCAGCGATCACCGCTGGAAGCCCTACTTGTTCGTCGATTGAGGCCTATGCAGGCAGTGGGGGACGAGGAACGCGTCCTGGACAGCACCGTCTACGGGGTCAAGCTCGAGGTCTTCGAGGGTCCCCTGGATCTCCTGCTCTACCTGATCCACAAGGACGAGCTGGACATCTACGACATCCCGGTGGCCCGTATCACCGCCCAGTACCTGGCCTTCCTCGACCAGCTCCACGGCCTCGATCTGGAGCAGGCCAGCGGCTTCATCCTCATGGCCGCCACCCTGATGCGCATCAAGGTGCAGATGCTGCTGCCCCGGGAAGAGATCCCCGGCGAGGAGGAGAGCTTCGACCCGCGCGCCGACCTGGTCCGCCACCTGCTCGAGTACCAGCAGTTCAAGGAAGTCGCCGAGTGGCTCGACGACCAGCGGCTGGGCCGGCACAACATCTTCCTGCGCCAGTCGGGCCTCAACGAGGGCGAGATCGGCGCCGACCTGCATCCGGTCTCCTTCTTCGACCTGCTCAAGGCCTACCAGCACGTCATCAGCAATGTGCCCCGCGAGGCGGTCCACCGCATCGTCGAGGCCCGCGTCTCGGTGGAGACCTGTATCCTCCAGGTGCTCGAGTTGCTGGAGCGGCAGGAGCGCCTGCGCTTCTACGATCTGGTCCGGGGGCAGGGCAAGATCACCCTGCTGTCCACCTTCATGGCCCTGCTCGAGTTGTTGCGGCAGCAGCGCATCCACGTGCAGCAGGCCCAGCCCTTCGAGGAGATCTGGATCGAGAGGCGGCAGACCGGGGTGGCCCTGCCCGAGGACCCCGCCGGGGTCGAACCTGAACCGAGCGCCCTCGCCCGGGAGCAATCCGGGAGCGCAACTGAAGCCGACGAGTCCGCAATGGAAACAACCGAGATCGAACCAGAACCGAAGGTGCGGGGAGAAGAGATCCTTTGAGCGAAGTCCACGACCACGGCGAAACCAACCACGACGAGGAGGAACAGCTCGCTCCCGAGAACCTCCGCCAGATCGTCGAAGCGGTCCTGATCAGCGCCGAGGCCCCCGTCACCCCGGGCCGGCTGCTGGCGCTCTTCGACGGCCTCAACGGCAAACATCTGCGCCAAGCCATCGACGCCCTCAAGGCCCAGTACGAAAGCAGCGGCAACGCCTTCACCATCACCGAGGTGGCCGGCGGTTTTCAACTGGCCACCCGCGCCGAGTACGGCCCCTGGCTGCGCAAGTTCCACGACCGCAACCCGGTGCGGCTCTCGCAGGCGGCCCTGGAGACCCTGGCCATCGTCGCCTTCAAGCAGCCGGTCACCCGCGCCGAGTTGGATGCGGTGCGCGGGGTCAATTCGGGCGGGGTGCTCAACACCCTCATGGAGCTGAACCTGATCCGCCTGGCCGGCCGGTCGGAGACCGTGGGCAAACCCATGCTTTTCGCCACCACCAAGGAGTTTCTCGTTCACTTTGGCCTCAAGAGCCTGGCCGACCTGCCCAAGCCGCGGGAACTCCAGGAGTTGCTGGCCGCCGGCGAGCAGCAGGCCCAGGCCCGGGAACAGGCCGCCGGTGAGCCGCCTCCGGTCTCCATGACCGTCGACGAGGTCCTGGCCTCCCCTTCGCCCGCCGCGCCCGTGGCCGCGGGTGAACCCGGCGCTCCGGCGCCAGAAACCGCCGATGAGACGCCCGCCGTCGCCGCCGAAGAAGAAGCGCCCCCCCGCGCCTGAGCCCGAGGAGGGCCAGGAGGAGCGGATGCGCCTCAACCGCTTTCTGGCCCGGTCCGGCGTGGCCTCGCGGCGCAAGAGCGACGAACTGATCGCGGCCGGGGCGGTGAGGGTCAACGGCGAAATCGTGGCCGATGCCGGCCGCAGCGTCGAGGTGGGCCTGGACCGGGTGGAGGTGGGCGGCAAACAGGTGTGGCTGCCCCGGGGCCACGAATACGTGCTGCTCTACAAGGCGCACGGCTGCCTGGTCACCCGCCAGGACACCCATGGCCGCCCCACGGTTTTCGATCAGATCGGCGGCCTGCGGCCCGGCACGGTGGCGGTGGGCCGCCTGGACCAGGATACCACCGGGGTGCTGCTGCTCACCGACGACGGCGAGCTGACCTATCGGCTGTTGCATCCCAGCCACCTGGTCGAAAAGCGCTACGAGGCCCTGGTCAGCGGCAAACCAGACGCCACGGACCTGCTGGCCCTGCGCCAGGGCGTGGACCTGGACGATGGCCCCACTTCCCCGGCCCAGGTGCGGTTGCGCGGGGGCAACGAACACGAGTCGCGGCTGGAGATCATCATCCACGAGGGCCGCAAGCGCCAGGTGCGGCGTATGTGTGCGGCCGTGGGGCACCCGGTCAAACGCCTCAAGCGGCTGAGCTTCGCCGGCCTGGGGCTGGGCCACCTCAAGCCGGGGCAGTGGCGGCAGCTCACCCCCGGCGAGGTACGGGCCCTGCGGGTGCGCGCCGGCCTGGGCGCAGCCGACTGATGGGCATCGTCATCGCCATCGACGGGGTGGTCAGCGCCGGCAAGAGCACCACCGCCCGCCTGCTGGCCAGACACCTGGGCTACCGCCACCTGGACACCGGGGCGATGTACCGGACGCTGACCCTGGCGGCACAGCGGGCGCAGGTGGCGCCGGTGGCCGACGCGGCGCTGGAGGCCCTGCTGCAGCGCATACGCATCGACCTGGAGCCCGATGGCCGGGTGTTGCTCGACGGCGAGGAGGTGGGCGAGGCCATCCGCCAGCCCCGGATCAGCCGTGCCGTGGGCGCCTACGCCGACCTGCCCCTGGTGCGCCGGGCCATGGTCGCCCAGCAGCAGCGCCTGGGGGCCGCGGGCGGGGTGGTGGCCGAGGGGCGCGACATGGCCAGCGTGGTGTTTCCGCAGGCCCAGCTCAAGGTGCGGCTGGTGGCCGACCTCGAGGTGCGGGCCCGGAGGCGCCACCGGGAACTGGAAACCAAAGGGGTGGCGATCACCCTCGAAGAAGTGCGGGCCGACATCCGCCGGCGCGACCAGGAGGACCTGGAACGCGACTACGGCGCCAGCGGCCCGCCGGCCGGGGTGATCGAAGTGGACACCACCACCATGAGCATCGACGAACAAGTAGCACACCTCGCCGCCCTGGCCCGCCAGCGCGGCGCCTGAGGAGCCACCTCAACCAGCAGTGGGTCAACAACCGCTTGGCGCAGCAAAAGGGGCTGAGACGCAGCCCGACCCGGCACGCCGGGGTTTTCTCCGATCCTCTCAACCGCAGTCGAACAGTTGAGAACCACCTGAGGAACACAGCGCAATGACCGAACAGGATACTCCCCCCGCAGAAAAACCCAAGTACGGCCAGATCAGCATCACCGAGTTAGATATCCCCGAATACTCGGAAGACCAGATGCAGGACTTTATGGCCCTGTACGAGCAGAGCTTCTCGGGTATCGCCGAGGGCCAGATCGTCAAGGGCCGGGTGGTGGCCGTCACCCAGAACGAAGTGCTGGTCGATATCGGCTTCAAGTCCGAAGGCGCCATCCCGCTGAAGGAGTTCGGCGACGTGCCTCAGGGCATCCAGCTGGGCAACGAGATCGAGGTTTTCCTGGAGAACGTCGAAGACCAGGAAGGCCGGGTGGTGCTCTCCAAGCAGAAGGCCGACTTCATGCGGGTCTGGGACCGCATCAAGGAAGCCCATGACACCGGCAACACCGTCAGCGGCCGGCTGGTGCGGCGCATCAAGGGCGGCATCGTCGTCGACCTCTTCGGCGTCGAGGCCTTCCTGCCCGGCTCGCAGATCGATATCCGCCAGGTCAAGAACTTCGACCAGTTCATCGGCCAGGAGTTCCCTTTCCGCATCATCAAGCTCAACAAGGCCCGCCGCAATATCGTCGTCTCGCGCCGCGCCGTGCTCGAAGCCGAGCGGGAGCGCATGCGTTCCCAGATCATCAAGGAGCTGGAGGAAGGGCAGGTTCGCGAGGGCGTGGTCAAGAACATCACCGACTTCGGCGCCTTCATCGACCTGGGCGGCGTCGACGGCCTGCTGCATATCACCGACATGTCGTGGGGCCGCGTCAACCATCCCTCCGAGCTGGTCAATATCGGCGACCGCATCAAGGTCAAGGTGCTCAACTACGACCGCGAGCGCGAGCGCATCTCCCTGGGCCTGAAGCAGCTCACCGCGCATCCCTGGGAGCAGATCGACCAGCGCTACCCCGAAGGCACCCAGACCAAGGGCAAGGTGGTCAGCATCACCGACTACGGCGCCTTCGTGGAGTTGGAGGAAGGCATCGAGGGCCTGGTGCACATCTCCGAGATGTCCTGGACCCAGCACATCCGCCATCCGTCCAAGCTGGTCAACATCGGCGACCCGGTCGAGGTGGTGGTGCTCAAGCTCGACAAGGAGAGCCAGAAGATCTCCCTGGGCATGAAGCAGACCGATCCGGATCCCTGGGAGAGCCTCGACAACAAGTACCCGATGAACACCCGGCTCGAAGGCAAGGTCAAGAGCCTGACCAATTTTGGCGCCTTCGTCGAGATCGAGGAGGGCATCGACGGCCTGGTGCACATCTCCGATATGTCGTGGACCCGGCGCATCCGCCAGGCCAACGAGCTGTTCAAGAAGGGCGACGTGATTCCGGTGGTGGTCACCGAGATCGACAAGAAGCGCCGCCGCATCTCGCTGAGCCACAAGCTGGCCTGCGACAACCCGTGGCCCAAGTTCTCCAGCCAGTACGCGGTGGGCACCTCCACCCAGGGCGCCATCTCCCGGGTGCTGGAGCGCGGCGTGGTGGTCTCGCTGGCCGGCGACGTCGACGGCTTCGTGCCCATCTCGCAGCTGGGCATCGACAACCTGGAGACCCCGCGCCAGAGCTTCGAGCTGGGCCAGGAACTGCCGCTGAAGGTGATCGAGTTCGATGAGGGGCAGAAGAAGATCGTGCTCAGCGTCATCGACTACCTGCGCGACAAGGACCAGGCCGAGGTGGATGCCTACCAGGCCAGCCATCCCATCCGTCCGGTGACCGTCGGCGAAGTGGTTGCCGACCAGGACGAGGAGATGGAGAGTTGGGGCGACAACCTGGGCAAGAAATAAGCCCTCGCACCTGAAACACCCGCAGAGCCAGGAGTCCTCAGGGATTCCTGGCTCTGCGCTTTCCCCCCTGTTGATGGGACTGCCCCCTTTCTCTATAGTCTTAGCCAAACCCCGAGGAGGAGAATCCGGCGATGACCGATCAGACACCCCCGCCCCGGGCCGGCCAGAAGGCCAGCCCGGAGCAGATCCAGGCCTGGGTCGAGCAGTTCCACCGCGACGGCTACCTGTTTTTGCAGGAGGTCCTGCCCGCCGACTGGTGCGCCGAGCTGCGCGCCGACCTGGACCGTCTGTTGCGCGACAACCCCGAGGGCCTCAACTCCACCGGCCCCACCATCGAGCTGGTACACCGCGCCTTCGTCAACAGCCCGGCCAACCTGCGCCTCTTCGACGTGGAGCCCATCGTCAGCTTTGCCGAGGCCCTGGTGGCCCCCAACTGCCACGTCATCCACAACAACTCCTTCCGCACCCCGCCCGGCGGCGGCCTGTCCACCTGGCACCAGGACGACGCCCCCCACTACCTGGTCACCCACGGCGAAGCGCCCACCAATGTGCGGCTGCCAGTGCTCTTCTTCACCTGCAACTACTACCTGACCGATGTGGAGGAGGTGGCCCACGGAGGCACTGAGGCCATCCCTCGCTCCCACCTCTTCGTCGCCCCCTGCCCGCGCACCCTGGAGGGAACCGCCTGGGAGAAAGAGATCCAGCACAACCTGGGCAAGGCCGGCAGCGTGGTGATGTTCAACAACCAGGTCTGGCACCGGGGCGGGCCCAACACCAGCCAGCGCACCCGCTACATCACCCAGATCACCTACGGCCGCCGCATGATCGGCCACAAGTACTTCCCGTTCATGAACTACGTCATGCCCGAACACGTCTACGCCGACGCCGACCCGCGCCGGCGGCGTCTGCTGGGCTTCTTGGATCGCGGCGCGTATGGCTGAGCACGGCGAGGAGAAACTCACCCCGGCGATGGCGCAGTACCACCACTTCAAGCGCCAGCACCGGGATGCCATCCTCCTCTTTCGCATGGGCGACTTCTACGAGACCTTCTACGAGGACGCCCGCGAGATGTCCCGCCTGCTCGGCCTCACCCTCACCGCCCGCAACCACGGCAAGACCGCCGGTGAGGTGCCCCTGGCCGGGGTGCCCCACCACGCGGTGGAGGCGTACGTGGCCCGGCTGCTGCGCCTGGGCCGCAAGGTGGCCATCTGCGAACAGGTCGAGGACCCCAGGAAGGCCAAGGGGGTGGTCAAGCGCGACGTGGTGCAGGTGGTCTCCCCCGGCACCGCCCTGGCCGACTCCATGCTGGAGCAGCAGCGCCACAACTTCCTGGTCTGCCTCTGCACCGATCAGGACCGGGCGGGCCTGGCCAGCGTGGACCTGTCCACCGGTGACTTCCTGCTCGACGAGGTGCCCCTCGATCAACTGGCCGACGAACTGGAACGCCTGGCCCCGGCGGAGCTGCTCTTGAGCGAGGCGGCCGACCCGCAATGGGTCGAGACCCTGCGCCAGGTGCTGCCCCGCGCCGCCCACAGCCGGCTGGAGGCCTGGCAGTTCGAGTACCGCCAGGCCTACGAGACCCTCACCGAACAACTAAGGGTGCACTCCCTCAAAGGTTTCGACTGCGAGGACCTGCATCAGGGGATCTGCGCCGGGGGCGCGGCCCTGCATTACCTGCGCGACAACCAGCGCGGGGCGGTGGAACACCTCAACCGCATCACCCGGCAGCGGCGCGAACACTGCCTCTACCTCGATGCCACCACCCGCCGCAACCTCGAACTCCTGGGCAACCAGCAGGACGGCGGCGAGCAGGGCGCCCTGATCGAGGTGCTCGACCATACCCGCACGCCGATGGGGGCGCGCCTCTTGCGGCAATGGGTAGCCGCCCCCCTGCGCGACCCGGCGGCCATCAACCAGCGCCTCGACGCCGTGGAGGTGCTGGTGGGTGAACGTGGCGCCCGCGCCCGGCTGCAGGAGACCCTGAGCCAGGTGGGCGACCTGGAACGCATGATGGCGCGCATCTGCTGCCTGCGGGCCAATGCCCGCGACCTGGTGGGCCTGGGCCGATCTTTGGGACAGGTGCCCTCCCTGCGCCAGCAGGCCGGCGCCCTGACTCCGGCCCTCCTGCAGGAGCTGGCCAATATCGGCCTGCCGGTGGTCGACGAGCTGGTGGAATTGATCGGGCGCACCCTGGTCGAGGACCCGCCGGCCATCCTCACCGAGGGCGGCATGGTGCGTTCGGGCTGCGACGCCGAACTGGACGAGTTGCGCCAGGCCAGCGCCGGGGGCAAGGAATGGATCGCCCGCCTGCAGGTGCAGGAGCGCGAGCGCACCGGCATCGGCTCGCTCAAGGTGGGTTTCAACCAGGTCTTCGGCTACTACCTGGAGGTGAGCAAGGCCAACCTCGACCGGGTGCCCGCCGACTATATCCGCAAGCAGACCCTGGTCAACGCCGAGCGTTTCCTCACCCCCGAACTGAAGGAGTGGGAGGCCAAGGTGCTGGGGGCGGAGGAGAAGATCAACGAGATCGAGACCCGCATCTTCCTCGAACTGCGCGCCCAGGTGGCCGGCTGGACCACCCAGGTGCAGCAGATCGCCCGCAGCCTGGCCCAGCTCGACGTGCTGGTCTCCTTGTCCGAGGTGGCCCAGCGCGACCGCTACGTGCGGCCCCTGGTGGACGAGGGGCCGGGCATCGAGATCGAGGGCGGCCGCCACCCGGTGATCGAGCGCCGGCTGCAGGAGGGGCGCTTCGTGCCCAACGATCTCTTCCTCGACGCCGAGTCCCGCGTGGTCCTGATCACCGGGCCCAATATGGCCGGCAAGAGCACCATCATCCGCCAGGTGGGACTCATCGCCCTGCTGGCGCAACTGGGCAGCTTCGTGCCCGCCCGCCGCGCCCGCCTGGGGGTGGTGGACCGCATCTTCACCCGCGTGGGGGCCGCCGACAACCTGGCCCGCGGCGAGAGCACCTTCAGGGTGGAGATGAACGAGGCGGCCAATATCCTCAACAATGCCACCGAGCGCAGCCTCATCCTGATGGACGAACTGGGCCGGGGCACCAGTACCTTCGACGGCCTGAGCCTGGCCTGGGCCATCGTCGAGTTCCTGCACGACTGCCCGGCCCGGCCCCGCACCCTCTTTGCCACCCACTATCACGAACTGACCAAGCTGGAGGGACCGCTGGTGCGGCTGAAAAACGCCAACGTGCTGGTGCGCGAGGAGGGCGGCCACGTGGTTTTTTTGCACCGCCTCGCCGCCGGCCCCTGCGACCGCAGCTACGGCATCAACGTGGCGCAGATGGCCGGCATGCCCACTGCGGTGGTGGGGCGGGCCAAGGAGATCCTGGCGCGGCTGGAGCGCGGCGAGCCGCAGACGCCGGCCCCGCGCCGGCCCGCTGCCGAAGAGCAGTTGCCGCTCTTCGCGGTGGCTGCCCCCGAGCCGCCGCTGGTCGCCGAACTGCGCCAGCTCGACCTGAACCAGCTCACGCCGCTGCAGGCCCTGCTCAAGCTGGGGGAATGGCAGGAGCAGCTGCAGAAGGGAGATTGAGCCATGCCCACACCCGCCGACCACTTCACCCAGCTGCAGAAGGTGGCCATCTTCCTCATCGCCCTGGGCGAGGAGCGGGCCCGCCAACTGCTGGCCACCATGGAATTGCCCACCATCGAGCGCATCAACCAGACCATCGTCACCCTCGGCCCGGTAAGCCCGGAGGAGAAGGCGGCGGTGATGCTGGAGTTCGCCGATTTCTTCTTCGAAGGCAAGGCCCTGCCCGCCCCGCTGGCCGACCCGTCCAAACCAACGTCCCTGCCGCCCAAGGCCAAGGCCGCGCCACCGCCGGCCAAACCCAAGGCTGCGCCCCTGCCCACCAAACCCACGGCGGCCAAAAAGCCGGTCGCCGGTCCACCTCCCAAAACAAAAACGCCCCCGGCCCTGCTGCCACCGGCGGCAAAAAACGACGACCAGACCGCCCGCGACGCCCTACAGAAATTGCGCGAACAGGTAGACCCCAAACAGATCAACTGGGGCCGGGCTGGTTATGATTTCGGGGAGGGCTTCAAAGGCCCAAAGGGGGATCGGCGCTAATTGCCGCGCAACTCCTGCACCTGATCACTCAATGCGCGGACGATAACCACCAGAAAGCCCAAACCCAGGGCCAGTTGCGTCAAGAGCATTGCCTTGTCCATATCCTCTCCTCGTGGGCGATCGGGGCTGCTGCCGAGGTTTAGCAAAACCCGCACCAGATTGCCCCAATCCGCCCAAGTCCTTTACTTTCAATTATAAGCCCCGGCCCCCTGCAGACGCAGCCCCGGCCCTGGCGGCAGATTGCTCCCCCGCAGAGGAGGTTGTTTCCTGGCCCAGTCTTCCACCGCACCCGAATTGCTCTGGGGCCGGCACCCGGTGCTCGAGGCCCTCAAGGCAGGACGCCCCTGCCAGCGCCTGGTCGTGGCCCAGGGCAGCCACGGTGCCGCCATCGACGAGATCTTCGCCCTCGCCAAACAGGCCGGCATCCCCTTCGACGTGCAGGACCGCCTCCTGCTCGACCGGGCCGCCGGACCCCAGCACCAGGGGGTGGTCGCCTATCTGGCCGCCCGCGCTTACGCCTCCTATGAAGAAGTGTTGATCGGCCTGAACCCGCGCACCGCCTTCCTCGTCTTCCTCGACAGCATCCAGGACCCCCACAACCTGGGGGCCATCATCCGCAGCGCCCACGCGGTGGGCGCCGACGCGGTGGTGGTGCAGGAGCGGGGCGCCGCCGGCCTCACCGGCGCGGCGGCCAGAGCCTCGGCCGGCGCCGTCGAACATCTGCCCGTCTGCCGGGTCAACAACCTGGGCCGGGCCCTGGCCCTGGCCAAGGAGAGCGGCCTGTGGATCACCGGCCTGGCTGCCGACGGCGAGCGCAGCTTCACCGCGGTGGATTATAAAGGGCCCTGCGCCCTGGTGGTGGGCAGCGAGGGGGCCGGCCTGCGGCGGCTGGTGCGCGAAGGCTGCGACTTTGTGGTGCAGATCCCCATGGGGCGGGACCAGATCGGCTCCTTCCACGCCTCGGTGGCCGCCGGACTGGTGCTCTAC
>JADZBP010000269.1 GCA_020852055.1 Candidatus Latescibacterota bacterium
GGCGGTGATCGTCGCCGAGTTCCGCCAGCGCTTCTTTGATCCCGAGCTGCATTTCGACCGCTTCTCCAAGAGTATCTTCGCCCACCTGATCCGGGCCCACGAGCAGCCGCTGGCCGCCCCCACCCACGATCAGGCGCACCAGCACATCGAGGAAGCCCAGCTCGTCATCGAAGCCGCCTACACCCTTTACGACCGCATGGCCGCCGCCGCGGGCGTCCCCTCCTGAGAAAAGGCCAGCGCATGGACCTGCACCGCATCCAGCTCAAGTTCTACCTGAATCCGCCCGGAGATCTCTCCCCTGAGGAGGCGTTCCGCGCTTTCTCCGCGTGGATCCCCACCACCCCCGACCAGACCCTGATCGACGTGGCCGACTACAGCCACCTGCCCGACGGGCCCCTGACGGTGCTGGTGGGGCACCAGGCAAACTACACGCTCGACCGCAGCGACCGGCGCTTAGGCCTGGTCTACGGGCGCAAACAGCCCCTGGAAGCCGGCCTGCGGCAGGCCCTGACCGAGGCCCTCAAGGCCTGCCACCGCCTCGAGCAGGAAGCCGAACTGGCCGGCCGGGTCTCCTTTGCCGGCGGCGAGTTCCAGCTCGTGGCCAATGATCGCCTGCGCGCCCCCAACACCGAGTCCACCCAGCAGGCAGTGGCCGCCCACCTCAATCCGGTGCTGGCCAGCCTGTACCGTGGCGCCGCCGTGGATCTCACCCGCGATCCGGACCCCAGGCAGCGCTTTAATCTGTTGGTGCAGGCCGGTGCCTCCTTCGCGGTGGCCGACCTGCTGCGAAACCTGGAAAAGGCCGCTTGACAGTTGGCAAGGACTTGGTGATTTTTCCCTCTGGAACCAGAACACGGGATCAAGAACGCGTCTTAATCGCCCTAGGAGGAAGGTATGGCGTACATCATTGCTGAACCCTGCATCGATACCAAGGACAAAGCCTGCGTCGAGGTCTGCCCCGTCGATTGTATCCATCCCACGGATGGCGAGGGCGAACCCCTGCTCTACATCGATCCCGATGAGTGCATCGACTGCGGCGCCTGCGAACCCGAGTGCCCGGTGGAGGCCATTTTCGCCGAAGAGGATCTGCCCGAAGAGTGGCACCGCTTCATCGAAATCAACGCCAAGTACTTCGAGCACAAAGATAATCCCGCAGAATGGGCCAAGTACAAGGAGGCGCACGCCGCCGATTTCGAAAAGAAGGGGTGACCCCGGCCCCAGTCCTGCCTCACCGGTGAATTCCGGCGCCGAGATGTCGCTTCTCATCTCGGCTTTTTCATGCTTGACGGACGCCGGCGGCAGGCGCCTAACTTCTGCCTTTTTGCCCTCACTCCTCTATACCACCAGTTATCCATGGCCAAAACAAAAGCGAAAGCCCCGGCGGTGACAGCGGACCAGCTCTGGTTCATGTACCGGAAGATGGTCGAGATCCGCAAATTCGAGGAGCATGTCTGGGATGTGTACACCCGCGGGCTGATGCCCGGCCTGGCCCATCTCTATATCGGCGAGGAAGCGGTGGCCGTAGGCGCCTGTACCGCCCTGCGCGACGACGACTACATCACCAGCACCCACCGCGGCCACGGCCATTGCCTAGCCAAAGGCGGCCAACTCGACCGCATGATGGCCGAGATCATGGGCAAGGAAGCCGGCTACTGCCGCGGCAAGGGCGGTTCGATGCATATCGCCGACATGTCGGTGGGCATCCTGGGCGCCAACGGCATCGTCGGCGGCGGCTTCGGCATCGCCACGGGTGCGGCGCTTTCGTCGATGCTGCGCGACAGCGACCAGGTCTGCGTCTGCTTCTTCGGAGATGGAGCCGCCAACCAGGGCATCATGCTGGAGACCATCAACATGGCGGTGATCTGGAACCTGCCGGCCATCTATGTCTGCGAGAACAACCAGTACGGCGAACACACCCCTTATTCCGCCGTCACCGGGGTGAAGTGTATCGCCGACCGGGCCGCCGGCCTGGGCCTCGAAGGGGTTTCGGTGGATGGTTCCGACGTGCTGGCCATGTACGCGGCCACGGCCAAAGCCGTAGCCAAGGCGCGCAAGGGCCAGGGGCCCACCCTCATCGAGGCCATGACCTACCGCTTCCGCGGCCACCACGTGGGCGACGGCGGCGCGTACCGGACCAAGGAGGAGTTGCAGTACTGGATGGATCACAAGGACCCCATCGCCCTCCTGGGCAGACATATGGTCGAGACCAGGGCCGCCACCCAGAAGAAGCTCGACACCCTCCAGAATGAGGTCGAGCAGCAGGTGCTGGCCGCCATCGAGTTCGCCAAGAATTCGCCGCTGCCTCCCCCCGAACAAGCGTACGAGGATCTCTATGCCTGAGCAGCAGCTTTCCTTCCGGGATGCCATCAACCAGGCCATGCGCGAGGAGATGGCGCGCGACGCCACGGTGTTCCTCATCGGCGAAGACGTGGCCAAATCCGGCGGCATCTTCAAGTGCAGCGTTGGCCTGCTGGACGCCTTTGGCCCCAAACGGGTGCTCGACGCCCCCATCGCCGAGGCCGGGTACATCGGCCTGAGTGTGGGCGCTGCCATGACCGGAATGCGGCCCATCGCCGAACTGATGTTCGGGGATTTCGCCCTGCTCACCATGGACCAGATCGTCAACCAGGCGGCCAAGATCCGCTACATGTCGGGCGGCCAGTGCAGGGTGCCCCTGACCATCCGCATGAGTATGGGCGCCGGCCGCTCTTCGGCGGCCCAGCATTCGCAGAGCCTGCACGCCCTCTTTGGCCACCTTCCCGGCCTCAAGGTGGTAATCCCCTCCTGCCCCAGCGACGCCAAGGGGCTGCTGAAGACCGCCATCCGCGACGACAATCCGGTGCTCTTCTTCGAGGACAAGATGATGTACACCGAGAAGGGACCGGTGCCAGAGGGCGAATAAACCATCCCCTTCGGCCAGGCCGAGGTCAAACGCGAGGGCACCGACCTGACCCTGATCGCCACCTCTAGCATGGTGGGCGCCTGCCTCAAAGCTGCGGAACTGCTGGTTGCCGAAGGCATCAGCGCCGAGGTGGTGGACCCGCGCACCCTGGTGCCCCTGGACGAGGAAACCCTGGTGGCCTCGGTGCGCAAGACCGGGTACGCGATTGTTGTCGACGAGGGCACGCGGCGCTTCGGCGTAACCGGAGAGCTGGCGTCGCTGGTGATGGAGCAGGCCTTCGACTACCTCGACGCGCCCGTGGCCCGTATCGGCGCTGCCGCGGTGCCAGTGCCCTTCAGCCCCACCCTGGAGCTGCCCACCATCCCCAGCGTCGAGCAGATCGTCGCCACTGCCAAGGCGCTGCGGTCCTAGGATGGCACGCCCCGTCTGCCTGGTCTCCGGCTCGAGCAGCGGCATCGGCGCCGCCACGGTGGCCGAATTCGCCGCCCACGGCTACGATATCGCCCTCAACTACAACTCGGGCCGGGAGCGGGCCGAAACCATCGCCGCCCAGCTGCGCCAGACCCACGGGGTGGAGGTCATCACCCTGGCCGCCGACCTGGCGCAGGGCGAGGCCCCCTTTGAGCTGGTGGACCGCACCTTCGCCCATTTCGGCCGTCTCGACGTGGCGATCAGCAACAGCGGGGTCTCGAATCTGCTGAAGGACGAGCAGGGGCAGGTGGTGCGCTACCGCTTCCACGAGACCCCCAGCGACCATCTGGACCGGGAAATGGAGCGGGTCCTCAGCGTGAACCTGATGGGGGCCTACCGCCTCGCCCAGCGCAGCCTCAAACACATGCTCGACCTGGCCCAGGCCGAGCTGCAGGCCGGCGCCCAGCCGCTGCACCGCAGTATCCTGTTGATCACCTCCATCTCCGACGTGGCGCCCGATTCGACGCGTATCCCGTACGGGGTGAGCAAGGCCGGCGTGAACCACGTGGTGCTGGGTGCCGCTTTCGAAGGGGGGCCCTACAATATTACGGTGAACGCGCTGCGGCCCGGGGTGGTGGACACCCCGATGACCTCCCGCCTCTCGGGGGTGAAAGACGAAAAAAGCGGCCGTGAACTCACGGTCGCCGAGGTCTACAATCTGATGGCTCAGGGCGGTTTACAGCCCATCCGCCGCATCGGCCGGCCCGAGGACATCGCCCGGGCGGCCTTTTGTTTCACCCAACTGCCTTACATGACCGGCCAGTCCATCGCCGTGGACGGCGGTTTTACCCTGGTGAGCGGTTTCCCCAACCGCGATCTCTTCCTGCAGGAGGCCCTGCGCCGCCGGCAGGAAGGCCAGGCCTGACCCTCCGCACCCCCGCTTCAGATCCCGGCTCAGTGCTCCTTGATGGAGCCCATGCGGATCTGGATATCCTCGCGGTTGGCGATGCGTTCCAACTGTCCATCGCGGATCCACGCCATGCGGTCAGCCGCCGTCAGCATCTTGTCGTCGTGGGTCACGGTGATGATGGTGGTGCCCATCTCCTGCTGCAGATTCTTCATGTAATTGATGATTTCCTGCCCGGTGCGGCTGTCGAGGTTGCCGGTAGGCTCGTCGGCCAGGATGATGCGCGGTTTGTTGACGAAGGCCCGGGCAATGGCCACCCGCTGCTGCTGGCCGCCCGACAGCTCGGAGGGCAGGTGGTGGGCGCGGTCCCGCAATCCGACGATGCCCAGGCACTCCAGGGCCCGTTCCTCGCCCTCCTGGGTGCTCATGCCGGCAAACACCGTGGGTAGGGCCACGTTCATCAGGGCGCTCATCACCGGCAGCAGGTTGTAGGTCTGGAAGATATAACCCAGCTCGAAGCAGCGCACCGCCGCCAGCTGCTGCGGCTTGAGGCTGGCCAGGTTCACTCCCTCAATGAGGACCTCGCCGGAGGTGGGGGTCTGCAAGGCGCCGATCATGTTGAAAAGGGTGCTCTTGCCGGAACCCGAAGGACCCATGATGGCGAAAAACTCGTTTTCGTAGACCTGCAGCGACAGTCCCCGCAGCGCATGGACGTGGGTCGAGGCGTCCCGGTTCTTGACGTTGTATACCATTTTCACGTCCCGCACATCCACGATACACTTGCGGTTGTCTGCCACCATAAAGGTCGGTTCCTCCTGTGGATTTATTCCTTGTTTTTTCGGCAGTTCAATCTACAAATGCCGCGGGCCCAAGTCAATCGAAAAAACAGCGCCAGACCGAGCCGGACACCTCGTCCAAACCCTCAAAAATTAAACCCCTTAGATATACTGCCGATAAGAGGGATGTAAAAAAACTTGACGCTAAGAGTTACCATTTGGTATAATTTGTTTAAGTAAACCCTTCGAACTCCCCAGTTCGACCCGTTCCTGTGGCCCTTGCTCCCCTTGGGTTGCGGACTTGTGTGGAGAAAAGCCATGCCCGAAAGCGAACAACTCATCGATATCCGCGAGGTTGCGGAGACCTTTGGCAAATCAGTGGAGTCGATTCGCAAGTACAAGAACTTCGGCATCATCCGGGTGATCGACAAGCGCGGCAACAAGGATTTCTTCGATCGCGGGGAAATACTGAAGATCCGGGACCGCCTGCGGGACTTCCGGCTCAAGGGGCTCTCGCTGTCCCAGATCGCCGATCAGTTGACGGCTGCCAGGGAGGACTTTGCCGCCCCGCCCCTGCGCCAGGGTTCCGCCCCTGCTGCCGACGCCGA
>JADZBP010000270.1 GCA_020852055.1 Candidatus Latescibacterota bacterium
ACCTGGCCGGGAGCGTTGAAATTCGCCGCCACCGCTCCGGGCACCCGGGCGCAGACCTCGACCACCTGCTGGTCTTCGAGGCCCAGCACCGCGGCCATGCTGCCCTGCCGCTGTTCCTGCATCAGCAGTCCGCGCCGGCGCACCAGTTCGAGGCCGGTGGCAAAGTCGAGAACACCGGCGGCGACCAGGGCCGAATACTCACCCAGGCTGTGCCCGGCCACCCAGGCCGGCTCGATCCCGCGCTCCTGCAACACCAGGCAGGCGGCGGCGCTGTGCACAAAAAGGGCTGGCTGGGTCAGGGAGGTCTGGCGCAATTCCTCCTCCAGACCCTCGAAACAGCGCTGACTCAGGGGGAAATTCAATAACTCGTCGGCCTGGGCAAAAAGCGCGGCGGCCACGGGAAACCGGGCCACCAGGTCGCGGCCCATGCCCACCGCCTGCGAACCCTGTCCCGGAAAAAGGAAAGCCAAGCCGCTCATTTCAGATTGCCCACCGGAACAGGGCGCTGCCCCAGGTCAGGCCGCCGCCCACCGCGGTCATCAGCAGCAGATCGCCCCGCTGCAGACGCCCCAATTCCCATGCCTCCGACAGGGCGATGGGGATGGTGCCCCCGGTGGTGTTGGCGTACTTGTCGATATTGATCATCACCTTGTCGCGCGCGATGCCCATCCGGTCGGCGGTGGCCTCGATGATGCGCAGATTGGCCTGGTGGGGCACGAAGAGCTTGAGATCCTCGGCCTTGAGGCCGTTGCGCTCCAGCAGACTCAGCGAAACCTCGGCCATACGCACCACCGCGAACTTGAACACCGTCCGCCCTTCCTGGCGGATGTAGTGCAGGCGCTGGTCCACCGTCTCGTGGCTGGCCGGATGCAGGCTGCCGCCGCCCTTCATGTGCAGGTGCTCGCAGCCCGAGCCGTCGACGTGCATCTCGAAGTCGAGCATGCCCATGCCCGCCTCTTCGGAGCGCTCGAGCAGCACTCCGCCCGCCCCGTCGCCGAAGAGCACGCAGGTGGAACGATCCTGCATGTCGGTGATGGCCGACATCTTGTCGGCGCCGATGACCATCACCCGGCGATGCCTCCCGCTCTCGACGAACTGCGCCCCGGTGGCGAGGGCATAGACAAACCCCGAACAGGCGGCCGACAGGTCGAAGGCCCAGGCCCGGCTCGCGCCGATCTGGTCTTGGACCAGACAGGCGGTCGCGGGAAAATACATGTCCGGAGTGATGGTGGCGACGATGATCAGATCGATCTCGGCCGGGTCCAACTGCCGGCGGGCCAGCAGGCGGCGGGCCACCTCGGATGCCATGAAGGAGGTGGCGTGCCCCTCGAGGATGCGGCGCTGGGTGATGCCGGTGCGCTCGCGAATCCAGGAATCGGAGGTCTCGACGATCTTCTCGAGGTCGTGGTTGGTCACCACCTTCTCGGGCAGATAGCGCTCGACCGCCGAGATGATGGCGCCGTATCGCTTGGCTTCAGCCACTCAGGCCCTCACCCGACTCAGGTCTCGGGGGCCGCGTACTCCCGGCCGCGGTACTGTCCGCAGTGGGTGCAGACCCGATGGGGCCGGGCCGGCTGGCCGCAGTGGGCGCAGGTGCCTATCGCCGGCAGCTTCATCTTCCAGTGGGTGCGCCGTTTGTCGCGGCGGGTGCGGGAGATTCGTCGTTTGGGTACAGCGACCATGGTGATGCTCCTCTCTTTAGCTGGCCCCGCAGGCTGCTGCGGAGCGGGGTGAATTCACGACAGTTTCAAGTCGCGCAGGGCCGACCAGCGCGAGTCGGACTGGCCGGCGGCGCAGGCGCAGGCGCCGGTGTTGAGATTATGGCCGCACTGCACACACAAACCCTTGCAGTCCTCGCGGCAGTACATGCGTATCGGCAGCTCGAGCAATACCGCCTCGCGCAGCCGCTCCTTCAGATCCACCTGTTTGGCCCCCGGGGCGAGCAACTCGACATCCTCGTCCTCGCCGGCAGCCTCGCGCTCGTCGCCGCTGAGCTGGTGGCGCTGGAGCAGCAGTTGCAGCGGGGCCTCCAGGTCCTGCTCGACCGGCTCCAGGCAGCGGGCGCATTCGCCGGCCACCCGGCCGTGCAACTGGCCCTCAATTTGGTAAGTCTGGGCCGAGCGGTTGATACGGAACCCCACCTGCAGCGAGCCGACCAGGCGAAACTCACCTTCATCCAGCTCCAGGTGGGCGGGGTCCAATTCGAGCTGGCGCCGGCTGAGTCCCTCCTCGATCTCGTCGAGGATCAGGGCCGTGGGCGGCACTTTGCCCCCCTCTGGCCGGCGCCGTGCCATCAGGCGTTTTTCCCGAAGAAAAACTCGATCTCCACGGCGGCGTTCTCGGGCGAGTCGGAGGCGTGCACCGCATTGCACTGCACGTCGGTGCCGAACTCGCGGCGGATAGTGCCCGGCGCCGCCTTGGTGCTGTCGGTGGAACCGATGAACTGCCGCAGGTGGGCCACCGCATCGGCCCGCTCGAGGGCCATGGGCACCACCGGTCCGGAGGTCATGAAATTGACCAACTCGCCGAAGAAGGAACGCTCCCGGTGCACCCCGTAGAAGGCCTCGGCCTGCTCGCGGGTGAGCTGGGTCATGCGCAACTGGCGGACGACGAAGCCTTCGCCCTCCACCCGCCGCAGGATTTCGCCGATGACGTGTTTGGCAACGGCATCGGGTTTGATGATCATCAAGGTGCGGTTCATGCAGGCCCTTTCCGAGTCCGGGCGCCGAGCGCGGCGGACTGCTTCATTCTAATTGAAGTAAGTTTTTTAAGATAGGTCTTATCCCCGCACCTGTCAACCATCTCCCCCGTGGCCGAATTCCGGCTAACTGCCGACCCCAGAAAGAGTTGAACCAGAACCACCCCCAGGTCCCACCCACCTTGACAGGGTGACCCCCCCCCGCGTAAATTGGCCCATTATGGATCATCCCCTCCTGTTGGAAGAAGGCAAGGCCATCCGCGACCCGGTGTGGGGGTATATCCATTTCCCCGCCCCGCTGTTGGCCCTGGTGGATACCGAGGACTTTCAGCGCCTGCGCAATATCACCCAGTTGGGCTATGTGCACCTGGTCTATCCGGGCGCGCGGCACTCCCGTTTCGAGCACTCCCTGGGCGTCTGCCATCTGGCCAAACAGTTCCTGGTGCGCCTGCTGCGCTCCGATCCCCCTCTGGAACTGGAGGACGAGGATATCCGCGTCTTCCTGGCCGCCACCCTGCTGCACGACGTGGGCCACTACCCCTTCTCCCACACCCTGGAGGAGCTGCGCTCCTTCTTTGTGGGGCACGAGCGGCGGGCCCGCCAGCTGATCGAGGACCCCAAGGGCAGCCTCTATCCCGTGCTGCGCGACCAGTTGCAGATAGACCCGGTGCGGGTGGCCAATGTCATCGACTACAAGGCCGGCGACCGCGAAATCCCGGCCCGCGACCTGCTCTTGGCCAATATCCTCAGCGGCACCCTCGACCCGGACAAGGTCGACTACCTGCTGCGCGACTCGCTCTTCTGCGGGGTGCCTTTCGGGGAAAGCGTCAACCGCGACCGGCTGATCACCTCCATCAAATACGATCCCCACAACAAAAGGCTGGCCATCACCAGCAAGGGGGTCTCGGCGGTGGAGGCGCTGGTATTCACCAATTATCTGATGTACCGCAACGTGTACTGGCACCACGCCGTGCGTTCGGCCACCGCCATGTGCAAACGGGCGGTGCAGGATCTGCTGGTGCACCCCGACTGCCAGTTGCGGATCTCCGACTTCCACCGCATCACCGAAGGGGAACTGATCCTGATCCTGCGCCAGGAACAGGAGCGGTTGGGCCTGGAGGGTTCGGCGCGGCTGCTGCAGGGCACCATCACCCGCCGCCTGCACAAGGTGGGCAGCTTCATCTATCCGGGGGAGCGCAAGGAGGGCCTGATGAGTTTCCTGGCCGACCTGTACCAATACCCCGAGAAGCGGCGGGCCAAGGAGATCGAACTGTGCCGGCTCTTCAGTTCCCCGTTGGGACGCCAACTGCAGGGCCACGAGATCCTCATCGACATCCCGCGTTTTGACAAAAGCCCCGAGGTGGATCTCAAGGTCTTCTACGGCCAGCACGTGCCCAGCGAGAAGCCGGACCCGCTCAGCTTCGACGACCCGGAGGTCTCGCGGCTGCGCGAATCGATGCTGCACAATTTCGAGGACCAGGCCAAGATCTTCCGCATCTTCTGCGCCGACGATCCCCAACTGCGCGCCCTGGTCGATGAGCAGGTGAAACGCCACCTCCATTGAGGCGTCTGCCCTTTGACCGCTTCGCCTCTTTCCGGAAAAATCCCATGCCCGTGTTCGCCCTGCTCTTCTTGCTGGCCGCCCTGCCCTCCGCCGGGCAGGAACGCCCCCAGATCGCCCTGGTGCCGGTAAAAAGCGGCCAGGGAGTGCCCGCCGCCCTGCCGGCCTATGTACAGGCCCTGCTCGAAGCCGAGCTGAGCCGCAGCGGCCGCTTCAAGCTGGTCGAGCGCAGCCGGGTGCAGCAGGTGTTGGAGGAGGTCAACTTCCAGCAGGCGGGCGTCACCGCCGCCGACAAGGCCAGCGAACTGGGCAGCCATCTCAACGCCGAGAAATTGTTCTTCACCGAGGTGCTGCGCGTCGGCACCCAGTACCAGCTGGCGGTCAAGGTGGTGGACGTAGCCACCAACGAGGTGCTCAAGGTGGAGACCGAGACCCTGGGTCCCCGCCAGGAGCAGATCCAGGCCGCCACCCGCCGCCTGGCCCGCCGCCTCATCGGCGCGTCGGCGGCCCTCTCGCCGGTGCCGATGGTGAGCCTGCTGGCCGGCCAGTTCCAGATGGGCAGCAGCCAGCCGGGCGAATCGCCGCCGCACGTGGTGTCGCTGCGCGCCTTCGAGATCGACCGCGACGAGGTGAACCAGGCCGCGTACCAGGCCTTTGCCGCCGCCAGGCAGGGGCCACCGCCTCCCGGCGACCACCCCGAGCAGCCCGTCACCATGGTGAGCTGGACCGACGCCTCGGCCTACTGCGAGTGGCAGGGCAAACGGCTGCCCACCGAGGCCGAATGGGAATACGCGGCCCGCGGTCCCGAGAGCCGCACCTACCCCTGGGGCGACACCGCTCCCACCGCCGCGCAGGCCCGCTTCGGCGGTCAGTACAAGGGCCCGGTGGAGGGCTCGGCGCTCAGTGCCGGGGCCACCCCCGAAGGCATCCGCCACCTGGCCGGCAACGTGGCCGAGTGGGTGCAGGACTGGTGGGACCCCGCCTACTACGCCTCCAGCCCCGCTGAGGACCCGCAGGGTCCCCCCGAGGGCGACTACCGCGTGGTGCGCGGCGGCTCCTGGTCCTCGCCGGCCGACGAATTGCGGGGCAGCGCCCGCGCCTACTTCAACCCGGACAAGGGCGCCGGGTACCTGGGTTTCCGCTGCGCCCGCAGCCTGGCCCCCGAGCCCTGATGGACCTCAATCCGCTTTCCCTGGGGCAGGTGGACGGGCCGCTCAAGATCCGCAGCCGCCTGCTCGACACCGAGATCTGGCTGGTTCCCGAAGGATATACCGGCCCCCCCCTCGACGCCCCCACCTATACCTCCGCCGAATGCCGCCTGCTGGTGGCCCTGCAACTGGATGCCCTCCAGCTGAGGGCCATCCACCTGGTCAAGGAACACCTCGGCGGCGAGCTGGTGGAGGGCGGCGACACCGAATACTGACCCTGGCCAGCCGCCGGGGACCAACCATCAATCACCCAGAACAGCAGGACCAATGACCCTACCGGAAGTAGTGCTCCAAAAAGGCAACGAACGCGCCCTGCTGCAGGGACATCCCTGGGTGTACAGCGGAGCCGTGGCCCGCGTGGCCCCGGACCTGCAGCCCGGCGCGGTGGTGGAGGTGCGCTCCCACCGCGGCCAGTTTCTGGCCAGTGGCTATTACAACCCTCATTCCAGCATCCGCGTCCGGGTGCTCAGCCGCACCGAGGGCCTGCCCATCGACGCGGCCTTTTTCCGCGCCGCCATCGAACGGGCCTACGAACTGCGCCGGCACAGCGGCCTCCTGGCCCACACCGACTCCTTCCGCCTGATCCACGGCGAGAGCGACGGGCTGCCCGGCCTGATCGCCGACTGGTACGCCGGCTTCCTGGTGGTGCAGATCCACACCCTGGGCATGGAGAATCTGCGCCCGGCGGTGCTGGACGCCCTGTGGGCGGTGGCCAAACCCAAGGGCATCTACGAGCGCAGCGACGTGGGTACCCGCCGCGCCGATGGCCTGAGCGACCGCCCCAGCGGTCCGCTGCGGGGCGAGGAGCCGCCCGAGGAAATCGCCATCGCCGAACACGGGGTGCGCCTCTTCGTGGACGTGCGCCGCGGGCAGAAGACCGGTTTTTTCCTCGACCAGCGCGACAACCGCTATCTCTTGCAGCAACTGGCCGCCGGCAAGGACCTGATCAACTGCTTCGCCTATACGGGTGGCTTCTCCGCCCATGCCCTCAAGGGCGGGGCGCGCCGCACCCTCGACGTGGATGTCTCGCCGCAGCTGGCCCCTTCGGCCCAGCAGAACACCCAGGCCAACTGCCCGGCAGGCAGCATTTCCCAGTACCTGGCCGCCGATCTCTTCCCCTTCCTCGACGAGCTGGCCGAGCGCGGCCCCCGCTTCGACATCGTGGTGCTCGACCCGCCGGCCCTGCTGCGCAAAAGCGCCGACCTCGAACACGCCATGGGGGTGTACACCAAACTCAACCGCAACGTCCTGCGCCTGGTGCGCGACGGGGGCCTGCTGGTCACCGCCTCGTGTTCGGCGCGGGTCTCCTCCGAGGATTTCTTCCAGGTGGTGCGCCGCGCCGCCCACGGGGCCCGCGTCACCCTGCGCCTGGTGGCCTTCAACCAGCATCCCCCCGATCACCCCGTCGATCCGGCCTTTCCCGAAGGGCGCTACCTCAAATGCGCCTTTGCCCGCGTGTACCGCAACTGAGGTTCGCGGCGGCAGTGCCCTCGCCGTAAAAACCGATGGCGCCCCCCCGGCAGCGGCCACCGCGCCTTCGCTGCCAGGGGAGCGCCGAAGTCCCCCTGCCGTTTTTACTATTATCTAGTGGTGAGCGCGGCGGCGGCCGGCAGTGATCCCCCTCCTGCCCGCACCCCGCCCCAGGAGGGACCATGGACCCCGCCGACATCCTCAGCACCATCCAGACCGCCATCGCCCCGGTGGTGCTCATCTCGGGAGTCGGCCTGCTGCTCCTGACCCTGACCAACCGCCTGGGCCGCATCGTCGACCGCGCCCGGCAACTGGCCACTGAGCGCCGCACCGCCAGCACCGGAGAGATCCCCGGCCTCGATGCCCAACTGGTGATCCTGGGCCACCGGGCCCGGCTCATCCGGCTGGCCGTGGCCCTGAGCGCTTCCTCGGTGGCCGTCATCGGGGTGCTCATCACCGTGCTCTTCCTGGGGCTGCTGCTGCACTGGAGCCTGGGCGGCACCGCGGTGATCCTCTTCGTCGCCAGCCTGCTCAGCCTGGTGGGGGCGATGCTGGTCTTTGTGCGCGAGTTGTTCCTGGCGCTGACCGCCCTGGACCTCACCCTCAAACAGCCGCCGGCCTGAGCCTCGCCCCATGCCGACCCGATCCACTTCCGCCCCTCTGGTCCTGGCGGTGCTCGCCGCCGCGCTGGGCTTCTTCGTCGACGCCTACGACCTGCTGCTCTACAGCATCGTGCGCAATCAGAGCCTGGGCAGCCTGGGCCTGGCCGGCGAGCAATTGCTGGCCACCGGCATCGACCTGCTCAACGCTCAGTTGCTGGGTATGCTGCTGGGCGGGATAGGCTGGGTCATCTGGGGCGACCGCTACGGCCGCCGCTCGGTGCTCTTCGGCTCCATCGTGCTCTATTCGGCGGCCACCTTTGCCAACGGTTTTGTCCATAGTGTGGGGACCTACGCGGCCTGCCGCTTCGTCGCCGGCCTGGGCCTGGCCGGCGAACTGGGCGCCGGGGTCACCCTGGTGGCCGAATTGATGAGCCCGCAGCAGCGCGGGTACGGGACCATGATCGTGGCGGCGGTGGGGGTGCTGGGGGTGGTGACCGCCTCGCTGGTGGGCGACTACTTCCCCTGGCGCACCGCGTACTTCATCGGCGGCGGGCTGGGTTTTCTGCTGCTGCTCCTGCGCCTGGGGGTGAGCGAGTCGGCGCTCTTCGACCGCAGCCGCAACGCCCCGGTGTCGCGCGGCAACTTCCTCGCCCTCTTCACCGATGCCGGACGGCTGCGGCGCTACGCCTGCCTGATCCTGGTGGCCATGCCCATCTGGTACGCCATCGCCATCCTCATCACCTTTGCCCCCGAACTGGGTCTGGCCCTGGGCCTGCCCGAGGCGCCCAAAGCCGGCACGGCGATCCTGGTCTACTATCTGGCCCTGACCTGCGGCGATCTGACCAACGGCTACCTCAGCCAGAAGCTGGGAACCCGCAAGCGGATCATGGCCGCCTTCATGCTGCTGACCGCGGCCAGTTGCGGCGCCTACTTCGCGCTGGGCGGCTCTTCAGCAAGGGCCTTCTACGCCATCTGTTTCCTGCTCGGCTGGTCCTCGGGCTACTGGGCCCTCTTCATCACCGTCTCGGCCGAGCAGTTCGGCACCAACCTGCGGGCCACCGCCGCGGTCACCGCGCCCAATTTCGTGCGCGGCCTCACCGCCCTGCTCACCCTGGCCTTCAAGAACCTCACACCCCTGCTCGGCTCCGTACCCAGCGCCGCCCTGATCGGGGCCTTTGTCCTCCTGGTGGCCTTTGCCGCCCTCTTCCAACTGGAGGAGACCTACGGCAAGGATCTGGACTTTCTCGAGCCGGACTGATCCGCCAACCGGCAAGGAGATCAACATGAACCTCGAAGAGTACCAAGCGCAGACCGCCAAGACCCGCGCCGAACGCATGCACTGGTGGCACGAGGCGCGCTTCGGCATGTTCGTGCACTGGGGCCTGTACGCCCAGCTGGGCCGCCACGAATGGGTGATGAACCGCGAGCGCATCCCGGTGGCCGAGTACGAAAAACTCGCTGACACCTGGAAGCCCATCGAGCGGCCGGCCCGCGCCTGGGCCCGGCTGGCCAAAGAGGCGGGCATGAAATACATGGTGATGACCACCAAACACCACGAGGGCTTCTGCCTGTGGGACACGGCGCAGACCGACTACAACGCCGCCCGCCGCGGGCCCAAGCGCGATCTGGTGGCCGAGTACGTGGAGGCCTGCCGCGAGTTCGGGCTGAAGGTTGGATTCTACTACTCGCTGATGGACTGGCACCACCCCGACGGGGCGAAGTGCGCCAAGGACGAGGCCGCCCGCCGCCGCTTCCTCGATTTCACCCAGGGCTGTGTGCGCGAACTGTGCACCAAGTACGGCAAGATCGATATCCTCTGGTACGACGTTTCCTGGCCGCTGTCTTCGCCCGACCTCTGGGAAAGCGCCAAGATGAGCCAGATGGCCCGCGAGCTGCAGCCCCATATCCTCATCAACAACCGCGCCCAGCTCGACGAGGACTTCGGCAC
>JADZBP010000271.1 GCA_020852055.1 Candidatus Latescibacterota bacterium
AAACAGCCGGGCCGACCCGGTGGCGGCAAAGGTGTGCAGCATGGCCGGGGAGGGATCGGTGACCGGCACCCCTGGAGGGCCGGGGGGCGGGAGCGAATCGGCCGGGGCCGGCGCCACGGTGTAGCTGGTCTGTTCGTCGGCGCCCACCGCCACCCAGCAGGTGATGGTCTTCTCGGTGCGCCCGCTGGCCACCTCCTCCCATTCGGTGCCGATATAGTCCCGCACGTCCTCGTCGCTGAAACCCTGGTAGTCCTTGGGCCGTTCCTTGCGCTGGTCGCGGCGCACGTCGACCACCTGGAAGAGCACGCAGCGCTCGGCGTCATCCCAGCCGTGGCGGGTGAGTTGCCGGGTGCCGTGGTACTGCCAGGGGCGCAGCTTGGTGTCGTCCAGCACCCAGGCCACCGGGCGGCCGGGGGCGTGTAACTCGAACCAGAGCCGGTCGCGGTGCATCAGCAGGCCCGAGCGTTCGGACGGATCGGCCTTGAGGTGGTTTTCGTACCCGTAGTGGGTGAGATGCACCTGGTCGAAGGGGTGGCGCCGGTCGCCCACGCGTGCGTCGAGAAAACCGCCGTCGAAGAGGCGCTCCGAGGACATGCCGGCGGTGCGCTGGAAGGCGGTGAGCATCTCGATCACCGGGCCTTCCTGCTGCAGGCGCACCGCATTGAGCCCCTCGCTGAGCACCCAGCGCTGGTGGGGCAGGCCCCCGTCGCAGACCAGGCCCAGGCCATCGGCAGCCAGGTGGATGGGGTGGGTGGGCCGGCCTTGTTCGGGACTCTGGTCGAGGTGATGGCCGCGGAAGCGTTCGTAGTAGATGAGGTCCGCATCCCCCTCGTATTCCTCTGCGGTGGCGTCGAAGAGCACGGCGCAGTTGTTGAGCCAGCAGAAGGTGAAGTCGTGGCGGAAGCCGTCGTCTATACTCTGGGCGTACTCGCGCAGGGTCAGGTGGCCATCCCGCTCAGGATCGATGGCCCAGCGGCCCGACTGCAGGTTGAGACGGGTATGCGGCCAGCGCCGCAGCACCTCGGCGATGGTCATCTCGGGTTTGAGTACCAATCGTCTTATCGGACCCATGGCCTCAGGCCTCCATCGTGGTGTTTGGCATGGCGATCAGATACCCCATTCGCGCCGTTTCTCCTCAAAGGTCATCAGGGGGCCAGGGGGCAGGGACTCCCCCTCCGGCGGATTGCCGACCCAGCGGGGATCGACAGGTTCGTCGGCGCGCTGGTACCGGGTGTCGCTGCTGAAGCGGTACCGGTTGCTGACGTTGGTCAGGGAGGCGTGCATGGTGTACATGGTGAAGAGCACCGCGTCGCCGGCCTGGTACTCGGTGGTCACCCAGCGGCCGCCGTGTTTGTCGATGACCTCCGCCGGGTCGCTCGAAAACCCGCCGTGCAGGCGGTCGCGGGCGGGGTCGGCCTGGCCGTAGGTGGCGATCACCTGGTGCCAGTGGTTGGACCCCTCGATCACCGCCAGGGGCGCCATGTCGATGGCAATGTCGCTCAGCGCCGTCCACAGGGTGTGGACCCGGGGGGTGCCCCGGCAGAAGTGCACGATGTCGTAGTGGGCGCCGCTGCCCTCGCCCGGGCCCATGGCCCGCAGCCAGCGGTAGTCGTAGGTGCGGGCCGGGCTGCCGAAGAAAGCCCCCATCGTGCCCATCAAGGACTCCGCTTCGACCAGCGCGCCCACGACCGGGGCGCGGGCCAGGCTCGGCTCGCTGCCGAAAAAGGCGCCCGTGGCGCCGGTGGCGGCAACCGCCTGGTCGAGGGCATGGGACCGGTCGATGCTGCCCTGGCCGTCCAGGTGGTCGACGAGCAGCCGGCGCACGGCTTCGACCCGCGCGGGATCGTGCAGGCCGCGCAGCAGCAGGTACCCGTCCCTCTGCATCTGGGCCCGCAACGCGGCCCAGTCGCCACCCCGCCAATCGGCCTCGCGCATCGGGCCCAGGTACGGGCCACCCATCGCGAAATCGCGTATCCCCATCTTCAGCTTCATACCGGTGATCTCCATCTTGGGTGTGCCCTCCTGATCCAGCCCTCAGCCTCGGTCGCGTGGTGCCATCTGCACCACCACCCCGGCGCCGTCGAGCCGGCAGGCGAAGTGCAGGAAGAGGGTGTCCATCTCCTGCTCGAGGCGGTAATCCAGGTTCTGGCCGGCCTGCTGCACCGAGGTGACCTGCAGTTGCTCCTCCACCGGCAGACGAAGGTGGGCCGTGACGTCCACCGGGTTCGAACTGAGGCGGATCTGGTTGGCGGCGGTGTCCCGGTGGCAGGTCCAGTCGAGGTGGCGGCCACCGGGCAGGGTGATGCTGAGCCCCACGTCGGTGTCGAGCCAGTTGTTGGTGGTGCTGTGCCGCCAGCCGGTGAAGGGCGGGGCGCCTGGCCGGGTGGGCCAACTGGCCGGATCGCGGCAGTAGGGGAAGGCCGGGGCGATGCGGATTTCCTCAAAGCCGGGGGACAGGGGGCGGATGCCGAAGAGCCCCTCAATGAGGGCGCTCAGGTGGGCGGTGGCGGCGATGCCGTAGCGGTCGCGGTGGAAACTCTCGCCGGTGCCGGTTTCGCCGCTGCTGCCGTCCGGGTAGTACCACTCCAGGCAGTCCTGATCGCGGCAGATGGCCTCGCTGCGGCGGCGCACAGCCTCGGTGAGGCTCTCGATCAAGCCCACCTTCGAGAGCAGGCCCATACAGGAGGCGTAGGGGCTGTCCCAGCAGCCGCGGAAGAGGAAGCGGTCCATGCCGAAGGCGTGGAAGTGGCAGGCGGTGGTGCCGCCGTACCAGCGGTAGCTGGGGTAGGTGATGGGCATGGGGAAACAGTGGTGATCGTGCAGGACCTGGTTCACCACCCGGGCCACGCTGCGGGCCCGCTCGGGCAGAGCGCAGACCTCGTCGGCATAATAGGGGGTGATGAAGAGCTCGCGGCTCTGCTCGCAGGTGCCGTTGACGCTGAAGTACCATTGCTCGTTGAAGGCGTCGTACTGCAGGTAATAGTACCCGCGCGTCTCGTTATAGGCCTGGGTCTCGAGGATCTCGCGCAGTCGGGCGGCGCGAGCGGCGACATAGTCGGTGTCGGGCAGGTCGTGGGTCGCCCCGAAGCGCGCCATGGCAGACAACAGGGCGCAGAAGGTCATGCCCACCCCGACGGGTTTGGAATAGGGGCTGTGATTGAGGGGGAAGTGCTCGGGCTCGCCGATAAAGAAGGCCCAGAAGGTCTGGAGGCACTGGTCCCCGGTGGCTTGGGCGGAGATCTGGTCGATGAGGCCCGAGTCGAGGGCGTCGTACGCCGCATAGGCCCAGCGCACGAAACGCACCGCTGCGGTCCAGTAGGGGAGCAGGTGTTCGGCGTGGGCGGCGTAGCGGAAGCGCTCGGCGGCGAACTTGGCGTACTGGCCCAGGTGGATGCCGCGCTGGTCCTGGCGGTAGACGATGCGGTAGTGCCCGTCGACCGGGTCGAGCTGGTCGGCAAAGATGTTGTCGGATACCTGCCGGTCCAGTTCTGGCTCCATGCCCCACAGGTACGCGGCCATCTTGTTGATGTGGTCGTAGTCGCGCGGGTCCCAGCTATGGCAGCGGTTGTATTGCCCATCGCTGACGGCGATATACCCGTCGCGGCCGTGGTGATTGCGGGCAGCCTCGCGCAGGTCGTCCACCAGGCGCTGGGCAATGCCAAAGGACTCATTGAGGTGGCGGTTCGGGGTGCGGATGCCGACGAAGTCGGGGGTGCGCTGGCTCATGATGGGATCTCCTCGGGGTTTTCGGTCTCCAGCCAGACCGGTCCCAGCAGGCCGCTCCACATCGCCGAGGTCGGCCACTGGTTGAGCACCGGGCCCTGGCCGCCGCGCTGCAGGGTGAGGAAGTTGGCCAGGCCGTTGCTGACCACCACCTCCAACTGGTTCTGGCCCTGGCGCAGGCATCGGCTCACCTCAAAGCGGTACGGACGCCACGCCCGTTCGCCCACCTGCTCGCCGTTGAGGCTGAGGGAGGCCGCCTGCTCCACCCGGCCCAGGTTCAGCCACACCCGGCCGGCGGGCAGGGGCTGGTCCACCGCAAAGGTGCAGCGGTACCGCGCCGAACCGCTGAAGGAACCCAGGCCCCAGCGCCACCAGGGCTGCAGGGCGCTGGTTGGCCCGATGGGCCGCAGGCTCAGGTCGAAACGGTGATCGTGGGGCGCGAGGTAGTTATTGCCGGTATTGGGCAGGAACTCGACGGTCCAGTTGCCCTCGACCTGGGCCCAGGCCGTGGCCAGGGGCATGGGTGGGGCCGAGGTGGCAGCCGCGCCAAAAACCACGGCGTACGCCTGATATGGACCGAAGTGGAGATCGAGCCAGATACCCTCCCCGTCCGGGGTCCCTGGCGGCAGGGGGTGGCGCTCCCCGCTTTCCGGGTCCCAGAGCTGGGCCGCCCCCTCGGCGCGGAACCAGATCCGCCAGGTCTCCGCCTGGCCCGAGTGGCTGGCCAGGAAGAAGAGCCGACCCTGGTCCAGGACCCGCTGCTGGTAGTAGAGGTTGCGCTCGGGGCCGCAGCCGGCCGCCTGGGCCAGGCGCAGATCCGCCGGCAACACGCCGAGTAGGCTGGACCAGTCCGTGCCGGCCTCGACCAGTCCCTGGGCGCGCAGGGCCCGCACCCCCTCGGCGATGGCCGCATCCGGGGGGTCGGCATCGCGCGAGACGGTGGGCAAGTCCCCGCAGGCCACCACCCCGACCCCGGCCTGCAGGCAGGCCTGTAACCGGGTGAGGGTCTGCAACTGGCAGACGGCGGTGTGGGGCAGGACCACGGCGCGGTACCGGGCAACATCGATGGTGAGGGTCCCGCCTTCCGCATGGGCCTGGTGCAGGGCTTGCTCGTCGATGAAATCGAAGTCGATCTGGTGTTCGGTGAGGAAGGCGGCCACGGCCTCGATATGGGCCCGGAGCCGGTTCAGCTCGGGCAGGGGGGGCAAGGCGTGTACCGGGGGTTTGGGCCACACCCCCTCCGGGTACACCGTTTGGGCCCAGATGGTGGCAGTGGGGTACAGCAGGGCCACCGGGGCCTGGCGGCGGCCCGCCTGCACCAGTTCGCTCAGACGGCCGACGTATTCGCTGTACAGGTGATAGTGGCGCCACTGGGGGGTCTGCCAGAAGAGGGTGGGGTGCAGGATGCCGGCGCCGCCCTCGTCCGGGTTGAGATAACACAGGTGCAGGATCAGGAGATCGATGCCGTTGACAAAATACCAGTGCACCAGCCATTTGAGCTGCTCGTAGCTCCAGACCGGCCCCAGGCCGCCAAAGGCCTCGATCAGGGTGCGGGAGCGCCCGCCCAGCAGGGCGGCAGAGGCCGCCATCTTGAGTTCACTTACCGGGATCCGCCCCGCCCCCGAGGTCCAGTCCACGCCGGGTACGCCCATGGCTGCCAGGGTGCGTAGGGGATCGGGTTGCCACAGCACCCCGGCGGCCAGACCCCAGGGCCAGTTCTGCCAGAGATGCCCCCCGTAGCTGGCGCCGTGTTCCTCGCACCAGCGGCGCTGGTGGACAAAGAAGCGTTCGGTGTAGAGTTCGGCGATCACCTGGTGGTAGTCGCAGCGGAAGCGCTGGCTGTGGGGGCCGGCATCGGTGAAGAGGGCCGCCAGATGGGGCTGGGGGTCGTAGCCCTTGCGGCGCTGGAATTCGGCGGCCAGGTCGGCGCACCAGCCGGGTGGTTCAAAAAGGGCGGGCTCGTCGGTGAACACCCCGGTGATGGTGGTGCCGATCTCTCCGGGCAGTTTGACGAGGTACTCGTCGTGGGTGGCGGCGACAAAGGCCTGCATCGCCGCCGCATCGAGGCGGTTGATCTCGCCGCGGCCAAAGCCCTGCGCCAGGCGGTGGCCCCCGGTGCGGCCCGGGGTCGAGCCCACCCGCACCAGCAGCAATTCCTCGTCGCGGGGCAGGGCGTGCCAGGCCGAGGAGGGCAGGGGTTCCAGGCCGGGCAGGCGGTAGGCGCCGACCAGGTTGTCCGGGCGCAGGGCCTGGCCGGCACGCACCCGTTCCCGCGAGGCCTGCAGGCCCACTGAAGCGAAGCCCGGCTCGCCGGAAAGGGTCATGGCCGCCGAACCGCTGGGGCAGCCGCACTCGTCGGCGATCCACAACTGCAGGCCCAGGCGGCGGGCGCTGGCGCAGATATGGCCCATGAAGGCCCAGTACGGGTCGCGCAGGTAGGTGTCGCCCCCGTCGAACATCGGCAGGGTGCAGATCACGGCCACGCCCTGGCGCTTGAATTCCGCCAGTTGCCGGTGCAACTCCTCGGGGCCAACGCGGCCCGGCTCGTTGAAGAGCCAGAAGGGGATGGGGCGGGCGGTGAGGCCGGGGGCGGCGAAACGGCTGGCCAACTCACCCAGGCTGAGGCTGCCGGAAAGGTCGGGGCTCTTCATCATCTGCCTCAGAGGATGGTTTTGAGTACCTGCAGGTAATGGCGGTACTGTTCCACTGACGCCTCGCGCGGCACCGAGTGGTCGAGGGCCGGGATATACCCGCCCTGCCGCACCACCGGGGCGATGCGTTCGTGCAGGTCGCGCTCGATGGCGCCGGGCGGGCCGTAGACCTGGCGTTTGTCCACCCCGCCCATCAGGCCCACCCGTGGGTAGGCCCGGCGCAGGTCGCGCACATCCATGCCCGCCTGGGTCTCCACGGGCTGGAAGCCATCGAAGCCGACCGCGAGGTATTCGGGGATCAGCTCGACGAAATCGCCGTCGGTATCGAGGAACACCTGGTGCACGCCGCAGCCCTTGAGCACCTGCACCAGCCGGCGGTAATAGGGGGCGAGGAAGTCGCGGAACTGGGCCGGAGAGATCATGGCGCCGTTGCGGTAGGCGATGTCCTCGCCGATGGTGAACAGGTCGATCTCCACCTCCTGGGTGGCCAGCTCGATCATGGGGATCTGGAAGGCCAACCAGTCGTCACACATGGCCCGCAGCAGATCGGGCTGGTCGTAGAAGTTGAGCAGGTGCGGTTCGGGGCCCAGCAACTCGCGCAGGCCGCCGAAAAAGCCCGAACACCACGAGCGCATGGCGCATGTGGGCCAGGAATTCGGCAGAGAGCGGGATGCGGGCTGGATCGGGTCGCAGCCGCTGGCGGTATTCCTCCCAGTCCGCCGCCGTCTGGATCGGCGGCCGGAGGATGTGGCGGAAGGGGCCGGTTTTGGAGCGCTCGACGCGCATGCCGGTACCCAGATCCTCGATCACATGTTCGTCGGTCTCCTCGATGATCCGGGCCGGGTACGGCGGGTCCGGGTGCTCCACCCAGGCGATGGCGTACACCAGGTCCAACCCGAAGTATTCGGTGAAGTCGGTGCCGGGAGAGAACCCTTCCTCGGCCCAGCGTTCCGGGTTGCTGGGGCCGGGCACGATCTCGGTGAAGGGCGCCCGATCAACGGGTGCAAAATCGAGGCAGCGCTGGTAGCGTTCGCGGACCGTAAGTTCGGGACCCGTTGCGGCCATCTCTCACTCGTCGGGGATCAGGGAGGTGGAAAGGGGAGCGGCGGGCAGGCGCCACTGCTTGCGCTGCACCGCCGGCCCGGAGCGCAGTTGCTGGTAGGTCACCGGGCCGCCGTTGCGGCTGAGGGTCTGCAGGCCTTCGCCCAGCGCGGCCACCAGCACCTCCTGCTCAAAGGCCAGCAGGACCATGCCGGTCCCGCGCAGGTAGTAGCGATCCGCCCCCAGTTGCACAAAGCCGCGCATCTCCTGGCGGGATTTGGCCATTACCAGCAGGTACTGGCGGGCGCCGCCCTCGTACACCCGCCAGTAGGCCTCGGCCAACTCGATCGCAAAGGCGGCCGCAACCGGCGCCGGCTGCATCAGGGCGGCCAGCAACTCCTGCGGGTCCAGGCCGCTGAGATAGTACACCTCCCGGCCACGGGCCTTGGCCCCGTAGGTCTCGCCCTCGGTGTCCACCAGCGCCTCGGCGGCGGGCAGGCCGAGGGGGCAGGAAAAGTCGATGCGGGTGGGCCGGGCGTACACGATCAACTCGGCGGCCGACTGCGCGCCTCCCGGCGGTCCCAGGCGGGCGTGTAAGGCGGCGAGGTACGCGTCCGTGGGCAGCGGGTTGATGCCGGCGAGGGCGGCGAATTCGTGCACCAGGTCGCCGCCCGCAGGGGTGCAGGCCGGCGGCGGCCCGACAAAGATCAGCCGACCTCCGGCCGCGACAAAGGCCCGGGCCATCTGCCACAGCGCGGCGGGCAGCATGGTGGCGTAGGAGAAGGCCACGGTCCGGTACACCCCGGCGCGGGTAAACCACCGGCCGTCGCGCACCTGCCCCTCCTGCAAAAGCTCCGAGCTGGTGAAATCAAAGGGCAGGTTGCGTTCCTGAAAGAGGTGGGAGGTGTTGATGGCAAAGGCCTTCCAGTACAGGGCCAGGGAGGAGTCGTTGAGGCGGGCGATGCCTTCCCAGCCGTGCCAGATGGCAGTATCGGGCCGGTTCTGCGCCCCGGCGAGGAAGGCGCTGACCTGGGCCAGGCGGCTGGCCCCGTCCACCTGGCCCTGCCATTGCCGGCCCAGCGGGTAACAGTTGGGCTGCTCGCACTGGTCGCCGTAGTTCATGGCGAACCAGTCCACCCGGTGCAGGGCCATCAGCCGGGTCTGGAAATCCTGCTCCCGGCGGGTGGTGCCCCAGTTGTAGCAATTGGAGAAGGCCAGGCCCTGGTGGTAGGCCTTGCCCAGGGAACTGGCCAGGTTCAGGGTATAGGCCACCATGCGCGGGTCCCACCAGTACCCGTCCACGAAGCCGGCGCTCATGTGCTGGGTGAGGGTGAAATAGTCGAAGCAGCCGGCGCGGAAATCCCAGGAGGTGCCCTCGCCGGTCCAGGTGTGATGGGTGCCCAGGCCGATCTGAGGGCCGAAACAGGCGCGGGCCCGCTCGTTGAAGCGCTGCTGCAGGCCGCGCAGGGCCTCGGTCATGGTAGCGTAATAGTCGTGCCGGACCTGGGCGGTGGCCGCCGGGTCGCCTTCCTCATCGAGCAGGTAGATGCGGTCGAGCAGGTCGTATCCGTGGCGCTGCTGGAAAAGCCGGGCGAAACCGGGCCCGGCTTTGTAACTGGCCCCCCATTCCCCGGACTGGCCCAGGGGTTCATCCCAGACAATGCCGCCGGCCGGCAGGTGGCGGTAGAGGTCGAGCACGCGGGCTAGTTCCTCGTCGTACTCGGGGCAGGCTGCGTCGGCGTGCTGCCACACCCGGAAGCCGGCGTACACGATCAGTTCGCCCTGCAGATCGGTGTGGCCTTCCAGCTCCCACAGCACGCGGCCGTTGACCGGCCGGTGGGGCATGAACTCCACCTCGCGCTGGTGCAGGTCGCCGTACGCGTCGTAGAAAAAGTCGGCGGCGTACTCCAGGCCGTCGAGGCGGCGCACCGCGCCTCCCTCGCGCAGAAAGGCCGCCTGCACCCCGATGAAGGAGGGCCAGTAGCCAAAGATGGCGAAGGGCTGCTGGAAGCGGATCTGGAAACGCCCCCCGGCGATACGGGCCGCACCGCGCACCAGTTGGATCTGGGCCAGCTCCGGGTGCTGGCGCACCACCCGCCCGGTGAGGCCCAGTTCGGGCTGGATGGGCAGCAGTAGGTCGAGGCCCAGGCGCCTGGCTTCGGCACAGCCCACCTCGACGCTGTGGATGAAGCGCGGGTCCTCGAGGTCGTACACACACTGGCGCCTGAAACCCACCACCGTCCTGAAACCGGCGGCGGCGATCTGGCGCATGGCCTGGACCACGCGCTCGGGCTGGCTGACGTGGTGATCGTCGAAGTAGAAGCTGATCGCAGGTGCTTTCATCGGCAGGCCTGGCCTCAGGGGCGGGAAGGGGATTCATCGGGGTTGGCCGAGGCCACCACCACCTCCACCCCGGCACGGCGGAAGGCATCGAGCAGGGCCGGATCGGCTTGGTCGTCGGTGACCAGGGTGGTGACCGCTTCCACCGGGGCGACCCGGTACAGGGCCGAAGCGCCCAGTTTGGAGTGGTCGGCCACCACGATCACCTCGCGGGCGTTGGTGATCATGGTCTTTTTGGTCTGTGCGGTCAGTTCCACGTCGGCGCCCATGCCGCCTTCGACGCCAAAGGCGTTGGCGCCGAGGAAGGCCTTGTCGGCCTAGAGATCCTCAAGCTGCCGCTGGGTGGTGGGGCCGACCATGGTGCCGCTTTCGGGCAGCCATTCGCCGCCCAGCATCACCAGGGTCATGTCGCGCCGGCTGGCCACGGCCTGGGCCACGTCGAGGGAATTGGTGACCACCTTGATCGGCGCGGCCTCGAGGTGGCGGGCCAACTGGCAGGTGGTGAACCCTCCGTCGATCATCACGCAGTCGCCGGCCTCCACCATGCCGGCAGCCACCCGGCCGATCAACTCCTTCTCGGCCGGATGCACCCGCCGGCTTTCGGCGAAGGTGATCCCGGGCATGGCCTTGGGCGAGGGTTCGGCGCCGCCCCAGGTCCGCCGGATCAGGCCGCGCTGCTGGATACGGGCCAGGTCCCGGCGCACCGTCGGGGCTGAGATGCCCAGGGTCTGGGAGATCTCCTCCACCGAGACCCGGCCCCGCTCCTGCACCAGATCGATCACCCGCTCCCAGCGTTCGGGCAGGATGACTCGTTTCATCGCCACCTCAGATCGGCTATGGGTTGGGCCTCGCGAACGTACGGCAAAACCCGCGCCTCAGTCAAGGAGATCGATCAAAAAATGATCCATATCAATCACATAGTGAATGAAAATGGGGAATAAACCTGGGGCATATTGACCACCCCTGCTGCAGTCTCTACCTTCATGCCTGAACGGAAAAAACCAGAGAGGCAGACATGAAAAACGAGTTCTTCAAAGGGCACGGCCTGGGCAACGACTATATCGCCGTGGACCCGCAGGATCTGGGTTTCAAACTAACCCCGCGCATCATCCGCGCGGTGTGCGACCGCAATTGGGGCGTGGGCAGCGACGGCATCCTGGCGTTGGCGCCCTCCAAAAAGGCCGACTTTGGCCTGCGGATCTACAATCCCGACGGCAGTGAGGCCGAGAAGTCGGGCAACGGGCTGCGCATCTTCGGCCGGTACCTCTACGCCACCCGCCGCACCCGCAAGAAGTCCTTCAGCGTCGAGACCAAAGGCGGCATCGTGCAGATGGAGTTGCATCTCGACCGATTCGGCGATCCCGAGGCAGCCACCGTTGAGATGGGGCAGGCGACCTTCAGACCGCAGGCACTGCCCTGTACCCTGGCGGTGGAGGAGTTGATCGAGCAGCCCATCGAGGCGGCGGGGCGCAAACTGCGTTTCACCGGGGTGAGTGTGGGCAATCCCCACTGTGTCGTCTGGCAGGAAAAGGGCAAGGCCTGGACCCGCGAGGAGTTGCTGGCCCTGGGTCCGGCACTGGAGAACCACCCGCTCTTTCCGCGCCGCACCAACGTGCAATTGGCGGTGCCCGTGGGCCCCAAGGCCATCTATATCCTCATCTGGGAGCGCGGCGCCGGCGAGACCCTGGCTTCGGGTTCCTCCTCCTGCGCGGCGGCCAGCGCCGCCGTGCGCCTGGGTCTGGTCAAGAGCCCGGTGACGGTCAAGGCCCCTGGCGGCAACCTCAATATCGCCATCGACCAGGACTTCAATCTCACCATGAAGGGCCCGGTCGCCGAGGTGGCCCGCGGCACCTTCAGCCCGCCCTTCGTGCGCAGCCTGCGCGGATGAGCCCTCAGGGCGAACTGGCGGCCGGCCTGCACCAGGCCTGGACCCGCAAGCTGGCGCAGTGGTGGGCCCATTACAACCAGGAGTACCTGGGCGGCGTCCTGCGCCCGCCCCAGATCCGGCTGGGGGAGGGCGAGCGGCAGTTGGGGCTCTGGGAGGCGGAGCTGCGCCGGCTGAGCATCGGCCTGCACCACGTACAGCAGTACCCCTGGCTGGAGGTGATGGAGACCCTGCGCCACGAGATGGCCCACCAATACGCCCACGAGGTCCTGGGGGCAACGCAGGAGGCCCCGCACGGCGCGGCTTTCCAGCAGGCCTGCCAGCGCCTGCGTTGCAGCCCGGCGGCCAGCACCCGGCCGGGCGAGGGGCAGCCCGAGGACGAGCGGGTGCTGCGGGTGCTCAAGAAGGTGCTCTCCCTGGCGGGCAGCCCCAACGAGCACGAAGCCCGGGCCGCCGTCAACAAGGCGCGCCGCCTGCTGCTCCAGTACAACCTCGACGTGGTCGAACTCGACCGCGAGCGCGGCTTCGCCTGCCGCAGTCTGGGGCCGGTCAAGGCCCGCCACACCTCCCACGAGATGTGGCTGCCGATGATCCTGCACGAGTTCTTCTTTGTCGAGGTGCTCTGGTCTCCCACCTACCAACCCCTCAGCGACCGCGAGGGCACGGTGCTGCAGATCTACGGCACCCCGGCCAACCTCGATATGGCCGAGTACGTATACGCCTTCCTCAGCGGCCTGCTGCAGCAGTTGTGGGCGGCGTACAAGGAGCGGCAGGGGCTGCGGGGAGAAGGACAGCGGCAGTCGTATTACGTGGGGGTATTGCAGGGGGTGCACGGGGCGCTGCGCGATCAGGAGCAGCACCTGCACGCCAGTACCGCCCTGGTATGGCAGGGGGACCCCCGGTTGCAGGAATACTACCGCTACCTCAATCCGCGAGTGCGGGTCCGCCGCGGCGGCGGGGTGCGGGCCACCCCGGCGTACCAGGACGGCGTGGTCGAGGGCCGGCAGGTGCGCATCCACCGGCCCCTGCACGAGCGCCGGGAGGCGGCGGGCGGATTGCTCGCCGCGCCCTGAGATGCGCCTGGCCCCGGCCTTCCTCCTGACCCTGCTGCTGGGAGCCCTGCCTTGCCTGGGGCAACTGGGGGGCTTCGGCAAAAATAAGGTCCAGTACTTCCCCTTCACCTGGCAGAAGATGGCCACCCCGCACTTCGACCTCTACTTCTACCCGGAGGAGGAGGCGCTGGCGGGGTACGCCGCGGCCATGGCCGAGGAGAAATACGCCGACCTGGAGCGCCGCTTCGGGCACACCGTGCAGCGCCGGGTGCCGCTGATCCTCTATTCCTCGCACATCTATTTCGAGCAGACCAACATCATCCCCAGCCTCCTGCCCGAGGGGGTGGCGGGATTCACCGAGTTCCTCAAGGGCCGCGTGGCCCTGCCCCTGAGCAACTCTTTGCCCGAGTTCGAGCGGGTTCTGCACCACGAATTGGTGCACGTCTTCATGTTCGATCTGCTCAGCAAGGTGATGCACCGCCGCGGCCTGTATGAGCAGCGCGCCGCGCCCCTGTGGTTCTCCGAAGGCCTGGCCGAGCACTGGTCCGGGTCCCTCGACGCCTTCGGCGACATGATCCTCCGCGATGGCTTGCTTTCGGGCCAGTTGGCCACCATCGCCCAGATGAACCAGATCCTGGGCACCTACCAGATGTACAAAGAAGGGCAGTCCATCTGCGACTACCTTGCCCGCACCTACGGGGAGGAGATCTTTATCCGGCTGCTGGAGAACTGGTGGCTGGCCGAGGACTTCGACGAGGTGTATCGCCTCTGCACCGGGCAGACCTTGGCCGAGCTGGACGAGGCCTGGCAGCGCGAGCTGCGCCGGCGTTACCTGGGGGAGGCGGGCAAAACCGATCCGCCTTCCCGGCAGGTCAAGGCCCTCACCAGTGAGGGGGCCAACCTCAAAGCGGCGGTGGTCGCCGGCGACAGTCTGCAGTTCATCCATTTCAGCAACCGCCAGGGGTATACCAGCATCGTCCGGACCCCGCTGGCCGGGGGCAAGGGCCGGGTCCTCATCGAGGGGGAGAAGTCGGCGGACTTCGAATCCTTCCACGCCCTCTCGACGAAGCTGGCCATATCGGCCGACGGGCAATGGCTGGCCTTTGTCGCCAAACGCCAGGGGCAGGACAATCTCTACGTCTGGGATCTGGCGCAGGGCCGGCAGGCCCGCCGCTACGAATTCCCCGGCCTGGTGGCCCTGGCCTCGCCCTCCTTCTCGCCCTCGGGCGGGGAACTGGCTTTCTCGGGCACCAGCCAGGGCGGGTACGCCGATCTCTACACGGTGGCGGTGGCCTCGGGGCAGCTGCAGCGCCTCACCGACGACCTCTTCCACGACCGCGACCCGGCCTGGTCTCCGGATGGGCGCTGGATCGCCTTCAGTTCCGATCGCGGGCAAGGTGGGCGTCAGGCCCGGTACCACCTCTTCCTCTGGGACCTGGCCGGCGGCAAACTCCTGCCGCTGACGCAGGGCGAGGGCAGCGAAACCCAGCCGGCCTGGGCCCCCTCTGGCCGGGAACTGGCCTTCTGCGCCGAAGCGGAGGGTCTCATCAACCTGCAGGCCGCCCGAGTGGATCTGGGCGGTGTATTCCCTATGATTAGCCGCCGCCAGCTGACCCGGGTGCAGGGTGGGGCCTTCGACCCGGCCTGGTTGCCCGAGGGCGACGCGTTGCTCTACACCGGGTACGAAAAAGGGGCCTTCCAGATCTACCGCCTGGGGGTTGCTCCTGCCGATACCGGCGTTGTTGCCTGGGAAGAGGCGGCCCCGATGCCGGGCTGGTCGCTACCGGGCGGGAGCGAGCCCTACGCCCGCATGGACTACCAGCGCCGGATGTCGCTGGACGTGGCCCAGAGCCAGATCTCGCAGGACCCGCTCTTCGGCACCTCCGGGGGCATCCAACTGGGGGTCAGCGATGTGTTGGGCAACGACCAGTATTATTTTGTCCTGTCCCACATCTCGGGCAGCCAGTCGGGATTCTTCAACGGGTTGAACCTCGCCTTCAGCCGCCAGCATCTGGGCCGGCGGGTGAACTTCGCCTGGGGCGGTTTCCACTTGAATGATCGATACACCAGCCTGTACGGCCGCTTCGTGCGCGAGAAACGCACCGGCGGCTTTGCCGAGTTGAGTTATCCCTTCTCCCGCTTCAAACGGGTCGATGCCGAGTTGTCGCTGCGCCGCGCCGAGATCGACCGGCAATTCGAGGGCGGCCGCCTGTCCGGCTGGCTGGTCAGCAACACCCTCAGCTTCACCCACGACAGCAGCCTCTGGATCCTCACCGGGCCGCTCTCGGGCACTCGCTACAGCTTCGGCCTGGGGCAGACGGTGGATTTCCGCAGCTCGCGGCGTTTCAACCTGACCTTTTCGGGGGATTACCGCCGCTACCTGCGCCTGGGGCAGCGCAACTGCCTGGCGACCCGGCTGATGGCCCGGCACAGCCGCGGGGAGGTCCCCGAGTACGTGTCCATGGGCGGCAGTTGGACCCTGCGCGGCTACCCCTGGCGCTCGCTCTGGGGCCGGAACCTCGTGCTGGCCAACGGCGAACTCCGCTTCCCCCTGGTCGACCGGCTGGTGGTCAGCCTGCCCTTCGGCGATATCGACCTCAGTGCCTTCCGCGGCGCCTTTTTCGCCGACGCCGGCAATGCCTGGAACGAGCAGTTCGGCGACTGGAAAGGCAGCCTGGGCGGGGGCGTGCGCCTGGGTCTGGGCGGGGTCTTCGTCTTCCGCCTCGACGGCTCGCGGCGCACCGACTTCCGTTCGGTGGACAACCACACGGACTGGGATTTCTTTTTCGGATGGGATTTCTGATGCGGGCGGCCTGGGTGGTGGGCCTGGCTCTGCTGGCGGCAGGTTGCGCCGGCCGGCTCTTCTACCTGCCCGATCCGGATGGTCGGGCCGCGTGGAGCCAGACCGGGGGCGGCCCTGCGGCTCTGGCCTTCTGCGCGGCGGCTCCGGCTCCGCCGCTGCAACTGCGCTGGCAGCAGAAGCTGAGTGCCGCGCCCCTGGGGGGGGGCCTGGTGGATGGGGGCCTCCTGCTCCAGGTGACGGCCGGCCCCACCCTCCTGGCCTTCGACCGCGCCAGCGGGCGGGTGTTGGGCCGCCGGGGTCTGAGCGCACCCCAGAGTGCTGCCGGGGTGCTGCTGGGTCCGCTGCTGGTGGTCGGCGAGGCGGGGCCCAAACCGGCGCTGCGGGCGTATGACCGCCGCGCCAACCGGGTCCGCTGGAGCCATGCCGGCCTGGTGCGGGCGCCCCTCTGCGGGCGCGGGGATACCGTGGTGGCAGCCCTGAACGCCGGGCAGGTGGTGGCCCTGGCGGCAGGCACCGGCAAAGTGCTCTGGCAGGCCTCGCTGGCCGGCCCGCTGTGGACCGGTCTGGCCCTGGGGCCCGACGCCGTGTATACCGGCGACGGGGAGGGCCGGCTGGTGGCCCTCGACCTGGCCACCGGCGCCCAGCGCTGGGCCCTGGATCTGGGTGGGGTGCTGCGGGCGTTGGCGGTGCAGGACAGCGTGGTCTACGCCGCCACGACTCTGGGTGAGGTATTGGCCTGCGAGGCGGCCACTGGCCAGCGCCTGTGGACACGTGCCCTCGGCGCCCTGCCCACCGCCGGCATGGCCCTTGTCGGTGAAAGGCTGGTGCTGGGTGCGGCCGACCACCAGGTGTACGGCCTGGATCGGCGCACGGGGGAACGCCGTTGGCAGTTTGCCACCCGGGGGGTGGTGAGCGGGGCGCCGGGTGCGGCCGGGGCAACGGTTTATGTGGGCAGCAGCGAAGGTTTCCTCTACGCCCTGGAGCCGGACACTGGCCGTCTGGCGTGGAAATACCAGTTGGATGGCCCGGCGCTCATGCCCGTGGCCCTGGCTCCGGACCTGGTGGCCGTGGCTACCGAGGAGAAAACACTCTATGTCTTTGGCCGCTAGCCTGATCCTCCTGTGCTGCTGGGGGTGGGCTGGTCCGGCGCGGGCCGAGCCCTCATTGCTGGTGCGGACCGCCGCCGCCATGTATACCCCGCCGGCGCCGCGCCCGCTGGCCCAGGTGGCCGCGGCAGCCCCGGCCAGCGCCGCGCCGGCCCGCCCTTCGCGGCTGCGGCCTCCGCTCTACTGGAGCGCCGGCCTGACCCTGGTGGCCGGGGGCACGGCGTGGTGGAGCGCCCGCCAGGCCGACCGGGCGTACCAGCGCTACCTGCATTCGGCCGGCCTGGTGCGGCAGCGCGAACAACTCCGCCGGTCCCGCCACCACGACCGGATCGCCGGTGCGGCCTTTGGCTTCATGGAGGCGGGAATTGTGCTGAGCACCTATCTGGTCTTTTTTTAGATGAAGCCGATCCTGGGCCTGATCTGCCTCCTGTGTTGCCTGGCAAGCGGGTGCTCCGACCGGCAGCACCGCAATCCCCTCGATCCCCGCGCCACCGAGGCCGATCCGGCGGTGGCGGTGGTGCCCTTGGCGGCGGCGGCCGGGTCCGGCCAGGTGCAGCTGTGGTGGGACTACCGCACCTTCACCGACCTGAGCGAGTACCGGTTGTACCGCCGGGCCGGCGACGGCGCTTTCAGCCTCTACGCGACCTTTGCCCCGCCCGATACCGCCTTCACCGACCGGCAGGTCGAAAACGGGGCCACCTACGCGTACCAGCTGGCGCTCCTGATCGCCGGTGAAGGCGAGCGCCTCCTCCCTGGGGTCCGCCAGGGCACCCCCGGACCGCAGGCCGGCTGGGCGCTCGACCCGGGCACCGGCCTGGCCTGGCGGATCACGCCCGACAATCGCGCCGCGTTTTTCGCCCGGGGGCGTTTCGCCGGTTTGGCCGGCGCCGGGGTGGACCCGCGCGACGGCGCCTGCTGGGTGAGCGACGAGTACTACCGCGGCCTGGTCCGCATCAGCGCCGAGGGCGAGGTGAGCCAGCACCCCGGCCAGGTGGAACAACCCGGCCCCCTGGCCATAGATTCCCAGACCGGGGAGGGCTGGCTCATCGACCTGGCCAACCAGACCGTGTCGTGGTTCGCCCTGCCGGCCAGCGGTGACTCCCTGCACCTCGAAACCGCCGATGCCCGTTTCTCCGGGCTGCGGGTGTTGGAGGCCGGCGGCGGCACTTGTTGGATCGGGGCTGCCGGGCGGGTGTTGCGCTACTGGCGCGAGGGCCGCCGCCAGGAGTGGGCGGTGGTCCAACCCGTGGCCCTGGCCCCTGACCAGCGGGATGGCGCCTGGGCGCTGGTGCGCGGGGGGGAAGGGCTGGTCTACCTGGAACCCGGCGGGGCCATCCGCGAGCTGAACCTGCCGCTGGGGCCGGCGGCGGCCATCGAGGTGGACCCCCGGACTGGTCTGTGCTGGGTGGGGGGCAGTGGCGGCGTGGTGGCGGTGGACGCGCAGGGCGGGGTGGTGGTGCGCGCCGAGGAGTTGAACGAATTGACCGATTGCCGGGGGCTGGCCCTGGACAGCCGTCGCCAGCAGGTCTGGGTCGCCACACCGGGACAGTTGCTCAAGCTCTCGGTCAGCGGCCGCCTGCTCGCCCGCCTGGGGGGATTCGCCTCCCTGGGGGGCATCGAAATCGACCCGGGTGATTACCGATAGGATGGGCAGGAAGAGATGATCTCGAGTATGACCGGATTCGGCAGCGGGGTGGCGGAAAGCCAGGGACTGGCTGCCCGGGTGGAGGTGCGGTCGGTGAACAGCCGATTCTGCGAGGTGCAGTTGCGCTGCCCCTCGCGCCTCCAGCCCCTGGAGGCGCAGGTGCGGGAGCGGGTCGCCGGGCGGGTCAGCCGCGGCAAGGTTTCGGTGGTGGTCGAGTGGGAGGAGCAGGGGGCCGTCGCCAGCCAGCCCGCCCTCGACGAGGAGACGGCCCGGAACTACCTGCGGGAGCTGGAGAAACTGCGGCAACTGGGCGGGCTGGAGGGCCGGCCGGACCTGGCGCTGGTCGCCGGTCTGCCCGGGGTGTTCAAGGTGGCGGCCACCGCCGAGGTTTCGGAACAGGCCGAGGAACTGGTGCTGGCGGCGCTGGACCAGGCCCTGGACAGCTTCGACCAGATGCGCCTGGCCGAAGGGGCGGCGCTGGCCGCTGACCTGCGCGCCAGGGTGGGCCAGATCGAGGCGCGCCTCGACCTGATCGCCGCCTGGGCTGCCGAGGCCCGCGACCGTCTGCGCGAGCAACTGCGCGACAGGATCAACGGGCTGCTGCGCCCCGGCGAGATCCCGGAGGAACGCCTGGCCCTCGAGGTGGTGCTGCTGGCCGAACGCAGCGACATCGCCGAGGAGGTGGTGCGTTTCCGCAGCCACAACGCCCAGTTCGTCGCGGCCCTCGACAAGGGCGGGGAGGTGGGCCGGCGGCTCAACTTCCTCCTCCAGGAGCAGAACCGCGAGGCCAATACCATCAGCTCCAAGGCCAGCGAGGCACAGATCGTGCATCTGGCCGTAGAGGTCAAAGAGGAAGTGGAGCGCCTGCGCGAACAGGTGCAGAACCTGGCCTGAGGAGAAGGACGTGGCCCTCATTACCGTCAGCGGGTTGCCCGGTAGCGGCACCAGCACCACCTGCAAATTGCTGCAGGCGCGGCTGGGTTGGCGCTATGTCAACGCCGGCGAATTCTTTCGCCAGTTGGCTGCCGACCAGGGGGTGTCCCTGGCCGAGATGGGCCGCCGGGCCGAGGCCGATGCCCAGGTGGACCGCGAACTCGATGGGCGGATGGTCGATTTCGCCCGACAGGAAGCCAACCTGATCATGGAAGGGCGGCTCACCGGGTGGATGGCGCTGCGGCAGGGCCTGCCGGCCTTCAAGGTATGGTGCCAGGCCCCGTTGGCGGTGCGCGCCGGCCGGGTGGGGCAGCGGGACCAGCAGACGGCCGAGCAGGCCGCCGGCGATATCGCCGTGCGCGAGTGGTCGGAACACCAGCGGTACGCCCGCCACCACCAGATCGATCTCGACGACCTGAGCATCTACGACTTGGTGCTCGATACCGCCGCCCACGACCCGGAGACGGTGGTGGCCCAGATCCTGGCGGCCCTGGAGGAGACGCGATGAACCTGTCTGGAAAGCGGGTGCTGCTGGGCATCAGTGGCGGCATCGCCGCGTACAAGACCCCGCACCTGGTGCGGGCGCTGTTGAAGCAGGGCGCCGAGGTGCGGGTGGTGATGACCGCCGCGGCCCAGCGTTTTGTCACCCCCTATACCCTCGAGGTGCTCTCGCGCCGCCCGGTGTACACCGACCTCTTCGCCCCCTCCGAGGAGTTCCCGGTGGTGCATGTGGGTCTGGCCCAGTGGGCGGAGGTGGTGGTGCTGGCCCCGGCCACCGCCCATCTGTTGGCCCGCCTCGCCAACGGCCTGGCCGACGATCTGCTCACGACCCTGATGCTGGGCTGCACCGCCCCGGTGCTGGCCGCTCCCTCCATGGAGGAACACATGCTCGAGCATCCGCTGACCCAGGAACACCTGCAGCGGCTGGCGGGCCTGGGTTACCAGTGGATCGAGGCCGAAGCCGGGGAACTGGCGTCGGGCGCCGTGGGCCGGGGGCGCATGGCCGAACCCGAGGCAATCGCCGCACAGGTGGAGCAACACTTCGCCGCCGGCCTCGACCTGGCGGGCATGAAGGTGCTGGTCACCGCGGGTCCCACCCTCGAGGATCTCGACCCGGTGCGTTTCATCGGCAACCGGTCGAGTGGCAAGATGGGCTACGCCCTGGCCGCCCGGGCCCATCGCCGCGGGGCCCGGGTCTGGCTGGTATCGGGGCCTACGGCGCTCACCCCGCCGGCCGGGGTGGAGTTGGTGGCCGTGCGCTCGACCCTCCAGATGCAGGCGGCCGTCGAGGCGGTGTACCCCCAGGTGGACGCGGCAATCCTGGCCGCGGCGGTGGCCGACTACCGGCCCGCCCAGGTGGCGCCGCAGAAGCTCAAACGCGGCACGGGCAATCTGGTGGTCGAACTGGTCGAGAACCCCGACATCTCGGCTGGGCTGGGCCGTGCCAAACAGGCCCACCAGCTCCTGATCGGGTTTGCCATGGAGACCGAGGATGGCCTGGCGCGGGCCCGCGAGAAATTGCAGCGCAAGAACTGCGATTTGGTGGTGCTCAACGATCTGCGCGAGGAGGGGGCGGGTTTTGCGGTGGACACCAATATTGTCACCCTCGTCGATCCCCGGGGCGGGGCGCAGCGCCTGCCCAAGATGAGCAAACACCAGGTCGCCGACCATATCCTCGACTGGGTGGTCGGGCACCGGCCCGCAGCGCGATGAAGCCCACGGCCCGCGAGGAGAGGTGATGGACGCCAGCGAGCGGAACCAGGTGCTTGCCGAGGCGCGGCGTTTCCTGGAGGACCTGTGTCTCTTCGACGGGGCCTCCTTCATCGCCCCCCAGGCCCTGACCGGGGTCCAGGACGGCCCCGCGCCGGTGGCAGTTGCCGCAGAGCCTCCGCCTGAACCGGCGCCCGTGCCGGCGGCGGGGGAGCGCGCGGCGGGGCTGGAGGCCTTCCGACAGGAGATCTGCAACTGCACCCGTTGCCCTCTGGGGCAGACCCGGCAGCGCTTCGTTTTTGGCGATGGCGACCCGGAGGCCGGAATCCTCTTCGTGGGAGAGGGACCGGGCGAGGAGGAGGACCGGCAGGGGTTGCCCTTTGTCGGGGCCGCCGGCCAGTTGCTGACCAAGATCATCGAGGCGATGAAGATGCGCCGGGACCAGGTCTACATCTGCAACACGGTCAAGTGCCGGCCGCCGGGCAACCGCACCCCCAGTCCCGAGGAACTGCAGGCGTGCGAGCCCTACCTGGCGCGGCAGATCGAGATCATCCAACCCCGGATCATCTGTGCCTTGGGCCGCACCGCAGCCCAGGTCCTGTTACAGGAGTCGGCCCCGCTCAACGCGCTGCGGGGCAGGTTGCACAGCTACCGGGGCATACCGGTGGTGGTCACCTACCACCCGGCCGCCCTCCTGCGCCACGCGGAGTGGAACCGGCA
>JADZBP010000272.1 GCA_020852055.1 Candidatus Latescibacterota bacterium
AATGGCAACAGCACCTTCGCCGAGGTAGGTTCCAGTGCCGGGGTGGACGACGCCGGCAACGGTTACGGAGCGACCTGGGGCGACTACGACAACGATGGCGACCCCGATCTCTACGTGACCAACAACGGCGCCAATCTGCTGTACCGGAACGAAGGCAACGGCACCTTCGCCGAGGTGGGTTCCAGCGCCGGGGTGGCCGACGCTGGGTACGGCACCGGGGCGGCCTGGGCCGACTATGACAACGATCTGGATCTCGACCTCTATGTGGTCAACTACGGCAGCGCCAATCTGCTGTACCGGAACAACGGCAACGGGACCTTCACCGAGGTGGGCGCCAACGCCGGGGTGGCCGATGTTGGCAACGGCTACGGCGTGGCCTGGGGGGATGCCGACAACGACGGGTACCTCGACCTGTACGTGGTCAACTACGGCAGCGCCAATCGCCTGTACCGCAACCATGGCAACGGGACCTTCAGCGATCTGGGCGCGGCCGCCGGGGTAGCCGATCCGGCGAATGGGGTAGGCGTGGCCTGGGCGGATTTCGACGGCGACAGCGACCTCGACCTCTATGTCGTCAACCAGGGTGCCAACCGGCTCTACCGCAACCACGGCAACTCGAACCGCTGGCTGCAGGTCAGGCTGAACGGCACCAACAGCAACCGGAACGGTGTCGGCGCCCGGGTCACCGCGGTGGCCGGGGGGCTGAGCCAGCGGCGGGAGGTGGACGGCGGCGGCGGATTCCTTTCCCAGGGGTCGCTGCCGCTGGAGTTCGGCTTTGCCGGCACAACCACGCTGAACCAGCTCACCGTGGCCTGGTCCTCGGGGGTGGTGCAGACCCTGTCCAATGTGGCGACCAATCAGATCCTCAATCTGAACGAGCCCTCCTTCGCGGAGTCGGTGCCTGCCGCTGGCCTCAGCGGGGCTGGCAATGTGGCGCCCGGCGGCGAGGTACTGCTTTTCCGCATCGGACTGACCGGCAACGGAGCGACAGCGCTTCAGTCGGTCGGTCTGACCCTCTCCGACCTGGGCACCCCCACCGGGTTGGTCGCGGCGGACTTCAGCGAGCTTCGCCTGTACCGCAGTCTCGACGCGGCGCTGGGGACCGGCGACACCCAGATCGGCAGCCAGGCCAGTATTGCGATCGGCACTCCCACCCTGGTCACACCGACCAGTGCCGAGGTGCCGCCCGACGGCGCCCTGCGCTACTACCTGGTGTCGGCGGTGATGCGCGGCAATGCCGTGGACCGGCACGCCTTCAGGGTGGGGTTCGCCGCCGGCGGGGTGACCACCAGTATCGGCGGCATGGGCAGCGCGGTGAGCGCCAGCGACGCCAATTCGATCCGGGTCGAGGTGGCCGCATCGCGGTTGGTATTCACTGCCTTGCCGGCAGGCTCCGTGAGCGGGCAAGCCCTGGCAACACAGCCGGTGCTGCAGGCACAGGATGCCCAAGGCAACCTCGATGTGGACTTCGCGGAGGTGGTCACCCTGGTGGAGGGGTCGCCGGGCAGTCTGGCCAACCAGACGGTTACAGCCCTTGGCGGGGTAGCGGTTTTCACCGGCCTGGCTTACACGGCGACGGCAGACAAGCAGTCGTTTGTGCTGACTGCCGACGACCAGTCAGGAGTGGGCAGCGACCTGCCGCCGGTGAGTGCCCCAGCGTTGGTGTCGGAGGTAGTGGCCACTCAATTGGTCTTCGCGAAATTGCCAGCAGGCTCAGTGAGTGGCCAGGCGCTGGCCACGCAACCAGTGGTCCAGGCGCGGGATGCCAACGGCGTGGTCGACGTGGATTTCGGGGAAGTGGTTACCATAGTGGAAGGGTCGCCGGGAAGCCTGCTCAACCAGACGGCTATAGCCCTTGGCGGGGTAGCGGTTTTCACCGGTCTGGCTTACACGGCAACGGCAGACAAGCAGTCCTTCGTGCTGACCGCCGACGACCAGTCAGGAGTGGGCAGCGACCTGCCGCCGGTGAGTGCCCCGGCGCTGCTATCGGAAGTGGCGGCCACCCACCTGGTCTTCACCGTCCAACCCGGAACCGCCGTGCATGGCCGGGTGCTGGGCACCCAGCCTGTGGTCGAGGTGCGGGATCTCACGGGGCAGCAGGCTTTTGGGTATTCGGGGGTTATCACGCTGACCCTGGGTGGTGGGGGGAGCTTGACCGGACCGGTTTCGGTTGCAGCCGCCAATGGCATCGCCACCTTCAACGGTCTCGGCGTTTCTGGCACCGGCACCCGTACCCTGACGGCAACGGCCAATGGTCTGGCCCCGGCCACCAGCGCGGTTTTTGCCGTGGCGCCGGCGCCGGCCTCGATCAGCTTCACCAGCCTGACCGCGGCCTTCGATGGCCAACCCAAACGGGTGGGGGTGGTCACCACTCCGCCCGGGCTCCCTGTCGGGGTTTCGTACAACGGTTCCGGGGCTGCGCCCGTCGGGCCGGGCACCTATGCGACAGTGGCCACCATTGCCGACCCCAACTACGCCGGCAGCGCCAGCGCCGATTTTGTCATCCACGCGCCGCCGGTGGCGCGCCTCAACGCCTCCCCGGTCCAGGGAAACCCGCCCCTGGAAGTGAGTTTCACCGACGGGTCCAGCGGTATCATCGACGCCTGGTACCTCGAGAGCTTCGACGCGGCTGGTCGGGTGTCGGAGAACCGCGGCCAGGGCCTGCGCGCCGTGTACGACAAACCGGGCACCTACACCGCGCTGCTGACCGTGCGCGGTCCGGGCGGCCAGTCCTCGGCGCGGGTCGGCATCACCGTCTTCCGCCCGCCCCAGGTGGGCAGCATCAACCCGCCCACAGCGCTGGAGGACGCCCCACTCGAACTCAACCTCGCCGGGGTCGACACCGAGCCGGGCAGTTGGTCGGTGCGCGGCACCGATCCGGCGCTGGTGGCCAAAACCGAGGTATTGGGGGACCTGCTGCGTTTCACCCCGCTGGCCAATGCCTTCGGCGCCGACGAGGTCGAGATCGTGCGCACCGGGGCCTCGGGTCTGGCGGTGGCCAAGCCGGTGGTGCTCAGATGGCTGGCCCAGGACGATCCACCGCAGATCCTGGCCACCCTGCCCACCGCTTTCCAGGCGGCCGAAGACCAGCCGCTGCGGGCCGGCGGGCCTGCCTTCGCCTTCGATGCCGACACCGACCCGGCCGGGCTGATCTGGAGCGCCAGCGGGTTCGACACGCGGCTGGTGGCCAGTGCGGTTGCCGGCAATGGCGGGGTGAACCTGGTCCCGGTGCCCAATGCCAACGGGCAGACCAAGGCCACCCTCACCCTGCGCGATCCGGCCACTGGTATCTCGGTCAACCGCGAGGTGAATCTCACCTGGACCCCGGTTCCCGATCCGCCCCAGGCTCCCTTGGCGCTCTTCCCGCCCGGCAACGCCACCGGGGTGCCGCTCTCGCCCGTGTTGTCGTGGTCGGCCAAAGACGCCGACGGCGAGGCGCTGCGTTATACGGTGAGTCTGGCGGCGGCCGGCCAGGCGCCGGTAGGGGCGGAGTTGGGCCAGTCCGAATGGTCGCCGCCGCCCTTGCGGCCCAGCACCACCTATACCTGGCGGGTGGTGGCCCGCGATCCATCGGGCGCCAGCGCCGAGGGCAGTTTCTCCTTCTCCACCCAGGCCGATCGCCAGCCGCCCGCGCTTTCCGGGTTGCGGGTGGCCCTCACCGAGGAGAGCGCCGCCCTGAATTGGAGCAGCAGTGAACCCGCCCGCGGCACAGCCCGCGCCCTGCCCGAGGCTGGCGGGGACGCGGTCAGTGCCCGCAGCGAGGCGCTGACCGATCAGCACGCGCTGGTGCTCACGGGTCTGAAGGCCGCCACCTGGTACGGCGTGGAGGTGAGCGCCACCGACGAGGCCGGCAACACCGCCGCCCCCTTGCGGGGGCGTTTCCTCACCCTGGCGGCGGCCGACAAACAGCCGCCGCTGATCCTGGTGGCTCCTTTTGTCGAGGGCCTTACCGACCAGAGCGCGGTGATCCGCTGGACCACCGACGAGTTGGCCACCGGGCAGGTGCGCTACGCCGCGACTGCAGCCCCCGGCGGGCAGGTCGCCACCACCGCCCTCGTCAAGGACCAGCAGGTCCGACTCGAAGGGCTGCAGCCGGCCACCCAGTACACCTTTGAGGCGCAGGCCACCGACGCCTCGGGCAACCTGTCGCCGGCGCGCAGCGGCAGCTTCCCCACGGCCAGGGCCCCGGATCTGGCGCCGCCGCGCTTTGTCGAGGGGCCGGGGGTGCAGAGCGTCAGCGACAAGGAAGCCCTGGTGGTCCTGCGGACCGACGAGTTGAGCCGCGCCGAGCTGCGCTACGACAAGGACACCGACCTGCGCGACGGCCGCCTCGAAACCAGCCGGTCGGGCACCAGCCACCAGTTCGGGCTCAGCAGCCTGGAGCCGGCCACCCAGTATTTCTACCAGGTGTCGATCACCGACGAAAGCGGCAACCAGACCGCCTCGGCCCAGCGCAGCTTCCTGACCCGGAGCGCCCCGGACCTGCGGCCAGCCCAGATCCTCGAGGGGCCGGCCATCGAGGGCCTGAGCGACAAAGGCGGGGTGCTGGTGTTGCGGGCCGACGAACCCGTCGTGCTGCAGCTGCTGCTCAGCATCCAGCCCGACCTGAGCGGGCCCAGCCTGATCGAGAACTCGCAACTGCAGCAGCGCCACAGCCTCACCTTCAGCAACCTAGCCGCCGACACCCCCTACTATTACCAGGTACAGGCCACCGACGCGGCCGGCAACCCGACGCCGCCGCTGCGGGGTCAGTTCCGCACCGCGCGACTTGCCGACACCCAGCCCCCCCGTTTTGTCGAAGGCCCCTTTGTCGAGGGGTTCGATGCCGAAACCGCCTCCCTGGCCTGGCGCACGGACGAGTTGGCCACGGCCAGCGTCCTGGTGCAGGATGAGGCGGGGGCGGAAACGGCCAGGCAGGTCAATCTGTCGGTGCCCGCCGGCGAGCAGCGGGTGCAGCTCACCCAGTTGACGCCGGACACCCGGTACCGGGCGGCCCTTTCGGTTCGGGATGCCCAGGGCAATGCCGTTGCCGCCCAGCTGAGCTTCAAAACCCGCAAAGCCGCCGACGCGCTGCCCCCGCGCCTGGTGAGCGGGCCGGCGGTGCAGGGACTCAGCGCGGCCGGGGCCGCCATCACCCTGGGGTACGACGAGCCGGCCGAGGTGGTACTTACCTTTGCCGACAACGCCGCCCTGCAGGGGGCGGAGGTGCTTTCCTCGGGGGAGCGCCGGCGCGAGCACTGGATCGAGCTGCGCGGCCTGAGCGCCGGCACCACCTACCACGGCCGGGCCGAGGCCAGCGACGCGGCCGGCAACCTCGCCCCTGCCCGCACCTTTTCCTTCACCACCCTGGCCGCTCAGGATCTGGCGCCGCCGGTGTTCATCGCCGGGCCGGCAGCCCTGGCGGTGACCCAGGAGGGGGTGCGCATCGAGTGGGCCCTGGACGAACCCGCCAGCGGTGAGGTGGAGATCGGGGTGGGGGAGGGGCTGGCCGGGGCTCGGCAGATCGGGGTGCTGGAACGCCGGCAACGGCAGGGGGTGGAGGTGACCGGGCTCGAACCCAACACCCAGTACGGGTACCGGGTGCGGGCGCTCGACGCCGAAGGCAACGAAAGCCGTTCTCCACTCCGCAGTTTCCGCACCCTGGGGGCGCAGTTGCTCAGCCCGCCGGTGTTCACCGCCGGCCCGGCGGTGCCCCAGGTCAGCCAGGATCAGGCGACCCTTTTCTGGCGCACCGACCAGCCCGCCGACACCCAGGTCGAGTATTTCCTCGCCACTGCTCCTGACGAGGTGTTCAGCGAGAGCCGCGGCCGCCTCGAAAACGACCACCAGGTGGTGCTGACCAACCTGGCCGCCGGGGTGGAGTACGGGTATCGCGTCACCTCGCGCAACCCGCAGGGCACCGCCTCGCCCACCCGCAGCGGCACCTTCCGCACCCGGGCAGTCGCCGACGAACGCCCCCCGGTGTTGCTCGGCGTGCCCTCGGTGCTCAGCGTCCAGCAGGACCGGGCCCGCGTGGCCTGGCGCACCGACGAGTTGGCCGACAGTCAGGTGCGCTTTGGCGAGGCGAATGGCGCCGAGACTCAGGTGGGCGACCCCGCCGCCACCGTGGACCATCTCCTCGACCTGACCAACCTGAAGCCGGGCACCACCTACCATTTCCAGGTGGCCTCCACTGACCAGGCCGGCAATGGTCCGGTATTTGGCGCGGTGGAGACCTTCACCACCCCGGCCGGGGCCGATATCGCCCCGCCGGAATACACCCGCTGGCCGGCGGTCAAGACCCGCACCGCCAGCGCCCTGCTGCTTTCCTGGGCCACCAGCGAGCTGAGCACCGCCACCCTCGACTACGGAAAAACACCGCAGTTCGAGCTGGGCAGCCTCAGTCAGTTGGAGCCGGCGGTGGAACACGAATGGCATCTGGGCCAGTTGGAAGCGGGCCAGACCTATCACCTGCGCATCGGCTCCGTGGACCAGGCGGGCAACGGCCCGGTGTACGCGCCCGAGCTGGTGGTGAACACCCTGTCCGGGGCGGACCTCATCCCACCGGCCATCCTCACCGGTCCGATCGTGGTCCAGACCACGGCCACCAGCGCGGTGATCGAGTGGAGCACGGACGAGTCCACCGACGGCGAGGTGGCTTTTGCCAGCGAGGCCGGCGCCGATGTCGCCGTCGATCCAGAGTTCCGCCGCGACCATCAGCTGGTGCTCACCAATCTGACTCCTGGGCAGCGCTACGAATATACCGTGGCCTCGCGCGATGTCGCCGGCAATGGCCCCACCCGCAGCGGGGCCGGCCACTTCACCACCGACCCCGCCGGGCAAACCCCGGCCCCGCAGATCACCGCCGGCCCGCTGGCCCTGGAGGTCGGGCCGAACGCGGCCACGGTGGTGTGGACCACCGATGTGCCGACCAACACCGTGCTCGAATACGGCCTGACCGGCCAGTACGGCAACCGGGTGGAACGCGGCGACCTCAGCCAGGAACACACCGTTTCCCTGGTGGGTCTGGCGCCGGGGACCACCTACCACTTCAAGGCCACCAGCGCCGATCTGGGTGGGGGCATGGTCAGCACCGACCCGGCCGGCAACACCCTC
>JADZBP010000273.1 GCA_020852055.1 Candidatus Latescibacterota bacterium
AGCGCAACGTGGAGTTGATGGGCGGGCAGCTGCAGCTGGAATCGGCGCCGGGCCAGGGGGCGCGCCTCTTCTTCTCCCTGTCGCTGCCCCCTGCCCAGAGCCCCACGGCTGCCCAGGTGGCCAAGCGCTACCAGGGGGTGATGCGGCTGGCAACGCCGGTGGCCCCGCGCATCCTGGTGGTGGACGATGTGGCGACCAACCGCGAGATCCTGGTGCAGATTCTGGAAGGACTCGGGGCCCAGGTGCGCCAGGCCCAGAGCGGGGAGGAGGCCATGGCTGCTGCGCGGCAGGAGCGGCTGGACCTGGTGTTCATGGACATCCGCATGGAGGGCATGGACGGTGTGGAGACCCTGCGGCGGCTGCGGGCCGAGTACGGGGTTCTACCCATTGTGGCGATCTCGGCCTCGGTGATGCAGCACCAGCGGGAGGACTACCTCAAGGCCGGCTTCGACTTCTTCCTCGAAAAGCCCTTCCACTTCGAAGCCCTGTACGCCTGCCTGGAACAGGTGCTGGGGGTTCAGTGGGAGACTCGCCACCCGGTGGCGGCGCCGGCGGCGGGGGTGGATTTTTCCGGGATGGCGCTGCCGGCCGAGCTGCGGGCGGGGTTGCGCCAAGCCGCAGAGATGCACAACGTGACCGCGCTCGAGGGCGGACTGGAGCAGTTGGCCGGGTTGTGGGCGCGCGAAGGGCAGCTGGCAGACCGATTGGGCGCGCTGGTGGAGTCCCTCGACCTGAACGGGGTGCTCAAAATAATAGAGAAGACCGTCGATGGCTGAATCCGCAGTGGAGCTGAAGGGATCGCGGATCCTGGTGGTGGACGACACCCCGGCCAACCTGAAGCTGATGAGCCGGGCCATGGCCGGGGCCGGGTACGAGGCGATGGTGGCTTCTTCGGGGGAGGTGGCCCTGCAGCTGGCCGAACGCTTCGTGCCCGACCTAGTGCTGTTGGACGTGACCATGCCGGGTCTGGACGGCTTCGAGGTCTGCCGCCGGCTCAAGCAGCACGAGACGACCCGCGCCATTCCCGTGATCTTTCTGACCGCCCGCGACGACACCGCCGATCTGGTGGAAGGCTTCCGCGCCGGTGGGGTGGACTACGTGACCAAGCCCTTCCAGAAGGAGGAGGTGCTGGTGCGCATCCAGACCCATCTAGAGAAGGCGGCGCTGGTGCGCGCCCTGGCGGAGAAAAACGCCGCCCTGGAGGATCACGCCCGCCAGCTGGCCGAGAAGAACCGCGCCTTGGAGGAGGAGATGGCCCGGCGCGAGACGCTCACCAAGGAGCGCGACGCGCTGGCTGGCCGGCTGGAGGATCTGTCCCAGCAGCAGATCGCCCAGCAGGGAGGCAGTCTGGTGGGCCAGAGCCTGGCGGTGACAGCGATGTTGGAGGAGATCGCCCTCTTGCAGCAGGCGCACACCGTGTCGGTGCTGATCACCGGGGAGAGCGGCACCGGCAAGGAGGTGGTGGCGCGCGCTGTCCACTACGGAGGCAGTCGGGCGCGCGGCCCCTTCGTCGCCGTCAACTGCCCGGCCATCCCGCGCGAGCTGGCCGAGTCCAGCTTCTTCGGCCACCTGCGGGGGGCCTTCACCGGGGCGCACGAGGCGCGCCGGGGGTACTTCGAGCAGGCGGATGGGGGCACGCTGTTCCTCGACGAGATCGGCGATCTGCCATTGGAGCTACAGGCCAAGCTCTTGCGCACCCTGGAGACGGGCAGGGTGACCCCGCTGGGGAGCAGCCAGGAGCGGGTGGTGGACGTGCGGATCCTGGCGGCGACCAACCAGGAACTGACCACCCTGATTGCCCAGGACCGTTTCCGCGAGGATCTCTACTTCCGGCTGGCGGGATTCACGGTGGCGGTACCGCCGCTGCGCAACCGGCGGGAGGACCTCCCGCTGTTGGTGGACCATTTCCTGGGGCGCTATGGTGCCGAGATGGGGCGGGAGCCGGCGGGCATGAGCCGGGAGGCCCTGGCCATGCTGGAGGGGCACGAGTTCCCCGGCAACGTGCGGGAGTTGAAGAACCTGGTCGAGTACGCGCTGATCAGGAGCAGAGGCGCGTTGGTCCGGCCCGAGCACCTGCGCTTTGTCGAGTTCCGCCCCGGAGCCGAGCCGGCCCGGGCACCGGCTCCACCTCCCGCCTCCGTCGCCGGCCACCCGGCCAACGACGAGGAGCAGATCCTGGCCTATGTGCGGCAGCACGGCAGCATCGGCAACACCGAGTGCCGCGACCTGCTGGCCGTCAGCCCGGAGCGGGCCTCTTATCTGTTAAAGAAGCTCAACGCCCAGGGCCTGCTGGAGCAGGAAGGGGCTCGCCGCTGGAGCCGCTACCGCCTGCCTTTGGGCTCAGCCTAACAGGGTTCTATCAGCGATTCTCCGATAGAACCCTGTTAGAACCCTGATAGACCGCCCCATCTGCGGTTGCAACCCCGCGCCGGCGCCCTGCGCCAGAGCGGTTGCTTTTTTCTTTTTTCCCATCTTCCCCACCTGCCGGTTTCCCCGTCCAACCCGTTGGCCCACAAGGCCCGGCTGCCTGCCGGACCGCGCCGTCCGCGGCGCTTGCCCGCGCCCCGCCTCCCGCCCCCTGCCGGCCAAAACAGGGGCGCGGCCAGCCATCGGCACGGGCCTTGCAATAGCACAACCCCATGATGAAACCCCCCACCCTCCATATCTACCTGGCCGAAGCCGAGAACTACGCCCGCCAGGTTGTCTTCGAGTGGCTCTGCCGGCGCGGCCACCGGGTCAGGCTGCTGCCCAGGACCGGGGAGATCCTGGGTGCCCTGGCCGGCGAGGCCGGACGGGTGGACCTGATCCTCGCCGACCTGCCCCCCTCCCAGAGCCAGGCCCTCGGCCAGACCCTGCGCCAGGTGCACCGGCGCTACCCGCTGATCCCGGTGGTGCTGCGGGCCTCCAGCGCCTTCCTGCCGGCCGCCGAGGCGCTGCACTGCGGGGTGTATGGGTATCTCAACAAGCCCTTTAGCCCGGCCGAACTGGAGTTGATGCTGCTCCGGCTGGCCGAAAGGCAGGCCCACCACTCCCTGCAGGAGAGCGGCTCGGGGCTGTACCACCGGGCGGGGTTTGCGGTGCTGGGCCGGCAGTTGCTCAAGGCAGCGCGGCGCACCCAGACCCCGATGGCGTTGCTGCGGGTGGACGTGGACGGAGAGGGCCTGGGGCAGACCGAAGCGGCCCTGGGGCAGCTGGGCCGGGTGGTGCAGACCACCTTCCGCGATGCCGACACCGCCGGCCGGGTAGACGGGACGGACTGCGGGGTATTGATGACCAACATCGGCGCCGGGCAGACGGAGATCGCGCTGCGGCGTCTGCAGCAGAACCTGGCGGCGCACAACGAGTGCGTCCCGGAGGGGCAGCAACTGAGGGTGCAGGTGGGCCTGGCCCACTTCGACCCGGCCCGGCCCTGCAGCTTTGAGGAGTTGGTGGCCCGGGCCGACGCGGCCATGCCGGACAAATGAAAGTTGCACACCCATACCAACGAAGGAGGAGAAAAACCATGACGGGGAAAAAGAGCGCTGTGCCGCTCGCCATGCGCTTCCTGGTCTGCCTGGCGCTGCTGGCGCCCTTCGCCGGGCAGGCCGGGGCAGACCAGATATCGATCTACTCGTGGACCGGCTGGAGGGCGAGCACCCAGGTAGACTACGACGACGCGGTGCCCTGGGGCGGTGTCTCCTCCCTGCCGGCCCCGGAAACCTTCACCCTGCCGACCCAGGCCTACACCGGCGCCACCCTGGAAAGTGTCCCCGCACCAAACACCCCGCTCAATGCGGGTCCGGGAGTGACGTACTATCGGGCTCTGTTCGATATGCCCGACTTCCGCGATTTCGCCGCAGACCTGCTGATCTCGGTGGACAACGACGCTGAGGTCTACATCAACCGCCACCTCGTGGCCCGGGAGGGATCGCTCAGCGAGGATAACTACCGTGCGCCCCCCCTGAGTGTCAGCCTGAACTGGAGCGGAGCGGTCTTCAACGGCAATTACGGGTACCAACAGTTTGACTGGGCGGCGTCCACCTTCCCCAGGACGAACTGGGTCCGCGGCGGCGTCAACGAGGTAATCGTGGTGGTCAGGAACCTGAGCGGCAGCGATACCGGTGGCTTCTCGTTCGCCATGGGCATCACTACATATCCAAACCGTCCGCCGGTTGCCATTTTCGATTCGGCGGTCCGCCCGTCGAATACGACCATAATTGGGAATGTATTGGGCAACGATACGGATCCGGACGGTGACGCCCTGACGGTGACGGCGGTGACCCAGGGGGCGCATGGGTCGGTATCTTTCCAGCCGAATGGCAAGATCACCTATACCCCCAATCTGAACTACAGAGGCAGGGACATCTTCACCTACACTGTCAGCGATGGCTTCGCGACGGCGATCGGCAATGTGCAGGTGGATTTGTTAAATCAACAGCCGGTGGCCAACAGCAATCGGGTGACCGCCGACGAGGATACGCCCGTCACCCTGCAGACAACAGACCTCTGCACGGATCCGGAAGGTGACCCATTAAGGTTCGTTACCATAAGCCCGGGGGCGAATGGGACGGTGACGATCCAGGCGACTTTTGACAGGCTCACTTACACACCCAAACCCAACTTCAATGGCCAGGATTCCTTTACCTACACCACCGTGGACTCATTCGGTGCTATGGTCATCGGCACGGCGACGGTGATGGTCAGCCCAGTCGAAGATCCGCCGGTGGCGGCAGCCGACACGGCCTTTGTCGTATTCAAGGGGACCGCGACCAAGAACGTTGTGGCCAACGACCTCGATATTGACGGTGACCCGCTGACCGTAACCGCAGTCACGCCGCCCGCATTCGGCACGGCGGCGATCGTGGACAACAAAGTGAAGTACACCAACACCGATGAAAGACTTTCCGCGTACAGGGACTCCCTGATCTACACCGTGAGCGACGGGCAGGGCGGCTCTGCGACCGCCTTCCTGAAACTGACGATCTCCGGGCGTTTTCCTGCCCTCTCGGTCCCGCAACCGCAGCCGCTGACGGTGAAAGCAGGATTGCCCCTGAGTTTCACCGTCAAAGCACAGGATCCCAATTACAGTCCACCTGTCGCGCTTCCTGGGTTGGTGCAATTGTCGACCCTTCCCAAGGGAAGCCTTTTCAGTAGGAATAATACGCTGAGCTGGACCCCGCTCTTTGACCAGCCCGGCACCTACAAGGTGGTCTTCGGCGCTCGCACCAGCACCTCACCCAGCCTGCTCAGCACCAAAGCAGTGGCGATCACCGTCAAGCCGAACCGCTATCCCAACCTCCTCGTCGGAGGGGTGCCGCGCCAAATATCCGTGCCGGTGTACAACCAGGTTCCAGTTTACAAGGTTTCCTCCCAAGGTGTTCGTTATCTCATTGGTTACCAAAAGGTGCTGGTCGGCTGGGAGCCTCGCGTAGCCTCTGGACAGATAACCGGCGTCGAGCTTCGCAAGAAAAATCCGACCACCACCTCAATACTTTACCAGGGGTTCAGTGGTTTCGGTGGTATGGTGGCGGTTTTTTACCTGCCCGGCAGCACCTACCGACAGAACATTGGCATCACCCGTCCCGCGGTCGGCAACCTCGACGGCGTCGGTCTCAGCGAGGTTGCGGTGGGAGGGGGTACCGGCAGCGGCGGCTTGGTGACCGTGTGGTGGGGTAGTGGGAGGAGCAAGGGGGTTATGGCAGGCTGGGACGCGTACAACCGGGCCAACGGGGAGACCTGGCCGGCCGTGGGGAACCTGAATGGCACGAACTATCTCCTTGTCGGCCTAGGCAAGGGCGGATTGGGATACATCCGGGCTTTCCTGTGGCGCTCTGGAGAAATCGTCTACGGGGGGGAGTTGTATTTGCCGGACGCCGACAACTACAACCGGACCAATGGCACCACGCGGCCGGCGATAGGCGACCTGACCGGAGACGGCAAGAGCGAGATTGTCGTCGGCGTTGACGGATACGGCAGTGGTAGACCTACCCGGGTGTATATCGCGACCCTGGCGGCCGGGGTGTGGCGCTTTGCCCCCTTGGGAATCCCCGCAGTAGCGGGACTGGAAAACGCCTTCTACAACTGCGAGACCTGGCCGGCCATCGGTGACCTAAATGGGGACGGCAGAAAGGAACTGGTCATCAACGTGACCAAAACCGTCAACGGGACCAGACAGCCGGTGGGTTTCGGGGTGTGGACCACCGCGACTGTAAATGGGAAACTCACTTTCAAGCTGCAAGCCTTCAAGAAGGCCGCGACCTTTGGCCTGCCCGCTCTGGGCGACGTCGTCACCCCGGACGGCAAAGCCGAGATCGTGTTCAGTGACGGACCGGGCAAGACGACTGTGAGCGTCTTCAATACCGGGATCGCCAACGGCAGATGGTCAATCGCCCCTGCAGCTTACATTGCTACCGGTCAGAACAATCCCTACCCTGCCTTTGGGGAGGTGGTCCCATGAGTGGCACTAGCGCGAAGAGCGGATCCCGAAGGGTGAATGTCCCCAATCAATCGAGTACAAAACGCATGGTGCGCGGAGAGAGCGGTATGAGCAGATCGAGCTGGTTCGTGGTATGGCTGGCCCTGGGGATTCTGGCCCCGCGGTTGTTGTCGGCGCAGGTCGAAGCGCCGCCGGACACTCTGAGCGATGGGAGTGCCCTGGAGGAACCGACGTTAATCTTGCCGGCGCCGACCCTTAGTTCGGAGGAAGTAACCCCTCCACCGGATGATACCCCTTTC
>JADZBP010000274.1 GCA_020852055.1 Candidatus Latescibacterota bacterium
GCCCTGGCGCGGCAACTTCATCGGCCTGGGCCCGCCGGGCGCCTTCGACAGCGGCATGGTGCTGGCCCCCACCGACCCCATCTGCACCGAGACCCAGCTGATCTTCTACTACGGCGGTTTCGACCTCCAGCACTGGCAACCGATGCAGGGCCCCTGGTCCTCGGCCATCGGCCGCGCCTTTATGCGCCGAGACGGCTTCGCCTCCTGGGATAACCTGCCGGGCCGCACTGGCATCGTCGAGACCCAGCCCCTGCTGGTGAGCGGCGAGGACCTGTGGCTCAACGCCGATGCCCGCGCCGGCCAGGTGCGGGTGGAGGTGCGGGACGAGGGCGGGCAGGTGATCCCCGGCTTTACACAAGCAGACTGCACCCCGCTGCGCGAGGACACTGCCCGGTACCCGCAATGCCTGGCGGCGATTCGCTGGGGCGAAAGGAAACTGGGCGAACTGGCGGGTCGCCGGGTACGCCTGCGTTTTTCGCTGGAAGACACCGCCCTCTTCGCCCTGCGCCTCGGGGAGGGATAAATGGACCAGCCCATCCACGGCCTCACCGGCCGCATTGCCGAAATCCAGATCGCCACACCCGCTGCAAACCAAATCCTCCCCCTGGACGATGCCCCCACTGCGGCCGACCTCGACCTGAAAAATATGGCCGAGTGGGCGCTCAACTATCTGAGCCGCACCCCGCGCCCGGAGCTGGGGTACCAGCCGGTCTTCCAGTGCCACCCCCTGCACTGTCCGCCCACCCCGGCGGACCAGGACCCGGTGGTGGCCTGCGACACCGACGCGCGCATGGACTGGGAATGGTACTTCATGCGCGACGTGGCCGGCTCGACGCGGGGCGCCGAGGTGGAGGCCGCCTTCCACCAGCGCCTGCGCCGCTATGTCGACCCCGAGGGCCGGGTCTGGGCCGCGCCCGGCTGCTACAACGAGGGGGATACCCACGCCCGTTACGACCGCCAGGACTACGTGTTCCACACCTGGGGGGCGACCAAGATCCTGCAAAGTCTGTCAGAGGATTTTATCCGCACCGGCGAAACGGCTTCGGCGGAACTGGCGCAGAAGGTGATGGCACAACTGAAGCAGCTGGCGACCTGGGATGGGGAGGGGTGCTGCTGGTTCCGCTGCGGCATGGGGGCGCTGCGCCCCGACGGCGAGGTAATCCCCAATTTCTGGAATCAGCAGCCGGCCCCGGTGGTCGAACCCCTGGTCACCTACCATCTGGCCACCGGCGACCCGGAGGGCCTGGAATTTGCCCGCGCCTACGCCGAAGGCATGCTCGAAAACCTGCAGCCCGGCGGCATCCGCTTTGCCGCGGACGGCAGCTTTGCCCAGCCCCTGGGCCACAGCCACGCCACCATGCACGCGGTGTGGGGCGTGGCCCATCTGGGCCTGGTCACCGGCGAGGCGCGCTATCTCGACTTTGCCGCGCGCACCTGGAACTGGATGCTGGGCCGCGGCACCGGGACGGGCTGGTTCCCGGCCATGCCCGACAGTTGCAACGAGACCTGCTGCGTCTCCGACATGATCTCCATCGCCGGCTGCCTGGGCCGGGGAGGACAGCCGGTCTACTACGATTGCGTCGAGCGTTACCTGCGCAACTACATCGCCAATCTGCAGTTCATCGTCACGCCGCAATTCGAGGAGTACTACCGACGGCTGCACCACGGCACCGAACGGGCCGCCATCGACGCGGGCCTGGGGGAATTGCGCAAGTTCCAGGGCGGCATCGTCGGCGGCTCGGGGCTCAACGACTGGGAGAACGAGTTGCTGGGCGGAGTCTCGGGCTTCGAGATGTTCGGCTGCTGCGCCCCAGAGGGCATGCGCGCCATCTACACCGCCTGGAACCACACCATCGAACGCCGGCCCACCGGGGTCTTTGTGAATCTCTCCCTCAACCGCGATTCCCCCTGGGGCCGGGTGGTCTCCTTCATGCCCCAGGAAGGGCGCCTCAGTGTGCAGGCCAAGATCGCCGACACCTTCTTCCTGCGGCCCCCGCACTGGGCCCCGCGCGAGCAGGTCCGCGCCTTCATCGGCACCCAGCCGGTGCCCGTGACCTGGTGCGGCGACCACGTGTCCTTCGCCGCCCGGCCCGGCCAGGAGTTGACCCTCACCTATCCCCTCCTGCGCTTCGACCACCAGGTGGAGGGCCTGTGGCCGCAGACGGCCCCGGATCTCAAAATGGGTTTTTCCTGGCTGGGGAACATGGTAACCAGCGCCGCGCCCGCGCCCGCCAAAACACCGCTTTTCACCGGCGCCCCGCGCCTCCTGCCACCCTGCCCGCCGAATGGTTGACATGGTCGCCATCCCGCACTAAGATCGACCGGGCCCACTCCTGCCCCGCCGGGCAGGCCCCCCAACCCGAGGATAACCCCATGGCCGACCAACCGCACCCTCCCACCCCGCAGCAACCCGGCGACGCCAACAGCCCCAAGATCACCGTCAACGACACCACCGGCGCCCTGCTGCTGGGCCTAGTGGCTCTGGTCCTCGCCTTTGCCCTGTGGCGGGCCCAGGCCCGCCGCCGCGATCTGGAAAAATTGTTGGTACAGCACCTGCTCGCCGCCGACCGGTGATCCCATGAAGGTTTCGGTATTCATCGCCGCCAGCCTCGACGGGTTCATCGCCCGCAGCGACGGCGGACTGGACTGGCTCGAAGCCGCACCCGATCCGGACGAGGACTACGGCTACGCCGAGTTCATGGCCAGGGTGGATGTGCTGGTCATGGGCCGGGTCACCTTTGAGAAGGTGACCACCTTTCCGGAGTGGCCCTATGCGGGCAAGCGGGTCATCGTGCTCTCCCGCCTCCTGCGCGAACTGCCCGCCGTTTACCAGGAACGGGCCGAACTGCGGCGCGATCTGCCCGCTGATCTGGTGGAACACCTGCGCCGCGAGGGCTGCACCCGCGTATACGTGGACGGTGGCCTGACCATCCAGGCCTTTCTCGACGCCGGCCTGATCACCGACCTGACCCTCACCCGTATCCCGGTGCTGCTGGGCAGCGGCATTCCACTCTTCGGCCCGCTGGATCGCGACGTGCGGCTGCAGCACCAGGCCACCCGGGCCTATGCCTCCGGGTACGTGCAGTCCACCTACACCCTCGCGCCGGTCTGAACAGTGGACCCCGCCGCGTATCTCGAACGCCTCGATTGCGCGGCCCCGGAGCAGGCCGACGCCCCGGCCCTGCGCCGCCTGCACCTGGCCCACCTGCAGCGCGTGCCCTTCGAGAACCTCGACATCCACCTGAAACAGCCCATCCGGCTGGAGTTGCCACATCTGTACGACAAGATCGTGCGCCGGCAGCGGGGTGGCTTCTGCTACGAGCTCAACGGCCTCTTTGCCTGGCTACTGGCCGAACTGGGGTACGAGGTGGACCTGCTCTCGGCGCGGGTGTACGGACCGCAGGGCCCGGGCCCCGAGTTCGACCACCTGACCTTGCGGGTTCGCGCGGACGGAGACTGGCTGGCCGATGTGGGTTTCGGCGACTCCTTCCTCGAGCCCCTGCCCCTGGAGCCGGGTCTGGAGGTGGTCCAACGCGGCACCAGCTACCGTCTATCCCAGGCCGGCAATCAGTGGACCCTGCACCGGCAACCCCCCGGCGACGAGTGGACCCCGCAGTACCTGTTCACCCTCCGCCCCTACCAGCTCGAAGACTTCGCCCCGGTGTGCCACTTCCACCAGACCGACCCCGCCTCGCCCTTCACCCGCAAACGGGTGTGCACCCGGGCCACCCCGGAGGGCCGCCTCACCCTGAGCGAGGACCGGCTGATCTCCACCGCCGGCCCCACCCGCCGCGAACACCCGGTGGCCAGCGAAGAGGAACGCACCACCCTGCTGCGCGAACACTTCGGCGTGGTGCTCTGAATATGGGTCGTTCCCCCGACGCCCAGTACCCGCCCCACCCTAGACCCATTCCGGCAGGCCTCACCATACGCCACCTGCGGGCGACCTATCCTACTCCATGAAAGGACCCGGCGATGTTGCATCCGGTCAACGAACTCACCTACACCATCCTGCTCTGCGACGATCTGGAGGTCATGAAACGGTTCTATTGCGAGTTATTTCCCGTCGAGATCCGCCAGGTTGTGGAGGCCGCGGTCGTCCTGGGCCTCGGGTCCACCCAACTCGTCCTGCGCCAGCGAACCCGCACCTATGACGGCCGTGGTCCCCGTCCCGGTGTCCCGGGGGTCCAGCTCTGTTTCCGCGTCGGCCCCGAAGAGGTTGAGCCCTGCTATCAGGAACTCTTGGCGCGAGGTGTTGCCATCGCCGAGCCGCCTACCGATCAGCCCCGTGGCCACCGGACGGTATACTTCTTCGATCCAGAGGGCAACCTCTTGGAGGTATATGCCGAGATCTAGTTTGGGCAAGCAAACACCCCACCCCACCTGAGGGGTCACACCTCGATGCGGCAACGCATGGCCCCACTTCCCCACTTTGTCTAGATTTACCTGCAACCCCGCTGCGGCCAGCATGCCGCTGGCCCGCGCCTTCCGGAGAGTTCTCATGCGACCGACTGAAGACACCTCCAACGCCAAACTCCAGACCGATCCCGCCGCCGTGCAGGCCTACCGCGATGCCCGTTTTGGCCTCTTTGTCCACTGGGGGGTGTACTCCCTCATCGGCCACGGCGAATGGGTGATGCACACCGAGAAGATCCCCACCCCCGAATACGAAAAGTTGCCGCCCCGCTTCAACCCGGCGCAGTTCTCCGCCGAGGAGTGGGGCGATATGATGCTGGCCTCGGGCCAGAAATACATGGTCATCACCAGCAAACACCACGATGGCTTCTGTATGTTCGACAGCGCCCTCACCGAGTACAAGATCACCCGCACCCCCTTTGGCCGCGATCCCATCGCCGAGCTGGCTGCCGCCCTGAACAAACGCGGCCTGAAGCTGGGTTTCTATTATTCGCTGCTCGACTGGCACCACCCCGCCTACACCACCGACTGGGGCGCGTACGTCAAATACTATCAGGGCCAGGTGCGCGAGTTGTGCACCCGCTACGGGGACCTCGCCCTGATCTGGTTCGACGGGTACTGGCCCAACCACGAGCCCCCCGGTCCCCACTTCGTCGAGAAGGGTTCCTGGGACCTGGCCGGCACCTACGACCTGATCCACCAACTACAGCCCAAGGCCCTGGTGGGCAACAACCACCACGTGCCCCCGCTCAAGGGCGAGGACTTCCAGATGTTCGAGCAGGACCTGCCCGGCGAGAACACCGCCGGCTTCAACTCGGGCACCATGGGCAAACTGCCGCTCGAATCCTGCCTGACCATCAACAAGAACTGGGGCTACAACCCCGAGGACCACCACCACAAGTCCACGGCCGAGGTGATCCGTTTCCTCGCCGAGTGTATAGGCCGCGACAGCAACCTCCTGCTCAACGTGGGCCCCACCCCGCTGGGCACCATCCAGCCCGAACACGTCGAGCGCCTGCGCGGCGTGGGCCAGTGGCTGCGCACCAACGGCGAGTCCATCTACGGCACCCGCCCCCTGCCCAAGGCCCGCAGTGAGTGGGGCTACGCTGTCCATAACCCCGCTACCGGCAAGGCATATCTCCATATCCTCGACTGGCCCGGCACTTCCCTGAACGTGGAGGTGCCCAAGGTCGCCACCGCCGCCCTGCTGGCCAGCGGCAAACCTGTGCCGGCCCGCCGCGCCGGCAACAACCTCATCCTCACCCTGCCCACTACCGCCCCCGATCCAGCGGATACGGTGGTGGTGCTGAGCTGAAGATGGCCGCCGGGGAAGAACTCTCCAGCTTTGTGCGCGAAGCCCTGGGCAGAGCAGTGCCCAGGGCGCAGATCGAGGAGGTGTTGCTGCAGGCCGGCTGGGAACCCGAACAGGTGCGCGGGGCCCTGGCCGCCTTCGCCGACCTCGACTTCCCCATCCCCGTCCCGAAACCCAAGCCCTATCTGCCGGCGCGCGAGGCCTTCCTGTACCTGGTGCTCTTCACCACCCTGTACCTGAGCGCCTATCACCTGGGCAGCCTGTTCTTCCACTTCGTCGAACGCGCCCTGCCCGACCCGGCCCTCGGCGACGCCGACCTGTACCGGCGCGAAGCCAGCCGCTGGTCGGTCTCCTTCCTGGTCATCGCCTTCCCGGTCTTCCTCTACACCACCCGCAACCTGGCTCGGGCAGCAACCATCGACCCGGCCAAACGCGGCTCCAAGGTGCGCCGGTGGCTCACCTACCTGACCCTCTTCCTCGCCGCCGGCACCCTGGTGGGCGACTGCACCGCCCTGGTCTTCAACCTGCTGAGCGGCGAACTGACCCTGCGCTTCGTCCTAAAAGCCCTGATCGTCGCCGCCCTCGCCGGGGGTATCTTTGGCCACTATCTGGGCGAACTGCGCCGCGAGGAGGAGGACCACCCGGCCCCGGCCACCGGGGGGCGGTACTTCACCTGGATCGCCAGCGGTGCCGTGGCCCTCGCCCTGATCGGCAGCTTCGCGCTGCTCGACTCGCCTTCGCAGGAACGGGTCCGCCGCCTCGACGCCCGCCGGGTCGAAGACCTGCGCCTGCTGGCCGGCGCCGTGGACCTGCACTGGTCGCGGGCCGGGGCCCTGCCCCTGGCGCTGGAGGATCTGACCCGCGAACCCGGGTACCCGCCCCTGCCGGCCGACCCGGAGACCGGTGCCCCCTACGAATACCGCGCCCTGGAGGCGGGCCGCTACGAGTTGTGCGCCGGCTTTTCCCAGGGGTCGGGCGAGGGTCCCGCCCTGACCCCCGCTGATTTCTGGTCCCATGCGGCAGGCCGGCAGTGTTTCCAGCTCGAGGCGAAAAAACCCACCCGCTGATCCGAGGAGGACTCGCCGTGCTCGAACCCACCACCCTCCACCTCCACACCCGTTTCCAGATCGGCGAGGTAGACCCACGTGTCTTCGGCGGTTTCCTCGAACACATCGGCCGCGCCGTGTACCAGGGCGTGTACGAACCCGACAGTCCCCACGCCGACGAACACGGCTTCCGCCAGGATGTGTCGGCAGCCCTGGCCCGGCTGCGCCTGACCGCCATGCGTTACCCGGGCGGCAATTTCGCCTCCGGGTACCACTGGCTGGACGGGGTGGGCCCGCGAGGGAAACGGCCGGCGGTGCGCGAGTTGGCCTGGCAGAGCCTGGAGCCCAACCACTTCGGCACCGACGAGTTCATCGCCCTGTGCCGCCAGCTGGACTGGACGCCGATGCTCACCGTCAACCTGGGCACCGGCACCCCCGAAGAGGCCCGCAACTGGGTGGAGTACTGCAACTGCCCGCCGGGCAGCCTTTACGCCGATATGCGGGCGGCCAACGGCAGCCCCGAGCCGCACGCGGTCAAGCTCTGGTGCCTGGGCAACGAGATGGACGGCCCCTGGCAGCTGGGCCACGTGCCCGCCGAGCACTACGCCATCCGCGCCCAGCAGGCCGGCAAGATGATGAAGGACACCGACCGCTCGTTGGAACTGGTGGCCTGCGGCTCCTGCAGCATCGGCATGGGCACCTACATGGAATGGGACCGGCAGGTGCTGGAGTACCTGGGGGACCTGAGCGACTATGTCAGCCTGCACCGCTACGTGGGCAGCCACGCCTACGACACCGCCGACTACCTGGCCGTCACCAACTCCATCGACCACCAGATCGAGGAGATGGACGCGGTCTGCCGCTTCGTGCAGGCCAAGCGCCGCAGCAAGAAGCGGGCGTATCTCTGTTTCGACGAATGGAACGTCTGGTACAAGAACCACCAGACCGACGGGGCCGGGAAGTTCGCCCCGCCCCTGGTCGAGGAGATCTACAACCTCGAGGACGCCCTGGTGGTGGCCGGCTTCCTGCACAGCTTCGTGCGCCACGCCGACGTGTTGCGCATCGCCAACCTGGCGCAGATCGTCAACGTCATTGCCCCGCTGCTGACCCAGGGGGACCAGTTGCTGATCCAGCCCACCTTCTATCCCCTCGAGATGTTCGCGCAGCGGCGCCACGGCATCTCGCTCCAGCTAGAGACCCAGGGGCCCCGCTACGAGGGCCGCACCCACGGCCCGGCAGCCTATATCGACGCCAGCGCCATCCTCGATGGGGACCGGCTGCACCTCTTTGCCACCAACCGCAGTCTGGACCAGGCCGCCCCGCTGCGCCTGCACCTAGCCGACCGCGCCTTTTGCGCCCTGGAGAGCGGCGAAGTGCTCGGCGGCCCGGACCCCAAAGCCGTCAATACCTTCGCCCAGCCCGGCCAGGTGGTCCCCCGCCCCTTCGCTCAGGTGCGTATCGAGGGCAACCAGGCTTGCTGCGAGCTGCCGCCCCTATCGGTGGCGGCACTGACCCTCAAGCTCGCCTGAGATGCCCTTGCGGCTGCCGGGCATCGGCAGACTGGCCAGCCTGCTGGTGCTGGCCAAGCTGGCCCTGCACCTGGCCGCCAATGCCCTGGGAAGCTACGGGTACTTTCGCGACGAGTTGTACTATCTCGCCTGCAGCGAACACCTGGACTGGGGTTATGTGGACCACCCGCCCCTCTCCATTCTGCTTCTGCGCCTGAGCCGGCTCCTGCTGGGGGATTCCCTCTTCGCCCTGCGCCTGCTGCCGGCCCTCGCCGGCGCCGGCCTGGTCTGGCTGACCGCGCTGCTGGCCCGGCAGTTGGGCGGCGGGGAGCGGGCCCAGTGGCTGGCGGCCCTGGCCGTGCTGATCGCCCCCATCTGCCTGGGCCTGCACGATTTCTACTCCATGAACGCCTTCGAGTCCCTGTGCTGGATGGGCTGCGCCCTGCTGCTTTTGCGCCTGGTGCGCGGCGGCGCCCCCCGGCTCTGGCTCTGGCTGGGGGGGCTGGCTGGCCTGGGTCTGGAGAACAAACACAGCCTGGCCTTCTTCGCCGCAGCGACGGGGCTGGGCCTGCTGCTGACCCCGCAGCGCCGGTTGTTCTCCACGCGCTGGTGCGGCCTGGGCGGCGGCCTGGCGCTGCTGCTGGCCCTGCCCAATCTGCTCTGGCAGCAGGCCCACCACTGGCCCACCCTCGAATTCCTCACCAACGCCCAGGCGCAGAAGAACTACCTGCTCTCGCCCCTGGAATACCTCTCGGCACAGATGCTCTATCAGCACCCCCTGGCCCTGCCGCTGTGGATCGGCGGCGCGCTGGGGCTCTTGCTGCATCCCCGTCTGCGGGAGGGCCGCTGCTTCGGCATCGCCTTGGTCGCGCTGCTGGCCTTCTTCGCCGCACAGCGGGGCAAACCCTATTACCTGTCGCCCCTCTTCCCGCTGCTCCTGGCCGCCGGCGCCCTGCTGGCCGAGCACCACCTGCCCCGGCGCTGGCTGAGGGCCTACGGCATGGCGCTGGTCCTGGGCGGCATCGTGGTCCTGCCCCTCGCCCTACCCCTGCTCCCGCCGCCGGCCTTTGTCACCTACGCCGCGGCCCTGGGCATGGGCGAGGTGAAGACCGAGCGGCACGAGGCCAGCGCCCTGCCCCAGCACCTGGCCGACCGCTGCGGCTGGCCCGAACTGGCGGCACAGGTGGCCCAGGTGTACCGCACCCTGCCTCCACCCGAGCAAGCCCAGGCTTCCCTCTACACCCAGAACTACGGCGAGGCCGGCGCCCTCGATCTCTTCGGCCGCCAGTACGGCCTGCCTCCCGCCCTGTGCGGCCACAACAACTACTGGCTGTGGGGCACCCGCGGCCAGAGCGGCGAGGTGCTCATCGCCGTGGGCGGCCACCCCGAAGACTACCAGCCCTTCTACGAAACCGTGGCACAGGTCGCGGTCCACACCGACGAGTACGCCATGCCCTACGAGCGCGATCTGCCCCTCTTCGTGTGCCGAGGGCTCAGGGTGCCGCTGGCCCAGGTCTGGCCAGCAACGAAACGATATCGCTGACCACGGCACCGCAGGTGCATCCGCCCCGGAGTATCTCTGGAAGGCGCCCTGCCACCACGACTTCGAATCTGGTTTAACTCGATGGCCAACAAGATCCGCACCTACTTCGCCCGCGAGATCGAAGCCCTCCTGCCCCTGCTGCACGAGACCTACCGCTGCATCGGGGCGTTTCAGAAGAAGCGCTCGGACCGCAATGAGGCGCGCCTGCTCGGGCAGCTGAACCAGGTGGGCCAGGCGCTACAGTTCTTCAAGGGGGTGGTACAGCCCAGGAAACAGGCCTACTTCGACGCCCTGCTCGACGAGCAGCTACCCATCTCCGACCGCATCATCGCCCTCGATACCGCCGTGGGCATGATGCACATCGAATTCGCCGTGGAACGCGCCTACGCACACCGCGAGACCGACGCCCTGCGCCGCGTGCTCGAAGAGAGCCGGCGCAACCCCGAAGACCAAGCGCTGACGCCTTCACCAGCACCTCAGGGCGAAGACCTGCTGGTCCGCGGTCTGCCCGCCTCGCCGGGCCGCACCTCGGGCAAGGCCGTGGTCATCACCCGCAACTCGGACTACCGCCTGGTCCACACCGCCTGCATCCTCGTGGCCCCCATGACCCGCCCCGAACTGGCCGAGCACTTCGACCGGGTGGCCGGCATTGTCACCGATACCGGCGGCACCCTCTGCCACGCCGCCATCCTCGCCCGCGAGCGCGGCATCCCCTGCGTGGTGGGCACCGGCGAGGCCACCGCGCGCATCCGCCCCCGGATGCTGGTGGTCGTGGACGGCACTCAGGGCCTGGTGCGGCGTCTGCGCTGAGCACAAAAAAAGGGCGGCCCCTGCGGGCCGCCCCTCGTGTTCGGGTGTGTCGTTGGTCTATTTCAACAGCAGCAGTTTGCGCACCTGGGTGAACTCACCGGCCTGCAGGCGGTAGAGGTACACCCCGCCGGCCACCACCCGCCCCCCCTCGTCCCGCCCGTCCCACATCACCCGGTGGACCCCAGGCTCGGTCTGGCCCTGCACCAGGGTCCGCACCTTCTGGCCCAGCACGTCGTACACCTCCAGCTGCACCCTTGCCGCCTGGGGCAACTGGAAGCGGATCGCCGTGGTCGGATTGAAGGGGTTGGGGTAGTTGGGCTGCAGGGCGAAGGTCTGTGGCACCCAGCGCGCCTCCACCTGGCCCAGGTGCTGGGGCGGCCCGGTCCTACCCTGGGCATCGCGCACCGTGGCCTCCCGCACCCGGAAGAGTCCGCTGGCCTCGGGCACCAGCGGCGCGAAGTGCAGCTCGGCCAGCAGGCCCTCTACCGCGCCTTCGCCGTTGGTGCGGCTGAGGCCAACCAGCACCTGGCCGGGCAACTCGTGGCGCTCCAGCAGCAGGGGCGCCTGCTCGCCGGCCAGGACACTGGCCTCGCTGCCGACCCGCAGCAGGCGGAAGGCGGCCGGATCGTACTCCACCACCACCCCCACCCCGCGCAAGGGCAGCGCCTGGGTCTGCAACTCCAGCACCAGGTCCTCCTCGGTGGAGCGCGGGGCCAGTTGCAGGCCGCCGGCAACCACCAGCCGCGGGGCGACCACGGCGGCCTTGCCCACCGACTTGCCGAAGAGGTCGGCGAAGACGAAGAAGTCATCGAAGCTGATGCTGCCGTCCCCATCCAGGTCATAGGCCGCGCCGGCTAGGGCAGCAGACTTGCCGAAGGCATCGGCAAAGAGGAAGAAATCGTCGAAGGCGATGACGCCGTCCCCGTCGAAATCGGACTGGGCCAACTGCGCCTCGGACGCCCCGCCCCCATCGCCGCTGCCGCCGGCCAGGGTGCCGGTCAGTTTGATCTCGCCGGTGCTCAGGCGGCCGAAGATCAGGCTGGAGACCTCCTGCTGGCTGCCGCCCACCTTCTTCAGGGAGTAGGTGGTGACGATCAGGTCGGTGGTGGTGAGTTGCTCGGTGCTGGCGAAGGTCAGCCGGCCGATGAAGCCGCCGGCGTCGGGCGCCACGCTGGTGGTGGGCCCCAGGATCGCCGCCCCGAAGGTCACCGAGTTGTCGGTGGTGATCGCGGGCATCTGCGGCACCGTGCCCCCGCCGGCGATGAGGATATTCTCCTCCTCGGCGGTCTCGGGCGCGTAGTTGATGAAAGCGAGCTGGTCGGGGTCGAACTCCACCTTCACCGAGTAGTTGGAGAGGTCCTTGAACGCGGTGTCGGCGAGTTTGTCGAAGTTGAGGTATACGTCCACCTCCACCAGCGAGCCGGCGGTGATGGCACCTTTGTTGAACACCTCCTGATCGCCCGGATCGGTGTCGAAGTCGAAGGACACCGGCCCCTTGGTCTGGTCGAGGAAGACGGGCGGCACCAGTTTGGCCGCCAGGCCCGGCTGCAGCTCGTCCTGCCCGGTGAGAGACTTGAGGTCCACCGACTGCACCGCCACCTGGGTGCCGTTGAAGCCCTCGAGGATGCGGAAGGTGAAGCGGCCCAGGAACCCGCTGCCGTCCACCGCCGTGGTGGCTTTGGCGCCGAGGATGGCCCCGCCGAACTCCACCGTGCCCTCGCCCAACAGCGGCGAGAGGAAGAGGGCGGTGCCGCTGTTGGCCCGCAGCAGATTGCCCTCCCCGGCGTCGTCGGTGGCAGAAACGAATTCGAGCACCGTCGGATCGTACCCCAGCTTGACGGCGTACCCCGACACATCGACCGCCCCGGAAACGTACAGGTCCAGGCTGATCTCCTGGTCGGCCTCCAGGTCGGCCAGGAAGGTCAGGCCCTGATCGGCACTGGCTGCATCGAGGTCGACGCCGATCGCCGCCCCTTCGTTGCCGCCGGGCGGCGCGGTCTTGACCGTCACCCCGGTGGCCGTGTCCTCCTCGGCGGCGACGATCACCGTGGCTTGCAGGTCGATGCCGGTCAACTGGCTGCCGCCGGCCACCTGCAGGGCGTTTTCGTGAATGGGATTGAGCACCTGGCCGCTGGCGGTGTGCACCTCGGCGAAGATCTGGTACGCGCCGGGCAACACCCCGTCCACCAGGAAGGTGCCGTCGCTGCCCACCGAGCGCACACTGACCACCGACAGCTCGTGCGAACCGCTCAGCTGCATCAGGGTGACCGTAGCCTCGTCGATCTGGTCGGCCTGGTCGCCGCTGAGGGTCTGGCCATCCTCGTCCTGGGTGGTCAGGCTCACCGTGCCGGCGATGGAGCCGAAGGCCAGCGGCACCGCCCCGGTGCTGAAGGCCAGGTCCAGGGGCCGTTCCAGCCGGCTGCCGTCCTCGCCTTCGGCGCGGAACACCGAGAACTGATAGAACTGCCCGGTCTGCAGCGCCACCGGGAAAACGATGGTGCGGCGGTCGGCGCCGAGGATGAAGTTGCGCAGGGGCTGGCCGTTGAGCACCGCCTCGATGGCGGCGAATTTCGCCTCGGCGCGCAGGGGTTTGTTGAAGGCTAGGCGGATGCCGCTCTTGGCCAGGTCGGCGGCGGCAGGCCAGGTGGCCGGGCCGGCGCCACTCTTGAGCTCGACCAGGGTGTCGAACTGGGTCGGCCCCTTCTGGACCACACCCTGAGCCTGGGTGATGAAGAGCAACTCGTCGCGGGTGCGCGATTCACCCACCAACATCACCTCCACTCCGCTCTGCCCCGGCCGCAACCGGACCGCCTGGCCGTCGGGGCCGTAGGTGGTGCCGAAGAGTTCGATGGTATCGAAGTCCTCGCCGGGATTGCGGTACCGCTCGTTGCGCAGGTCGAAGGCCGGCAGCGAACGCTGCCGGGGGTGGGGCGGCCGGAAGCCCTGCGGCACCTCGACCACGGCGTAGGCCACCAACGCGAAGCCGCCTGCCAGGGGCAGGTTCTCGATAGCGAACTCCGGGGTGAAGGTGATGGTCGAGGCGACCACGTCCTCCTCGTCGAAGGAGGAGAGCCCGAATTGCTGGCCCGCCACCTTTTCGTAGGGCACCAGCCCGACGAAGATGGGGCCGACAAAACGGCGGTTGCCCGGCAGGTCGGGCAGCAGCAGCCGACCGCTGAGGCTGCGGGTGCCGGCGAAGGCGGTGCCAGTGGTGAAGATCCCGGTAGCGGCGACGCCCAGTTGGTTGCCCTCCTCGTCCTCGGCATCCCGCACCACCACCCGGTAGGCGGTGTCGGCAGCCAGCTTGAGCGGCAGGGTGTAGGTGGTGCCGGCGGCATCCACCTCCAAGTCGCCCCTTTCCTCGGGCGGGGGCAGGATCAATACCTCGTCTTCGTCCAACGATGCGGTCTTGTTGAACTCGATGCGCAGGTCCACCTCCCTGGCTACCCCCACGGCGCCGGACTGCGGGGTCAGCGAGACCACCTGCAGCGGCTCGGGCAGGGCCACCTGCAGGTCCACCTTCACCTCCTGGCCGGCGCTCACCACCACCGGCTCGGGATGTAATACCTGCAGGTCGAGCATACCGCCCGGCCCCAGGTTGAGGGTGATGAAGGCCGCCAAGCGGTAGGTACCGGGATTGACATTTTTGAACGAGAAGCGCGGGCCCTGGAGCGGCGCCCCTGCTGCGATGTGCTCCTGCAGCGACTCGGACTCCCCATCCAGCACGAAGCTCTGGTCCACCCCGGCCAGCAGCGCCGCGTAGGACTGGCCCGGCACGAATCCGGCATTGCCCGGCAACTCGCCCGGCAGATGGATCTCGCCGGCCACCGCAGCGGTGGAGATCTCGCTGCCAGTGGAGAACCGCACCGAATAGAGGCCCGTATCCCGGCTGATCACCACCAACTGATAGACCTGGTCCTCCTCCAGGTCGACCACCGCCGAGATGGAGCGGCCGTCGGCGCTGATCTCCAAGCTGCCAAAGGCCAAGGGCTGCGGGAAGACCATGAACTGGAACTCGGGCTGGAAGAGCAGGTCGTTCACCGGCTGGTTGAAGGTGACCTCCACGACTCCGGCGGCGGGGATCTCCACATCGCCGTCCTCGGGGAAGGAACCGACCACCCGCCGTCCATTGCCCTGGATAGGCCCTGGCTGCTGGCCGCCCTGCTGCTCGTTGAGGCGGCGCAGGAACATCTCGTAGTCGGCCGGATCGATGCGACCGTTGCCGTCCATGTCCTGGGCTTCGGGGCTGCGCAGCCAATCCTCCTGGCCCGGCAGATTGGGCTGGTTGTTGCCTGTCGCCGCCTGCGGCGCCTGGCTCAGGCGGATCTTGTAGGCCACCGGCAGGGTCTCACCGCGGTCGTAGCGCGGCGCGCTGGCCGCCAGGCGGACATAATCCCCCTCCTCCAGCTCCCCCAGTTCGATGGCCTTGCCGCCCTGACCCTGGATATTGGCGTCGTCGGGCACCTCGAAGAAGGGCCCAGTCAGCACCAGTTCGCCCTCCTCCACACCCGCGAAGGAGCCGGTCTTCACGCCGGGACGCTGGAAGGTCTGCACCGCCGGGTCCACCACCTTGATGCGGGTGACCACCGACCCCTTCTTGCCGCCGGGCCGGGTATCGATCTCCAGCAGGTCACCCTCCACCAGGTAATCGAGTTGCACCCGCTCGTCGTCCAGGCCCAAAATCAGGGCGCGGCTATCCAGTTCGAAGCGCTCGCCTTCGAGCGAGACGTACCGCCCCTCTTCGTCCACGTCGGCGATATACCCATCCACGCGGATCTCCTGGCCACTGTTGCCGCTGCCCGAGGACTCCTGCCCTGGCTGCTGGGCCGGCGGTGCCCCGCCGCCCACGGCCGCCGGCAACACCACCACCTCGGTGGCCACCGCATAGGTGTCGCCGAACCCAGGCGGGCTGGTGGAGATCCGCACAAAGTCCCCGACTTTGATGTCGCTCGCTTGCAGGGCCTGATTGGTCGCCGAACTGGTGAACCGGGTCGCTGGCCCCAGCGCGGCGACGGGGCCGGCCAGTTCCAACACCCCGCCGGCCAGCGCGATCAGATCGCCGCTGACCAGGTCGTAGCGCGCCTGGGGCGGCCGGCGCGGGTCCACCACCTGGATGCGGTTCGCTGTGGGCTCCGGCGAGCCAGAAGACGGGTCCGGCGGGCCCGGGGTCACGGCAACCAACTCACCGATCGGCAGCTTGGTCAGTTCGATGGGTTTGTTTTCCTCGTCGGCGGCTCGTGTGCTGGCAGTGACCCGGAAGCGGGGTCCAGATAGGACGATCCGCCCCGCGTCGATGCGACCCACGGCCCCGAAGTATTCCTGGCCGACCGGACTGCCCTGGGGTTGGCCGTCCTCGCCGCCCTGTTGTGGCTTGAGATCACCGAGTTCGATACGGTTGAGGATGACCATACGCACGATCTCCTCGTCCCCGTTGAGGGTGACCTCGACCCGCGGATGGCTGCCCACCACTTCGCGCAGCTGATAGGGATCGAGAAGGTTCCCCTCCCGGTCCTGCAGGATGACGGCATCGGCCGGATGCAGTTCGCGGCGGCTGATGATCAGCAGTTCCTTTTCGAAATCGACCCCATCCAGGTTGCCCTCGAAACGCTCGCCGCCCAGCGGAATCTCGAAACCGGCGGGTAGCGCCGCCTGGGGGTCGCGCACGAAACGTTCGTAATCCTGCCGGTCGATGCGGAAGTCGCCGTTGAGATCCGCCGCCTGGGGCCCTTTCACCCAGTCGTTGAAGGCGGCCAGCACCTCACCACCGGGCAGGTTGCCATTGTTGCCGGGGTTGTTAGCGCCCGGCTGATTCGGCTGACCCGGCTGCTGGCCACCGGGAATTCCCGCACCCTCGGCGGCAATTTCCTTGTAGATCTCAAAGTCCTCGTCGTCGATCTGGCCGTCCCGGTTCAGATCCTCGGCCTCGGCGCTTTTGCGCCATTCGTCCAGGGAGGCGAAGCTGGGGATACTGCCCGGAAGGCTGCCGGGAAGATTGCCACCCCCCGGATTGCCCGGAGTACCGGGGATGTTGCCTCCTGGCTGGTTGGGCTGCTGCCCACCGGGAATGCCACCCCCTGCCTCGGCGGCAATCTCCCGGTAGATCTCGAAGTCCTCCCTGTCGATCTGGCCGTCCCGATTCAGATCCTCGGCCTCGGCGCTTTTGCGCCATTCGTCCGGGGAGGTGAAGATCGGGGGGATGCCGGGCAGCCCACCGACATTGCCGCCGGGCAAGTTGCCGATGTTCCCCCCAGGAAGGTTGCCGATGCCTGTGTTGCCGGGCAGCCCACCGACATTGGCACCGGGCAGGTTGCCACCCGGCTGGCCTGGCTGATTCGGCAGCGGACCCTGAGGCTGACCCGGTTGCTGGCCGCCAGGCACATCGTCCCCCTGGTCCTCCGCAGCGATCTCTTTGTAGATCTCGTAGTCTTCCTCGTCGAGCAGACCATCCTTGTTCAGATCCTCAACGGCCGCACTCTTGAGCCACTCCTCTCGCGGAACCAGGGTGGGGGCTGGGTTCTGGGCCCATGCCATTGAGCCCACCTGGAAATAACCGAGGCTTAGCAGCAGCAACAGGATTGTTCTGGGGCGCATGGCGCGCACTCCTAATGGAGGTGATGGTGTCCGGGGTCCACTACTGTATACGTGATAGTCGGCAAAAAACCAACAAAGAAAAATGATCGGGATCACATAGTATGACATCGATCCCACCCAAAAAAACAGGAGGAGGGATTGCCCCCTCCTCCTGATCTGTAGCGGCGTACCTACTGCAGCCTACTTCAGCAGCAGCAACCTGCGCACCTCGCTGAACTGCTCGGCCTGCAACCGGTAGAGGTAGATCCCACCCGCCAGGGCCTGGCCTGCATCGTCGCGACCATCCCACACGGCGCTGTGGTATCCAGCTGGCTCCACCTGCTGGACCAGCGTCCGCACCTTCTGCCCGAGCACGTCATAGATCTCCAGACGCACCTGAACCGTGGCCGGCAACTGGTAGCCGATGGTGGTCTCCGGGTTGAAGGGATTGGGGTAATTGGCACCCAGAGCAAAGTCCTGCGGGATGCCCATTCCCCCGGCCTTCGCTGCGGCGGCCGGCGGGGTGCTACCATCGGCTGGAGGCGTGGTCGTGCCCGTGGCCGGCGGTGTAGTTGTGCCATCAGCCGGCGGGGTGCTCCCCTCGACCGGCGGTGCCGGAGTGGCCGGAGGAGGTGGGGTACCGCCATCTGCGGGGGGTACCGGCGTCGGATTGGTTGGCGGTGCCGCACCGGCTTTCAGGTTGGCGACGAAGAGATCGTAGTCCTTGCGGTCTACCTTCTTGTCGTTGTTGAGATCCTTGGCATCCGTGCTGCGCACCCAGCGGGCGAAAGTAGGTGTGCTCGCAGGAGGAGTGCCACCCGTCGGCGGTGTGCCGCCTGCAGGAGGAGTGCCACCCGCTGGCGGGGTGCCGCCTGCAGGAGGAGTACCACCCGCTGGAGGAGTACCCGCCGGAGGAGTGCCACCTGTCGGAGGAGTCCCACCGGCAGGCGGAGTACCGGTCGGCGGCGTGCCGCCTGCAGGAGGAGTACCGGTCGGAGGAGTGCCACCCGCTGGAGGAGTACCACCCGCTGGAGGAGTGCCCGTCGGCGGGGTGCCGCCTGCAGGAGGAGTACCGGTCGGCGGCGTGCCACCCGTCGGAGGATTACCACCCGACGGAGGAGTGCCCGTCGGTGGGGTGCCGCCTGCAGGAGGAGTACCGGTCGGTGGAGTGCCACCCGTCGGAGGAGTGCCCGTCGGAGGGGTACCACCGGCAGGAGGAGTGCCTGTCGGTGGAGTGCCACCCGTCGGAGGAGTGCCCGTCGGTGGGGTGCCACCGGCCGGCGGCGTGCCCGTCGGAGGGGCGCTACCCGATGCCCCGGCGACGAAGAGGTCGTAGTCCTTGCGATCTACCTTCTTGTCGCCGTTGAGATCCTTGGCATCCGTGCTGCGCACCCAGCGGGCGAAAGTGGGCGTGCTCGCAGGAGGAGTGCCACCCGATGGCGGAGTACCCGTCGGAGGAGTGCCACCTGCCGGGGGAGTACCGGTCGGAGGCGTACCA
>JADZBP010000275.1 GCA_020852055.1 Candidatus Latescibacterota bacterium
CGCGGGAGCTGGCCGAGTCGAGTTTCTTCGGTCATGTGCGAGGGGCCTTCACCGGGGCGCATGAGGCGCGCCGGGGGTACTTCGAGCAGGCGGATGAGGGCACCCTCTTCCTCGACGAGATCGGCGATCTGCCACCGGAGTTGCAGGCCAAGCTCTTGCGCACCCTGGAGACGGGGACCGTGACCCCGCTGGGGGGCAGCCAGGAGCGGGCGGTGGACGTGCGAATCCTGGCGGCGACCAACCAGGAGTTGACCAGCCTGATCTCGCAGGACCGTTTCCGGGAGGATCTCTACTTTCGGCTGGCGGGTTTCACGGTGGCGGTGCCGCCGCTGCGCAGCCGGCGGGAGGACATCCCGCTGCTGGTGGACCACTTCCTGCGGCGTTATGGTGCCGAGATGGGGCGGGAGCCGGCGGGCCTGAGCCGGGAGGCGCTGGCCATGCTGGAGGGTCACGAGTTTCCGGGGAACGTGCGGGAGCTGAAGAACCTGGTCGAGTACGCGCTGATCCGCAGCCGGGGGGCACTCATCCGCCCCGAGCACCTGCGCTTCGTCGACTATCGTCCCGCCCCGGAGGCGGCCCCAAGGCCGGACCTGCTCCCCGTTGCCGCCCCGAACGCCAGCCGCCTTCCTGGGGAGGAAGGGCGAATCCTGGCCTATGTGCGGCAGCACGGCAGCATCGGCAACAGCGAGTGCCGCGACCTGCTGGAGGTCAGTCCGGAGCAGGCCAAGTATCTGCTGCGCAAGCTCAGTGCCCAGGGTCTGCTGCACCTGGAAGGGACCGGTCGCTGGAGGCGCTACCGCCTGCCCCCGGCCTAGCGCTACCGGGAATCCACCGGGGAATCTACCGGGAATCTACCGGGAATCTATCGGGAGTCTACCGGGAATCCACCTCGCCCAACACCCCCACCAAACTCCGCGCCCGCCAAGTTCCAATACCGCAACCGCCCGATCTTCCCTGCAGGTCCGCAGTCCATTCCATCCTAAAGCTATTATTAACAACTCATAATGCTTGGGGCCACAGGCCCCGCAGCGCTGGTGCAGCCCCCAGAAGGGGCAGGGTGCGCCCAAAGGGTTGGCTGCGGGCACGGGCCTTGCAGTAGTCCGGCCTGAGATGAAAATCCCTGCACTCCATATCTATTTGGCCGAAGCCGAAAACTACGCCCGCCAGGTCGTTGCCCGCTGGCTGGCTGACCGGGGCCATCGGGTCAGTCTGGTGGGCGCCCCCGAGGCACTCTTGGATGCCCTGGCCGCTGACCCCGATCCCACGGACCTGATCCTCGCCGACCTGCCTCCCTCCCGCAGCGAGGCCATCGGCCAGACCCTGCGCCAGGTGCACCGGCGCTACCCCCTGATCCCGGTAGTGTTGCGCACTTCCAGCGCCCTGCTGCCGACCAGTGAGGCACTGCACTGCGGGGTGTACGGGTATCTCAACAAACCTTTCCGATCAGGGGAACTGGAGCTGATGCTGGCGCGGCTGGCCGAAAGGCAGGTCAGCCACTCGCTGCAGGAGGTGGAATCGGGGCTGTACCACCGGGCGGGTTTTGCAGTGCTGGGCCGGCAGTTGCTCAAGGCGGCGCGGCGCAGCCATACCCCGATGGTGTTGCTGCGGGCGGACGTGGACGGGGTAGACCTGGCACAGACCGAAGCGACGCTGGGTCAGTTGGGCCGGGTGGTGCAGGCCACCTTCCGCGACGCGGACCTGGCGGCCGGGTGGACGGGACGGACTGCGGGGTGTTGCTGACCAATATCCGGGCGGAGCAGACCGGGATCGCGTTGGAACGCTTGCAGCGGAATCTGGCGGCGCACAACGCCCAGGCCGACCAGAGGCTGGCGGTGCGGGTGGGCCTGGCCCACTTCGACCCGGCGCGACCCTGCGCCTTTGAGGAACTTGTCGCCCAGGCGGATGCCGGTTGCAGACCGGATCGGGCTGAGCAGCACCGGCAAACAGACAAAAAAGCCAATACCCACTCCGACGTGTAAACAGGAGCGATACTGATGGCCCCCACCTCTGGATCCACCACGCAGCAGGGCACCTCCGGGAACGATACCCTGACGGGCAGCACCGGCAACGATCAGCTTTCCGGTGGTGCGGGCAACGACCTGCTCTCGGGTGGCGCGGGCAACGACGACCTGAGCGGGGGCACGGGCAACGATACCCTGGACGGGGGGACTGGCAACGACGAGTTGGACGGCGGCACAGGCAACGACAGCCTGTTGGGCGGGGCTGGCAACGACGAGTTGAGCGGGGGCACGGGCAATGACAGCCTGGATGGGGGGACCGGCAACGACGAGTTGGCCGGGGGCGCCGGCAATGACCTGGTCTCCGGCGGGTCGGGCAATGACACCATCACCGGGGGGAGCGGGGAGGATACCCTTTCTGGCGGTGAGGGGTCGGACCAGGTGCTGGGCGGGTCGGGCAGCGACCTGATCGACGGTGGAACGGGCAACGACACCATCGAGGGTCGCGAAGGCAATGATGTGATCGATGGGGGGGCGGGCAACGACAACGTGGATGGGGGCTCTGGCAACGACCAGCTGACCGGCAGCGCCGGCAACGACACCCTGGAGGGGAGTTCGGGCAACGACACCATCACCGGGGACGAAGGGGATGACCGCTTGCTGGGCGGGTCGGGCAACGACGTGCTGGATGGCGGGGCGGGCCGGGACCGGGTGGAGGGGGGCAGCGGCGATGATCTGTTGATCTACAACGCCAGCGCCAACCTGACGACCCAGGGCGAGGTGATCCAGGGCGGGGATGGGGACGACACCCTGCGGCTGGACCTCACCCTGGGGCAGTGGATGCGCACCGATCTCCAGGCCGAGATCAGCAACTACGTGGCCTTCATGGCCTCCTGGGCCAGCCACCGGGTGGGCGATGACCACGACGACGACGAGGGGCTCCAGCAGGCTTTTGGCTTCAACTCCATCGGGTTGACGGTGCAGGGGGTGGAGCACCTGGGGGTGCGGGTGGACGGGACCTCTCTGAGTGCGGGGGACGATGCGGTGGTGGCTCGCGACGACTTCTTCACCACCGGCGAAAACAGCCCGAGCGCGGGGCACGTGACCAGCAACGACCAGGTGCCCGACCTGGTGCGCAGCGTGACCTTGCTCACCCCGCCGCAGGGGGGGACCTTGACCTTTGGCGACTACGGTGGTTTCACCTACAACCCCGGCGCAGCCTTCGACGGGTTGGCCGAGGGGGAAATGGCGACGGTCTCCTTCACCTACCAGGTCACCGATGCGGACGGGGATACCGGCACGGCCACCGCCCGGATCACGATCAGCGGGGCCAACGATGCACCGCTGCTCATCGGGGGGGATACCGCCGGGGCGGTGACCGAGGACAACGAAACAGTCAACGGCCAACTGACCGCAGTGGACGTAGACCACAATGCATTGCTGACGTGGAGCGTCGCCGGAGCGGATGACGGCGCGTACGGCACGCTGGCAGTAGATCAGCAGACGGGTCAGTGGACCTACACCCTGAACAGCGCGGCGCAGGCACTGGCAGCCGGCGAGGCGTTTACCGAGCAGTTCACTGTCCAGGTGAGAGACGAGCACGGGGCGGCGGTGTCGCGGGTGGTCCGGGTGGAGGTGGCGGGGATCAACGACGCGCCGATGCTCAGTGTGGTCAGTGCTTCGGGGGCGGTCGAGGAGGATGGCGGGCAGGTGGTCAGCGGCCAGTTGACGGCCACCGATGTGGACCACGGCGCGGCGCTGAGCTGGAGCGTTGACGGGTCTGGTCAGGGCACCTACGGCTCGATCGCCGTGGACGACAACGGCAATTGGACTTACACCCTGGACAACGAATCGGAGGCGGTGCAGGGGCTGGCAGGCGGCGAGTTGGGAACCGAGCAGTTCACTGTCCAGGTGAGAGACGAGCACGGAGCGACGGCGGCCCAGGTGGTGACCCTCACCGTGACCGGCACCAACGATGCACCGGTGGTCACGGGCAGTGCTACCGCCGCGGTGGCAGAAGATGCCCTCCCGTCGATCGGCGGTCAACTCCTCGCCACCGACGTGGACCTTAATGCGGTGCTGACCTGGAGCCTCACCGGGCCGGCCAGTGGGGCGTACGGCTCGCTTGCCCTCAACGCGAGGGGCCAGTGGATCTACACCCTGAACAACGCCTCCGACGCTGTGCAGGCGCTGGCCACGGGCGAGTCGCGCGTGGAGATCTTTGCCGTTGAGGTGGAGGACGAATACGGGGCAAGGGCACCCCAAGTCGTGACGGTCACCGTGACTGGCACGAACGACGCGCCGGTAATCGCTGCCGGTGGCGATACGGGCTTGGTGGAGGAGGATGGTCAGTTGGCCGCCAGCGGGCAGTTGGTCGCCGCTGATGTGGACACCGACGCGGTGCTGACGTGGAGCGTGGATGGCTCTGGTGAGGGCACCTATGGCTCGATCGCGGTAGATGCGCAGACCGGCGAGTGGACCTATACCCTGGTAAACGATTCAGAGGTAGTGCAGGCGCTGGCCGCGGGTGATTCCTTGGCGGAGAGCTTCATCGTCCGCGTACGCGACGAGAAGGGGGCGGCGACGACTCAGGAGGTGACCATCACGGTCGCCGGCACCGACGACGGGCCGCGGATCACCGGGGGTGAGGGGTCGGGCGTGGCTGTGGAAGACACGGAGCCGGCAGTCAGCGGCCAACTGACGGCGACGGGTGGAGGCGGCGCGCCCTTGGCCTGGAGTGTCGCTGAGACGGCGGGTGTTGCGTACGGCTCGGTTTCGGTGAACGAGACGGGCCAGTGGACCTATACCCTGAACGATGTAGCGCAGATGCTAGCGGAGGGTGAGTCGCACGACGAGATCTTCGCCATCCAGGTGGCCGACGGGAAGGGGGCCACAGCAACCCAGGCGGTGACCGTCACGGTGACCGGGACCAACGACCTCCCGGTGGTGACCTTTGCCGAGGGCGCCGACGCCGGCGCAGTGCAGGAAGACGGGCAGGTGACGGCCAGTGGCCAGTTGAGCGCCACCGATGTGGACACCGACGCCGCCCTGACCTGGGGTGTGGTTGGAGACGGGACCGGCACCTACGGCTCGATCGCGGTGGGCCAGACCGGCCAATGGACGTATACCCTGAATAATGACTCGGCGGCCGTGCAGGGATTGGGGGTTGGCGAGGTACAGACCGAGACCTTCACCGTGCAGGTGAGGGACGAGCATGGGGCAACGTCTGCCCAGGATGTGGTCGTCGTCGTTACAGGCACCAACGACGCGCCCACGGCCACGGCGGACGTGCTCCGGGTCGCGCCGGGAACTACTCATCTGCTCGAGGTGCTGGGTAACGACACCGACATCGACGCCAACGAGGGTCTGGAGATCATCGACGTCGGCGGAAGCCACCTGGGTACCGTCGCGATCTCTGCCGATGGTCGGGGCCTGCTCTACACTCCGGGTTCTGCCGGTTTTGACTTGATCAGGTATACCGTGAGCGACGCGACTGGCGCCACCAGTGTCGCGACCGTACTGATGGCCGTCGACGCGGATGGAACCACCAGCAGAACCCTGATGGGTGGGTCCGGGGACGATATCATCGATGAATCGTCAGCGACGGACGACCTGGTCATCATCTCTGGGCTCGGGAGCGACCAGATCACCTCTGGGTCAGGCAGCGATCTGATCATCTGGGATGCCAGTCAGGAGCGGACCTTCCCGTTCGGCCTCGCGTCGGCCTCGATCGAGGGGGGGGGCGGATTCGACCACATGTCGATCATCCTGCCGAAGGACCAGGCCAACGCGGTCGTAGTTGCAGAAGTCGACGGCAAGGTGGTCATCTCGGGTTGGGATTTTCAGCTGACGTTGGATTCCGTGGAAGAGCTGTCGATAGTGGGTGGCGAGGCAGGCAACTACGTGGTCATGGGCGACCTCGACGGCACGGACATCGCGGATGACACGCTCTTTGGGATCGGGAGTGATGTGTCTGATGTCCTCTCAGCGGCGGCCTTGAACATGCCCGGAGCGCTTCTCTGGGTCGCCGAAAACCTGGGCGATTGGGAGGCAGAGCCGGACATCAATGAGGAGGCCGCACAGGCCGAGAGAGCCGCCATGGCCTTTTTCAAGTTCACCAACTGGATTGGGCTGACGGATATGCAGCTCGAGGGCAACGCCAACTCACGGCCTGGTGTCTACCTCGGATACGGCGGCAACGACGCGCTCACTGGGAGCACCGGACCGGACACGATGGACGGGGGCGAGGGCAACGACACCCTGGTCGGCAATGGCGGCAACGATTTGCAGGATGGCGGCCCTGGAGACGATCGGCTGGATGGCGGCGCTGACTACGATAGCCTCAGTGGGGGCGAGGGCAACGACACCTTGGTCGGTGCCGCCGGCAATGACTGGTTGGTCGGCGCCGTCGGCACCGATTGGTTGGACGGTGGGGAAGGCGACGATAGTCTGAACGGGGGCGAGGGCAACGACACCCTGGTCGGCAGTGGTGGCAACGATTGGCTGGATGGCGGCACTGGAGTAGATCGGCTGGAGGGCGGCACCGGCAATGATGTCTATGCCGTCGACTCCGTCCTCGATGCGGTGGTAGAGGCCGAAAACGGGGGTATCGACCACGTCGAAGCTGCGCTCAGCTACACCCTACCTGCAAATGTCGAGAACCTGGCCCTTTCCGGTACGGCGAATCTGTCAGGCACTGGCAACGAGTTGGCCAACATCCTCACGGGCAATGCGGGGCACAACACGCTCAACGGCCTCGCGGGTGACGACAGCTTGATCGGCGGCGCTGGTAACGACACGCTGGACGGCAGCGGCGGCAACAACTGGTTGGAGGGCGGCCTTGGCGACGACGTCTACTACGTTGGCGCCAGTAGCATCGACGCCGTGGACGAAGAGGAGAACCAGGGGACCGACTTAGTCTTAAGCACGGCCCCCTCCTACAGCCTAAGCGCCAACGTCGAGAATTTGACACTCTCCGGAACAGAAGGCTTGGCTGGAGTGGGCAACAACTTGGCCAACACTATCACCGGCAATCCGGGCTCCAACGCCCTCTTTGGGCTCACCGGCAATGACACCCTTATCGGTGATGCCGGCAACGACTGGTTGTCCGGCGGTGTGGGCGATGATCGGTTGGTAGGTGGCACCGGCAACGATGTCTACGATGTCGACTCCCTCCTTGATGTCGTGGAGGAGACCTCCAGCCAAGATACGGACCGCATCAACTCTACAGTCAGTATCACGCTCCCCACCAAAGTCGAGAACCTGACCCTTACCGGCACGGAGGACCTGAGCGGCACAGGCAATGAGCTGCACAACGCCATCACCGGGAACTACGGGAACAACGTCCTCAGTGGAGGGGAGGGGGACGACACCCTGGACGGCGGCGCCGGCAACGACACACTCATCGGTGGCCCGGGCAGGAACGTCCTGCGCGGCGGGCCGGGAAACGATGTCTTCGTCGGAGCAGACGCCGACGATGTCATCGAAGACGCCGAGCCGAACGACCTGATCGTGCCCAACCTGATCCCAGGAGGAGTCTACGACCTGAGCACCATGCCGGTGCCGAACCTGACGTTGACCGGTTCGGACCCCTTTCGCGTCATCGGCGACGGACGGAATAACACGATCACCGGCAACGACGGCGACAACTCCCTGGAGGGCAATGGGGGCGACGACAGCCTGCTCGGCGGCGAGGGGGACGACACCCTGGACGGCGGCACGGGGAGCGACACCCTGGACGGGGGCAAAGGCGTCGACAACTACATCGTAGACAGCCGCGATGATGTCGTAAATGAGCTATACGCGGGGCAGACCTGGGCGACTTTCCACGGCGATGGCACTATCACGTACGAAGAGGTGGACCTGAACGGAATCGGGGATACCCTCCGGACGCCCTTCACGACGATCCTGCAGGGCTCCCTCGGCGGGATCGAGAACCTGTTCCTGACCGGCTCGGCGGCGGCTGACGGCACCGGCAACGCCAGGGACAACCTGATCGCCGGCAACGACACGACTAATGTGCTCGACGGTGCCGCTGGCAACGACACCCTGACCGGCGCGGGCGGCAACGACAGATTGGACGGAGGCGCCGGCAATGATAGGCTGGAAGGCGGCACCGGCGACGACGTCTTCGTCGTGGACGCCGTAAACGACACGGTCGCCGAGGCTTTTGGTGAGGGCACTGACCGCGTCGACGCCGCAGCCACGTACACGCTGCCCGCCAACGTCGAGAACCTGACCCTGACCGGCACGGCGAACCTGGACGGCACCGGAAACGAGCTGGCCAATACCCTCACCGGCAATGCGGGTCATAACACGCTCTCCGGGCTTGCGGGTGACGACAGCCTATTCGGCGATGCCGGCAACGACACGCTTTTCGGCGGTACCGGCAACGACGCCCTGGACGGTGGCACGGGTGACGACAACCTGAATGGCGGGGCTGGCAACGATGTCTACACCGTGGACTCCGCCTTCGATGCCGTGGTGGAGGCCTTGAACGAGGGGGCCGACCGCGTCGACGCCGCGGTCAGCTTCACGCTGCCCACCAACGTTGAGAACCTGACACTGCTCGGCTCTGGGAGCCTGGTTGGTACTGGCAACGAGCTGGCGAACACCATCACCGGCAATGGTCGGAGCTCGCTCTTTGGGCTCGCCGGCAACGATACCCTGGTCGGCTACGGCACCGACACGCTGGATGGCGGCACCGGTGATGATACTTATCTCGTTGCGAGCGAGAACGACGTCATCACGGAGGCGGTTAATAGCGGCACCGACGTGGTCATCGCGCAGCGCTCCTATACCCTCCCGGCCTATGTCGAAAATCTGACGCTGACAGGACTCTCCCAGTTCGACGGGACCGGCAACGCGCTGGCCAACGTGATCACGGGAGACGCCAGCGACAACGAACTCTACGGCCGCGCTGGCAACGACACCCTCTACGGCGGCGAGGGGTACGACGTCCTTGACGGGGGGGCAGGGGCAGACCGGCTGGAGGGCGGCCGCGGCGACGATTCGTACATCTTCGATAGCCAGGACACCATCATCGAGAGGTCAGGGGAGGGGCACGACAGCGTCACCTCTTCGGACCAATCAGTCACTCTCAGTGCCGGCCTGGAAATCGAGAGCGTCACCCTCCTCGGCAGCGTGGCGATCAACGCTACCGGCAACGAGTTCAGCAACTTGCTCACGGGCAACGATGGCAACAACCGCCTCGATGGGGGAGGTGGCGAGTCCGACATCCTCTTCGGAGGCAAGGGCAACGACACGCTAGTGGTCCGCTCCGACACCGACACCGTCGTTGAGGCGACCGGGGAAGGCATCGACACCGTCGAGGCGGCGATTTCTTTCACTCTGCCCTCGGTGTACCTCAACGGGCAGCCGAACCCGTCTTCCAATGAAGAGGTCGAGAACCTGAGGCTCATCGTCCTCTACACAGACGTGGCGGGGAATATCGTCGGCGAAGCAGACACAACCACCTGGACGGACCAGTGGGGGGTGTCCCACGTGAGGCCCGCGTGGGCCAATATCTGGTGGGGAGCCAGGGGCACCGGGAACGAGCTGAACAACACCATCTGGGGCAATAAGTTCGGCAACATCCTCGATGGCGGCGCCGGCGACGATTGGCTCTACGGCGGCGACGGCAACGACAACTACATTATCAGTCAGCGAGGAGACCAGGTTCAGGAGTACGCCTTCGACAGTTTGGGGCAAGCCCAGTTCCTCCGTGACAGTAACGGCAACTTGGTGATGGTCAACGGGCAGTTCGTCTTCGCCGATGCCGGTGGCTACGATGAAATCAAGCTCCGGTTCGATGCTCCCCAGGGAATCCAGTCGTATTCCATGCCCGACTACGTCGAGAACCTGACGGTAGAATCCTCTTGGTGGGGCCGCATCTTCGGCAACAATCAGGGCAACTACATCACCGCCGGCGCTGGCAACGACACCATCGACGGCCAGGCGGGCGCCGACACTATGGACGGCTCTCAGGGGGACGACCAGTACATCGTCGACAATGTGAACGATCGGATCATCGAGACTGTTTTAAGTACAGGTACCGATACGGTGTCCTCGCGGGTCAGCTACACATTGCCCGCCAATGTCGAGAATTTGACCCTCTCTCCTGTCGATCCTGCGGTGCCCATCGACGGAACCGGGAACGACCTGCCCAACTTCATCCGCGGCAGCGTTGGCAACAACATCCTCGATGGCGGTGGCGAGGCGGATACCCTTGTTGGCAACGGCGGTGGTGACACCTATGTCGTCGACAACCCGGGCGACAAGGTCTTCGAGGACGCAAACGATACCTGGCTCAGTGACACGGTCGTCTCTTATATCCCGAGCTTCTCTCTCAACCAGAGCGACAGCCAGGGCCGGACCACCTACATCGATAACCTGACCTTCGGGACAGGGGCTGACAACACCGGCCTCGGCAATGCCCTGAACAACGCCATCACGGGGAATACCGGGAACGACACCCTGAGCGGGGACGCCGGCAACGACACCCTGGAGGGCGGCGCCGGCAACGACGTGCTGGACGGCGGCACTGGATTCGACCGCCTGGTCGGCGGCGCGGGGAACGACACCTTCTATGTGGACTCCGCGGTCTACCCGGTCATTGACCAGGTCGTCGAGCTGCAGGGGGAGGGCACGGATACCGTGTACAGTCCGCTGTCCTACTCTCTCGTCGGGACGGCGATCGAGAACGTGAGCCTCACCGGGTCGTTCAACGTCAATGCGACGGGGAACGACGACGCGAACGTGCTGGCCGGCAACACCGGCAATAATTCCCTCGACGGCGCCGCCGGCAACGACGAACTGAAAGGCGGAGGAGGGCTCGACACGCTCTTGGGCAGCGCGGGAGACGACACGCTCGTCTACGACACGGAGGACCAACTCCAAGGGGGATCTGGAAACGACACCCTGCGGGTCGAGGGCGCCGGGGTCAAAGTCGACCTGACCGCAGAGGCGGGTGGCCGCCTGACAGGGCTGGAAGCGGTAGACCTGACCGGCTCGGGCAATAATTACGTGAAGCTCGAGGCGTCGTCGGTGGCCGCCCTTTCAGACACCGGGGTGCTGAGAATCCATGGCACCGCCGGGGACTTGGTGATCACCGAGGACGAGTGGTCGCTGGCCTCGACCCTGACCGACGGCAACGGCGACACGTTCAATGTCTACAGCTCGGGGTCGGCAACCATCGAGGTGGAAGCTGGAATCCAGCTCGTGGCTCCAGAGATCTCCGTCGCTAACCTCGGTGACCGCGGGGTAGAAGTGCATGGGGATCCCACGGACATGTGGATCGGTGTCTCGGTCGCTGCGGCCGGCGATCTGAACGGCGACGGGTTCGGCGATCTCGTGGTCGGTGTCCCGCGGGCAGTGACCATGGTATCAGGATACAGCGAAGGTGGAGGAGAAGGTGGCGGAGAATACGGAGGCTACTCGGGATACAGCGAAGAGGGAGGTGGAGAAGGTGGCGGAGAATCCAGCAGCTACGCGGTAGAAACCGGTCGGACTTACGTCGTCTTCGGCGGGTCCCACAGCCTGGGGGCCAGCGACTTCGACGTGCCCGGCTCACGGGAGGCGGGTGTGGATCTCACCGCGAACGAGGGAGGGCAGGACGGGTTCTCCGTCTACGGCAAAAAGTACAGTCCCCTCGGCAACTCTGTGGCGGCGGCCGGCGACGTGAACGGCGACGGCGTCGGGGACCTGATCATCGGGGCCTACCAGGGGGGTGAGCCCTATTCGACGGGGAACGGCGCCTATAATTTTTACAGCCAGGGCATCAGTTACGTGGTCAACGGCAGGGCGGTCGACCAGGGGTTCCCGGCGGAGATCGGAGCATCCTCGCAGATCCAACTCAAACCCGAGGGGGTCGGCGCGCGCAGCGGGTCTTCGGTCGCCTCGATCGGCGATTTCAACGGCGATGGTTTCGACGATGTCGTCGTCGGCGCACCCTACAAGACGCAGTCCTATTCGCGGGAAGGGGCAGCCTACGTCGTCTTCGGCTCCGAAGGAGGCCTGCCGCCGGTGACGGACCTCGAGTCCCTCGACGGCCACAGCGGCTTCGAGTTCTCGGACCAGTCCAATTTCTTTGGCAGGGTCGGCGCTTCGGTGTCCTCTGCCGGCGACCTGAACGGGGACGGCTTCGATGACCTGATCGTGGTGGGGTCGGCAGGCGGGATCAACTACGTGGTCTTCGGTGGCCCCGAGTCGCCCGACCACCTCGACGCGAGCGAGTTGAACGGTGCCAACGGTTTCCAGTTGTTCGGCGGAAGCGGTGGCGCCGGCGGCGGTGACATCAACGGGGACGGCTTCGACGACCTGATCGTGGGCGACTGGTATGGCGCCTTCGTGGTGTTCGGCAGCGCCGATATGACGCCCTTGGCCAACATGGTCACGACCTACAGCAACGGGTACAGTTCGGCCCCCGGCAACCTCTTGGCGCTGGATTCCGCCTACGGCGGCGATGGGACCTACGGGTTCCGGGTGGCACTGCCGGCCGGCGCGGACATGGTCTCGGTGGACACTGCCGGAGATATCAACGGGGACGGCTTCGACGATTTCGCCATCAACACCCGCACTCATCCGGAAAATAGCTGGTACGCCGTCGGTGTCGCCTACATCGTCTACGGCGGCCGGGATTTCGGGGCCAGCCTCGACCTGGAAAACCTCGACGGCAGCAACGGGTTCCGGATCACGGGCGATCCCAACGCCCTTGGCCTGGGGGTCTCGGTTTCCGGTGCTGGCGATCTGAACGGGGATGGCCTCGACGATCTCGTCGTCAGTGACCAAAAGAGCTGGAGTAGCGGCCACGCCTACGTGATCTACGGCCAGAACACCAGTGCGAGTCTCATGGGCGATGCCGGCGACAACGACCTCACCCTCCACGGAGGCCCGGAGGCCGTCGTGCAGGCCGGGAGCGGCGATGACACCATCCGGATCTCCAGCACGGAGTTCTTCCGCATCGACGGCGACGGCGGCACGGACACCCTGGAATTGAGTGGCAACGGCACCACCCTCGACTTCTCACAGTTCGAGGCCAATGCCGTGCAGGGGATCGAGGTCATCGACCTGGGCAACGGAGGCAATTCACTCTATATCACCCCGCGTCAGGCCGCCGCGATCACCGACGGCAAGGTCCTGCAGATCGACGGCGACACGAGCGACCATGTGACCCTGTTGCAGGGCAGTGTCAGGACGGTCGGTGCCGAGTACACCACCTACAAGTTCGGCGGCATCGAGATCCAGGTCGCCAACACCATCGGGGAGGTGAGAGAGATCAATGTCGCTCCTCACTTCCTCGGCACGGTAGCTAGAGTGCCCGAGAACCAGACCACCGTCACCTTCCCTGTGGTTGATGACAATGGCGACACGGGCCTCACCTACGCCATCGCAGGTGGCGCAGACGCCTCGAAGTTCACCATTGATCCGGCGACGGGCCTGCTCAGCTTCAAGAGCACGCCAAACTTCGAAGCACCGGCCGACGCCGGCGCGGACAACGTCTACGAGGTGAGGGTGAGCCTGTCCGACGGCGTCGCGAGCCGTATCCAGGACCTGCAGGTCACCGTAACCAACCTCAATGAGGCGCCGTCCATCCTGCTGGCGTCCGCAGCGTCCGGACAGATCGCCAACGGGTCCTTCGAGACCCCGGATCTGGGTGGGGCGTCGGGCGCGCCGCTCTTTGGGCAGAATCCCTCGACGCCGGGTTGGTGGGGTGTCTACGTCAACCACGTCGGCAGCGCCTGGCAGGCTGCCGATGGCGCCCAAAGCGTCGACCTGAGCGCCAACCCGCTGCTTGGGGAGGGACGGGTGCAGCAGACCTTGCAGACGGTTCCTGGGGTACAGTACACGGTCACCTTCAATTTCACCGGGTCTCCCGGGTACGGTCCTTCGGACCTGGAGGTTTACACCTCCCAGGACAACGGGTTACACGCGATCACCTCCAAGGAATACAGCTTCGACCAGGCCAACAGCGCCAGTGACATGAGGTGGCAGGAGGAGACCTTCACCTTTGTCGCCACTGGAACGAGCACCACCCTGGTATTCGCCAGCCGGGACGGCCAGTCTGAAGGCGGGCCGGCGCTCGACAATGTGCGGGTGTCGGAAGGAGGATTCGTCACCAACGAGGATACCCCGGTGGTCATTACCGGGATGAGCATCACCGATCCGGATGATAACCCCGCAGCGACCATTTCGGTCGATCTATTCGTGGGCCATGGGAGTCTAGAGCCGATCAACCCATCCGGTGCCAACGTGTCGTACTACGACGATGCCAGTGTTACCCACTTGGTTCTCTGGGGGTCGCTGTCCCAGATCAACGCAGCCCTGAGCGAAGGCATCAGATACACCCCGGATGCCAACTACAACCAGTCGGATTCACTGGCCATTGGGGTTTATGATGGGTTGGAGGCGCATGCGACCATCGAGATCACGGTGAACCCGGTTGCCGATGCCGACGTCTTTGAGCTTCCGGTGCTGATCGAGCCCGTCTTTATCAATGGTGGGTGGCAGGATTTCGGGGCGCTGATTGCCTCTTACGGTGGGCCGCGGGATATCACCGCCTTCAGCAAGGGCTGGCTGGACTACGACACGCATTATTACGCCGGCCCCCACACGCTGGTGCGGATCGACTACGACGGTGGCGGCGACAACTACGTGAACTACACCCCTGCCTGGGGCTCAGTGCTGATCGAGCCGGTGGTCGACCCGACAAAGGTCTACCCCGACAACCCGCTGCACAACTTCACCCTCGACGGCCCCAATGCAGATAAGCTAGACTTCAGCACCCTGCTCGACTCCGTGGGGGCGCCGCACGATGACACGGCCTTCAGCGGCGGCTGGCTGGACTTCGAGTACGACGCCAATGCGGGCAACACGGTGATCCGTTTCGACGGCGATGGGGGCGGCGACGAATACGTGCCCATCCTGACCCTGGTCGGCGTAGAACTGACGGAATCGGACACGGCGCACTACCAGCTCTGATGACCTTGGCCTAACCCGGAGGGATAATCCGCTGGGGAGATCCTTGCTCGATCGGCCTTTTCGCTTGCCGCAGCAGGGCAAATATCGTACTTTGGCCCGATTCTGTTGTTATTGGGCCATCAAAGCCGGTCGGGGCATGGCATGGAAAAGGAAAAGGGCGGGAAAAACGGGCGGTACCCCGAGTTGGCTGCCGCGCTGAAAGCGGTCCGGGCCTATTTCGGGTTTGCGGCGCTCTTCAGCGCGGCGATCAACCTGCTCTTGATCGTGCCGACCATCTACATGCTGCAGGTGTACGACCGGGTGTTGGCCAGCAGCAGCCTCTCGACCCTGGGCATGCTGACCCTGCTGATGGTCTTCCTGATGGTGGCTATGGGGGGATTCGAGTGGGTGCGCTCGACCATCATGGTCGCCGCCAGCAATCGCCTGGAGTCCTACCTGCGCCGGCGGGTCGCCGACGCCACCTTCAAACGCGCCCTGCTCACCGGCGGCACCATCAGCAGCGCCCAACCCCTCAACGACCTGGCCCAACTGCGGCAGTACCTGACCGGCTCGGGCCTCTTTGCCTTCTTCGACGCCCCCTGGGCTCCGGTGTACATCGGCGTGATGTTCCTCTTCCATTTCTGGTTCGGGATCGGGGCGCTGATCGCGGTTTTTGTGATGCTGGGCATCGCCTACTGGACCGAGAAGGCCACCAACGGCAGGATGCAAGCGGCCAACCAGCTCAACGGCGCGGTGATCAACAATGTGACCAATAACCTGCGCAATGCCGAGGTGATCGCGGCGATGGGCATGGAGAACAACATCCATGCGCGCCACCAGGTTGCCGCCGACGAGGTGATGGGGCTGCAGTCGGAGGCCAGCCAGCAGGCCAGCCTGATCAGCAGTATCTCGAAGACCTTTCGCATCGTCACCCAGAGCGCTATGCTGGGCCTGGGGGCGCTCTTGTCGCTGGAGCAGGAAATCACCCCGGGCATGATGATTGCCGGGACGCTGCTGCTGAGCCGGGCCCTGGCGCCCATCGACCAGATGGTGGCGGCCTGGCGGGGGTTCTCGGTAGCCCGGGCGCAGTATGCGCGGCTGGGGGAGCTGCTGGAGCGGATTCCCCCGGAATCCGAAACCATGCCCCTGCCCGCCCCGGAGGGCCGGTTGACCGCCGAGCAGCTGGTGGTCATTCCGCCCGGGGCCACCGCGCCGGTGCTGAAGGGGATCTCGCTGGCGCTGCAGCCCGGCGAGGCGCTGGGAGTGGTGGGGCCGAGCGCCTCGGGCAAGTCGAGTCTGGCGCGGGCGCTGCTGGGCATCTGGCCGGCGCGCAACGGCACGGTGCGCTTGGACGGAGCCGACATCTCTAGCTGGAACCGGCAGGAACTGGGTCCCTATCTGGGTTATCTGCCGCAGGACATCGAACTCTTCGACGGGACCATCGCCGAGAATATCTGCCGCTTTGGCCAACCCGACGGAGAGTGGGTGGTGGAAGCGGCCAGACTGGCCGGGGTCCACGACCTCATCCTCCATCTGCCCCAGGGGTACGACACGGTGATCGGCGCCTCAGGAGGGCTGTTGTCCGGCGGGCAGCGGCAGCGCATCGGGTTGGCCCGGGCCGTCTATGGCCGGCCGCGGCTGGTGGTGCTGGACGAGCCCAACTCCAACCTCGACGATCAGGGGGAGCGGGAACTGGTGGAAGGGGTCAGGCGCCTGAAGGCGGCCCGGATCACCCTGGTGGTGATCAGCCATCGCACGATGGTCCTGCACAGCATGGACCAGATGCTGGTGCTCAAAGACGGGATGCAGGTCCATTATGGTCCGAAAGACCAGGTGTTGGGCAAGTTGATGGCGGTAAATCCGTTGAGCCGGACCAGTGCGGGCTGAGCGATGGCGAGCATGAGCAATCCAGTGATACCGACAACATCCGCAGCAAGCGCACAGGCCATCCTGGCGAGGCCGGCGCGTATCGGTTTTGCGCTCCTGGTCGTGGTGTTTGGCGTCTTCGGCATCTGGGCGGCGGTGGCGCCGCTGGAGGAGGCAGCCCACGCGCCGGGCAGGGTGACGGTGGCCTCCTACAGCAAGCCGGTGCAACACCTCGAGGGCGGTATCGTCGCGGCGATCCTGGTCGGCAACGGGGATCGCGTTGCGGCCGGGCAGCCGCTCCTCAGGCTGGAGGAGACCCAGTCGCTGGCCCAACTGGGCATGCACCGGGTGCAATACGTGGCGCTGCGGGTGAAGGAAGCGCGTCTGATCGCGGAACGCGACGGCCTTCAGGCCATCACCTATCCTACCGAACTCTCCGCGGAGACCCCGGAGACCAGCAAAGAAATGGCAGCGCAGCAGAGGATCTTCGCCACCCGGAGAGCGGCCCGGCAGGCGAGCGCGGAGATCCTGGAGCAGCGGGTCGGGCAACTGCGGTCGAAGATCGCCGGACTGGAAGCGCTGCGGCAGGCCAAGGCGCAGTTGGCCGCTTCCTATGCAGAGGAACTGGAGGATACGCGGGCGCTGCTGGGCCAGGGCTTTGCGGACAAGACCCACGTGCGCGAACTGGAGCGGGCGCTGGCGGCGCATACGGGGGAGGGGGCGGACCTGCAGGCGCAGATCGCCACCGCCGAGGTGCAGATCGGCGAAACCCGGCTGGAGCGTATCCGCCTGGAGCAGACCTTCCAGAGCGAGGTGGCCGGCGACCTGGCCGAGGCGCAGACCGCCATCAACAATGTCGCCGAACGCATCCGGGCGCTGGAGGATGTGGTGGCGAGGACGACGGTCCGCGCCCCGGTGGCGGGGATCGTCAACGGCATGCAGGTCCACACCGTGGGCGGGGTCATCGCCCCGGGCACGAGGATCTTGGACATCGTGCCGGAGCACGACGATCTGATCGTTGAAGCCAGGATCGCGCCCAACGACATCGACCGGGTGGCGCTGAACCAGGAGGTGACGATCCGGTTTTCCGAGTTCGGCCGCCAGGCCCCCAGGACCTCCGGGCGGGTGGTGCATGTCTCGGCCGACAGCTACCTCGACGAGGTGACCAAACATCCATACTACCTGGCGCGGATCGGCGTGACGCCCGAGGGCATGAAAGGCCTGGAGGGTTTCCAGCTGGTGCCCGGCATGCCGGCGGAGGTCTTCATCGCCACCGGGTCGCGGACCTTCCTCCAGTATCTGTTCAAACCCATCACCAACGTGCTGGCGCGCAGCTTCATCGAGGATTAGTTGGACAAGCGGTTGCGTTGCTCTCCCTTGCTGCGCCACCTGCTCTGCCTGTTGCTGGCGGGGGCGGGCCAGGTTTTGGCGCAGACTCCCCCCCCTGATACCGGCGCGACCCTGCAGGCCTTCCTCGGCGCGGCCCTCGCGCACAATCCGCAGCTGGGTATCGCGGCAGAGACCCTCAAGATCCAGACAGCCCGGAAGGGCGCGGCGCTCGGGCAGCTGCTGCCGCAGCTGTCGGCCAGTGCCAGCTTAACGGCCAACCGGCAGGAGACGCTCAACAAAACCGAGGAATTCCGCGGCGAACGGTACGCCTTGCAGCTGACCCAGGTGTTGTTCAACTGGGAAGCCTTTGCCGCCAGGAAACGGGCGGCGCTGATCGAGGCACAGCAGGAGGCGGAGTACGCGTACGAACGATCCCGACTGCTGACCCAGGTGGCGGATCGGTACCTGGGCGTCCTCCAGGCCCAGGATGCGCTCGCGTCGGTCCAGGCGGAACTGGAGGCGGTGGGGTTGCAGGCCGCGCAGCTGCAGAGCCTCTTCGATCGCCAGCTAGCCCGCATCACCGACCTGCGCCAGGCCCAGGCCAGCCTGTCGGCGGTGCGGGCAGAGCAAGTCAAGCTGCAGGGCGAGCTGGAGGTGGTCCGGGAAGCGCTGCGATCTCTCAGCGGCCTGGAGGTGGGTGATCTCGAGACCCTCCGCGAGGACGCGCCGCTGCCGCCCCTGGAGCAGGACATCGAAGATTGGGCCCGGCTCGCCCTCACCCACAACCAGCAGGTCAAGGCCGGCAGGGTGGCGGTAGAGGCGGCCAGGCAGGGCATCGGGCAGGCAAAAGGCGCGCAGCTGCCCCGGCTTTCGCTGGTGGCGCAGCGCCAGGAATCGGACGTGGGGTACGATAACGCGCCGATCCGGCGCACCGGCAGCACCTATGTGGGGGTCAGCGGTTCGGTGGGGCTGTATTCGGGGGGGAGCGGTATGGCGGCGATCCGCGAGGCCCGGAGTACCCGGGTGCTGGGTGAACACCAGCTGCGCCAGCGCGAGCTGGAGGCCGAGGCGCGGGTGCGCCAGGCCTATCTGCAGTTGCGAGCCGGGGAGTCACTGGTGGTGGCGGCAACCGATCTGGCCAAATCGATGCGCCTGTCGGCCGAGGCGGCGCAACGGGAATTCTCCCTGGGGGTCGCGACCAGCGTCGAGGTCCTCAAAGCCCTCCGCGACCGTTTCAAGGCCGAAAGGGACCTCCAGGCGGCCCGTTACGATGAAATCCGGAATTTCCTCGTGTTGAAACACGAATCAGGCACCCTGACGCAGGCAGACATGGACACCGTCGGTTCCTGGTTCGCCCCTACTGAACCCTAACCCCCATCAGGAGACAGGAATCCCATGGCCAAATCGCCGGAAGAAGCGAGCAAGGAAAAAAAAGAAGACCTCACCCAGGTGCGCGTCCGCTGGGACGACTCCAAGATGGCCAACACCTACGCCAACGTGTGCAACGTCTCGAGCACCCGCGAAGAGATGACCCTGCTCTTCGGCACCAACAAGAACTGGCACACCGCGCAGACCGAGTTCACCGTGGAGCTGACCAACCGCATCATCCTCAATCCCTACGCGGCCAAGCGGCTCTTGCTGCTGCTGGGCAGTGTGGTGAAGAAGTACGAAGCGCGTTTCGGCAAGCTCGAGGTGGATCCCGGATCGCCGGGCGCCCCCGCGCAGAATGCGTAACCAGGACTCCGGTGGGCGGCGGTCCCTGGCCGCCTGCCGGCATTGCAGATTGACCCAGACGGGAAGATGGCAGATCCATGAGTGCAAATGATCCGAGCGCCGCAGGAAAATTCGAACTCACCAGCTCCCGCCAGCTGCCGCAGTGGCTGGCCGAACAGCGCCTCTCGCTGGCGTTCACCACCTACCAGGCGGGCAAGCTCTTCCTGATCGGGTTGACCCCCCAGGGGCGGCTGTCCATCTTCGAGCGCACCTTCAACCGCTGCATGGGCCTGGCCGGGGATGGCCAGACCCTGTGGATGAGCACCCTGTACCAACTGTGGCGGCTGGAGAACACCCTCCCGCCCGGGCAACTGGCCGAGGGGTACGACTGCTTCTACATCCCCCGCACCGCGTACACCACCGGTGACCTCGATATCCACGATATCGGCCTGGGACCCGAGGGTAAACCGGTGTTCGTCGCCACCTTGTTCGGCTGCGTGGCGACCCTCAGTGAGACCCACAGCATCCGCCCGCTGTGGAAGCCGCCCTTCATCTCGCGCCTGGCGGCGGAGGACCGCTGCCACCTCCACGGCCTGGCGATGGAAGGTGGCAGGCCGCGTTACGCCAGCGCCGTGAGCAGTTCGGATGTGGCCGACGGCTGGCGCGACCGGCGCCGCGACGGCGGGTTGGTGATCGATATCGACACCGATGAAATCGTCTTGACCGGGTTGTCGATGCCGCATTCGCCGCGCCTGGTGGATGGGGTGCTCTACCTGGCCGACTCGGGCACCGGGCGCTTCGGCCGGGTCGATCTGGCCAAAGGGGCCTTCGAGGAGATCGCCTTCTGCCCTGGCTATATACGCGGCCTGACCATTCACCGGCACTTCGCGGTAGTGGGCCTCTCGATGCCGCGAAACAACAAGACCTTCTCGGACCTGGCCCTGGATGGGGAATTGAAGCGCCGCAACGTGGAGCCGCGCTGCGGCCTGCTGGTCATCGATCTTCGCAGTGGTGATATCGTCCACTGGATACGCCTGGAGGGGGTGGTGCAGGAACTCTACGATGTGGTGGTACTGCCCGGGGTGACGCGGCCCATGGCCCTGGGCCTGGTGTCGGACGAGATCCGCCGCACCATCAGTTTGGAGAACGACCTATCGGCCACGGTGCCCCGGTAGAGGGCTCCAGGTTTTTCTATTTGCGGACTTTTGCCTGGAGAAGGCAACCAGAGGCCCGGTGGCTAAACCCGCCGGGTTTTTGTTTTTGGCGCCGATCCGCGTATATTGGCCGGCCATGAAACCCCCCTGGCTCCTCTGCGCCTTGCTCCTGCTCATCACCGCCCGCCTCGCCCAAGCTCAGAACCAGGTGCTCGATCTGGATGGCAAGGCAGCGTTCGTGCAGTTGCCCGCCCATATCTTCGATACTCTTCAGGAAGCCACGGTCGAGGCCTGGGTGAAGTGGGAGGACTGGGCCTCCTTCTCCCAGTGGTGCGCCTTTGGCACCGACAGGCAGTTTCAGGATGGCACCGACGGGCAGTGGAAGGCCATGGGCATCAACCACTCCGGTGAAACCTCTGCCCTCCAGTTCTTCCTCTACAATGGCTATGAGCCGACCGTCCGCCAGCCAACGCTGCACCTGGTGCGGCTGGGCACGGACCTGCCCCTGGGCCAGTGGTGCCACCTGGCTGCGGTTTCGGGCCAGGGCGGTATGCGCTTCTATTTCAACGGGGTGCTGGTGGGGCACAATGGCTTTGAGGGCAGCTTTGCCGCCATCGCCCCGGCGGAGAACAACTATCTGGGCAAGTCCCACTGGAAGGAGAACGCCTATTTCCGGGGCCAATTAGATGAGGTGCGGGTGTGGTCGGTGAGGCGCAGCGGGGAGGAGATCCGCGCCGGCATGGGGCAGCAACTGCGCGGGGACGAGGCCGGGTTGGTGGGCTTGTGGAGTTTCGATGGGGGGGATGCCAGGGATCTGTCGGCTCAAGGGCACCACGGCCAGTTGCTGGGCGGGGCCCGTTGTGCCGCCGCGCCCTTCCCAGGAGCGGGCGCGGTGCTGCGACCCGCAGTGGTGGAGGGCACAGTGCGCGACGAGAGCGGCGTGCCCCTTTCCGGAGCAGAAGTGTTCCTGAAAAAAGGGGAGGCCGTGGCCGTGCAGTTGAAGACCTGGCTGGACGGGCGTTATGCCCTGGCCGTTTTGGGCGGCGGGGCATACATCCTGGAGGCCGCGCTGGGGGAAGTGCGCCAGCAATGGAGTGATGTCTTCGCCCCGGTGGGAGATGCCGGTCCAGGGCCCCGACAGAGGGTACAGTTGCCGGAGGGCGAGACCCTCCACCAGGATCTGAGCGGCCCGGCGAGCCTGGCGATGTGGTGGCCCGCCGAGGGAGATGCCCGCGACCGGATGGGTGGGCACGACGGCGCCCTGATGGAGGGCGCCACCTTTGGACCGGGCCTCATCGGACAGGCGTTTGCACTGGGAGGAGAAGGAGATCACCTGCGCGTGCCGCACGCCGCCGACCTCAATGTCCACGGCAGCTTTTCCCTGATCGCCTGGATTTTCCCGACCACCACAGACCGGCAACAGTTGCTCTTCTACAAATGGCCGTACGGGCATGAGGCCGGCGGGGATTTTATGTCGTTCATCGATCCGGGCATGGTGGTGGGCTGGAAGGTTTCTGACAGTGCTCATTATAGTGTGGGGGATGACATTCCCCGGCGTCCGCCTTTGCGAACCCCCGCCAATGCGTTGACCCGCAATGCCTGGAACCAGGTGGTCGCGGTGTACGACCAGCCCACCGGCACCTTGTATACCTATATAAACGGGGTGGAGGTGGCCAAAGGGCAGGAGCCTCCCGTCGCCGCCACCTATGGCCGCGAGGATCTGTGCCTGGGCGGCATCGGCAACAACGGGTTTTACGGGCTCCTCGACGAGGCGTCCATCTACCACCGCGCCCTGACCGGGGTCGCCGTGCAGCACCTCTACGGCGCCCATGCAGAAGGGCAGTGGCCGGGAGAGGGCAATGGCGACGATATGCGGGGCGCCAATAGCGGGACTCTGGTGCAGGGGGTGGGGTTTGCCCCCGGCGTGGTGGGGCAGGCCTTTGCCTTTGACGGCCGGCAGAGTTACGTCGAGTTCAATCCCCTGATCGGCAATTACGGCACCGAGGATTTCACCATCGAGCTGTGGTTGTGGCGCGAGGAGGAGCGACGGGTTAACGAACCCCTTCTCGACAAACACTTCGACATCTTCTCGATGGCCAGCAACCGGTACTACGCCTTCTGGGGGTTGCTGAGCGACGAAGTGGACAGCGCCCTGGACCTGCACCTCGACGAGCAGGGTCGGGTGCAGGTGGAGCTCAACGGCGGCTCCGAGGCCAACCGTCTGGGCAGCACCCGGCCCCTGGCCGTCCAGACCTGGCACCACCTGGCCCTGGTCCGCCAGGGGCGGGAGGCCCGGCTCTACGTCGACGGCCAGCTCGACGCGACCAACACCACCGAGCGGGTGGTCGAGCTGGGGGTGCCGGTGCCGATGACCCTGGGCGGGGCGCCCGCTCAAGGCCGCTATTTTCACGGGCTGATCGACGAGGTGGCCTTCCACAACCATGCGCTTCCTGCCGGAGAAATCGCGCAGACCTACCAGACTGACCTGGGGGCCTGGCGGTGGCGGCGGTGGCGCGTTTGGCTGCAGGAGGGTGGAATCGGCTTGGCCGTGGTGGTGGCGCTCTTTTCCAGCGCCCGGTACTACACCCAGCGGCGGGAGCGGCGGCAGCGGGAGCGGCAGTTGGCCGAGGAGCAGCGGGCGCGGGAGATCGCCGATGCGGCCAACCAGGCCAAGAGCGCCTTTCTGGCCAATATGTCGCACGAGATCCGCACCCCGATGAACGCCATCCTCGGTTACGCCCAGATCCTGCGCGAACACGACGACCTCAGTCCCGCGCAGCAGCGGCGGGCGGTGGAATCCATTTACAGCAGCGGCGACCACCTGCTCAAGCTGATCAACGATGTCCTAGATCTCTCCAAGATCGAGGCCGGGCGTATGGAGTTGCAGCCGGTGGACTTCGACCTGGAGCGGCTGATCGGGGGTCTGGGCGCGATGTTCGAACTGCGCTGCCGGCAGAAGGGGGTGGATTGGCGGGTGGAACAGGAAGGGGAGGGCTGGCAGGTGCGCGGCGACGAGAACAAGCTGCGCCAGGTGCTGGTGAACCTCTTGGGCAATGCGGTGAAGTTCACCGACCAGGGCGAGGTGGTCTTGCAGGTGCGGGCCGGGCAGGGGCGCTATCACTTTGCGGTGCGCGACACCGGTCCGGGCATCGCCCCCCAGCAGCAGGCGGCGCTCTTCGAGGCGTTTCAGCAGGGGACCTCGGGGGTAGAAAAGGGCGGCACCGGCCTGGGGCTCTTCATCGCGCGGCGGCAGGTGGAGCTGATGGGGGGCCAGTTGCAGGTGGAATCGGTCTTGGGTCAGGGGGCGCGCTTTTTCTTCTCGCTGGCCCTGCCTCCGGCCCAGGGTCCGGTGGTGGGACAGACGGAGATGCGCTATCGTGGCGTGGTGCGGCTGGCGGCCGGCTATGCCCCGCAGGTGCTGATCGTCGACGACGTGGCGACCAACCGGGAGATCCTGGCGCAGGTCCTCGAACACCTCGGGGTCACGGTGCGCCAGGCCAGTAGTGGCGAGGAGGCGGTGGAACTGGCGCGGCAGGCGCGGCCAGACCTGGTGTTCACGGATATCCGCATGCCCGGCATGGGCGGTGCCGGTGTCCTGAGCCAGCTCCGGCAGGAACACGGGGCCCTGCCCATCGCGGCGATCTCGGCCTCGGTGATGGAACACGAAAAGCAGTATTATCTCAGATCCGGTTTTGACGCCTTTCTCGACAAGCCCTTTCGTCTCGAAGCCCTGTACGCCTGCCTGGAGCAGTTGCTGGGGGTACAGTACGAATATGCCCGGCCCGAGATCGCGGGGGCGCCAGCTGTAGCGGACTTTGGCGGACTGCGCCTGCCCGCCCTGCTGCGGCAGCGCTTGCGGCAGGCCGCAGAGATGCGCAATGTGACCGAGGTGAAGCGGTGTCTGGAGCAGATGGGGGCGTTGGGTGAACCGGAGCGCGCCTTGGCGCTGCACCTGAGCGATTTGGTACAGCGTTTCGACCTGGCCTCGGTACTACACATATTGGAGCGAACTGTTGATGAATGAATTTGCCGTCGATCTGAGCCGATCGAAGATCCTGGTGGTAGACGATGCGCCGGCCAACCTCGATATCCTTTGCCAGGCCCTCGAGGGGGCGCAGTACGACGTGATGGTGACCCCCTCCGGGGAGGAGGCCCTGCAGCTGGCGGGGCGTTTTGTCCCGGATCTGATCTTGTTGGATGTGGTGATGTCGGGTTTGGACGGCTTTGAGGTCTGCCGCCGGCTCAAGCAGGGGGAGGTGACCCGCAGCATCCCGGTGATCTTTTTGACCGCCCGGGACGACACCGCCGATCTGATCGCGGGTTTCCGCGCCGGCGGGGCAGACTACGTGATCAAACCCTTCCAGAAGGAGGAGGTGCTGATCCGTGTCCAGACCCAGTTGGAGAAGGCCGGGCTGGTGCGGGTGCTGCGCGAGCAGAACGCCGCCCTCGAAGCGGAGATCGCCCAGCGCCAGGCGCTCACCCAGGAGCGCAACAAGTTGAACGACCGGCTCTCCCTGGCCGACCAGCGCGAGGAACAGCACTGGGGCCTGGGCGCCTTTGTGGGCCAGAGCCCAACCTTAAAAAAGATCCTCGACGCCCTCGACCTCTTGCAGGATGCCCCGAACACGGCGGTCTTGATCTTAGGGGAGAGCGGCACGGGCAAGGAACTGGTCGCCCGGGCCATCCACGCCGGCTCCAGCCGCGCCGGAGGACCCTTTGTGCCGGTCAACTGCGCCTCCATCCCGCGCGAGCTGGCCGACTCCCTGCTCTTTGGCCACGTGAAAGGGGCCTTCACCGGGGCGGACCGCGACCAGGCCGGGTACTTCGAGCTGGCACACGGGGGCACCCTCTTCTTGGACGAGGTGGGGCTGATGCCGCTGGAGTTGCAGCCCAAGCTGCTGCGGGTGCTGGAGAACCGTACTATCCTGCCTCTGGGGGCGCGGGAACCCCGCAAAGTAGATGTGCGGGTGCTGGCGGCCACCAACAGCGATGTGCAGGCCCAGCTCAAGGCCGGCAGCTTCCGGCAGGATCTCTATTATCGCCTGGCATCCTTCACCGTGCAGGTGCCTTCACTGCGGGAAAGGCGGGAGGATGTCGGGCTCTTGGCGCGGCACTTCCTGCAGGTCTTTGCCCTGGAGATGGGCATCCTCAGCCCGGCCATCAGCCCGGAGGCCGTGGCCCTGCTGGAGCAGTACGAGTTCCCCGGCAATATCCGCGAGTTGAAGAATATCGTCGAGCGGGCCCTCATCGAGAGCCGGCGCCAGGAGATCCGCCCCGAGCACCTGCACCTGCCGGCTGCGACTGCTGCTGTGGAGGGGGCGCAGGTGGCCGAGGCCCTGCCGTTAAATCTAGAGGAAGCCGAAACGCTGCTGATCCAGCGCGCCATGGCGCAGAGCGGGGGCAATGTCTCCGAGGCCGCGCGCCTGCTGGGCATCGAACGCACCAAGCTCTACCGCCACCTGGGCCGCATCGAGAAGCTGACCCCGCTCGCTGACCCCACCTGAACCGACCCCGCCCCACCCCTCCCTTCTGTGCAGCTTGTGCACATGTGCACAGCCCCCTTGTGCATATCTGCACAGGGGCGGCGTTGTTGGAATTTCTGTCTCGCTGCTGATTTTTCAAGTAGCTGTTTATCAATCAATTAAAATACCCGAACTGCTCCCCCGGAAACGGCACGAGATGTGCTACTGAGGTCCCCAGACCGACCTAGGCGCAAGCCTCTGACCTCTTATCTGGAGCAGTTCGTATGGAACGCATCGCCAAAAAGGTTGCCCTGATTTCCAGGGCCCTTCGCCCGCTGCTGGTGCTGGCCCTGCTGCTGGCCGCCGGGCCGGCCCTTGCCACGCCGGGGTACATCACCACGGTGGCAGGGAATGGGATCGCAGGATATAACAACGACAACATTCAGGCCACGTCCGCGAGGTTACAATATCCTCATAGCGTGGCGGTGGATGGATCGGGCAATCTCTACATCGCGGACCAGTACAATAATCGGGTCCGGAAAGTGGTGTTATCCACCGGGGTGATCACCACGGTGGCAGGGACTGGGACGGGAGAATTTTCCGGGGATGGCGGGCCAGCCACCTCCGCAGGCTTGAATAATCCTCATGGCGTGTGTTTGGATGGCTCGGGCAACCTCTACATCGCGGATGTGTATAATGCCCGGATCCGTAAAGTGGTGTTATCCACCGGGGTGATCACCACCGTGGCAGGTCGGGGGGCGGATCTAGGGAATGGCGGGCCGGCCACCTCCGCAGCCTGGGGTTACGCTTCTGGCGTGGCGGTGGATGGATCGGGCAACCTCTACATCGCGGATGCGTCCCAGAATCGGGTCCGGAAAGTGGTGTTATCCACCGGCGTCATCACCACGGTGGCAGGGACGGGGTCGACAAATTTTACAGATTATAACGGCGACAACATTCCGGCCATTGCCGCGCAATTGAACGGGCCTGCTGGCGTGGCTGTGGATGGATCGGGCAACCTCTACATCACGGATTCGAACCATAATCGGGTCCGGAAAGTGGTGTTATCCACCGGCGTCATCACCACGGTGGCAGGGATGTCGGGGGTGGCAGGATGGAACGGCGACAACATTCTGGCCACGTCCGCGACGTTGTTCCAGCCTGCCGACATGGCTTTGGATGGATTTGGCAACCTCTACATCGCGGAGATGGGAAACCGGCGGATACGGAAGGTGGATGCCTCCGGGGTGATCACCACGGTGGCAGGGACGGGGTTGGACCCGTATAACGGCGACAACATGCCGGCCACCTCCGCGAATTTGCACCATCCTCCCGGCGTGGCGGTGGATGTATCGGGCAACCTCTACATCGCGGATTATTACAATCACCGGGTACGGAAGGTGGAGACCTCGTTTGTCAACCACTCGCCCGTGCTGTCGGTTCCGGGCGCCCAGACGGTGGACGAGGGGGTGGCACTGAGCTTCAACGTGAGCGCGACCGACCCGGACGCACCGCCCCAGACGGTGACGATCACGGCAACGGGTCTGCCTTCGGGCGCGACGTTCAACGGGACGACGTTTTCGTGGACGCCTTCGTTCGCGCAGTCGGGGTCCTACACGGTGAACTTCACGGCGACGGACAACTGGTCGCCGCCGACGAGTGATGGGCCGAAGTCGGTGGCGATCACGGTGAACAACGTGCCGACCGTGCCGGGCTTCGCGGTGGCGACCTTTGCCTCGGGCATTACGCTCGCTCGCGGTGTCTCGACGGATGCGGCAGGCAACGTCTACACCATAGGGCAAGATAACGGCATCATCACCAAAATAAGCCCGTCCGGCGTTGTTAGCGTGGTGGCAGATTTGCCCAATTTAGCCAATGGGTATGTAGGCCCCTGTTTTGATCGGGTATCCGGAAACCTGTTCGTGGCCCGAGCCGCCAATGGTGCTGGCACGGATGTCCTCAAAATCACCAGCGCCGGTGTCGTCAGTGTGTTTGCCTCTGGCTTCAGTGTTCCCAATGGTGTCACCGCGGATGCGGCAGGGAACCTTTATGTGAGTAACTACAACAATGGACAGATCTCCAAGGTTACCCCCGGCGGTGTCGTGAGCGTTTTTGCTGCTGGATTAGGTACTCCCGACGGATTGGTGATCGGCACCGGAGGGGATCTGTTTGTAGGGGATCGAGGTCAGAGTCGCATCATGCGTGTTCCTGCTGCGGGTGGAACACCGACAGTATTTGCTTCAACCGCGGCGCTTGGTATTCCTCTGGGGGTCACGGGGGACAGCCAGGGGAATCTATATGTGGCAAACTACTCCGGCGGGACCCTCTCCAAGGTGAGTACGGCGGGGGTGGTGAGCTCATTTGCCAGCGGATTTACCCAACCTACTGGCGTGGCCTTTGACCCGAGCGGAAACCTGTTTGTGTCCAGCAGCACGGGTATTACCAAGATTGCTGCGGTTGGTTCGCCGCAGCAATCTCAGACGATCACCTTTGGTTCGCTGGCCAACAAGACCTTCGGGGATGCTCCCTTTGCGGTGAGCGCCACGGCCTCGTCGGGTCTGCCAGTGGGTTTCGCGATCCAGTCGGGTCCGGCGACGATCAGTGGGAATACGGTGACGCTCACGGGGGTCGGGACAGTGACGGTGACGGCATCCCAGGCGGGAACTGGGAGCTATCTGCCGGCGTCGAATATGTCTCAGTCATTCACGGTGGCCAAGGCGAGCCAGACGATCACCTTTGGCGTCTTGCCCAACAGGGCCTTCGGGAGCGCGCCCTTTGCGCTGAGTGCCACGGCCTCGTCAGGTCTGGCGGTGAGCTTCGCGGTCACCGGCCCGGCGACGATCAGCGGGAATACGGTGACACTCACGGGGGTCGGGACAGTGACGGTGACGGCGTCGCAGGTGGGCAACGTGAACTACCTGGCGGCAGCGAACGTGCCTCAGACCTTCGCGGTGAGCCAGGCCAGCCAGACGATCACCTTTGGAACGCTGGTTAACAAGACGGTTGGGGATGCCCCCTTTGCGGTGAGCGCGACGGCCTCGTCAGGTCTGCCGGTGAGCTTCGCGGTGCAGTCGGGTCCGGCGACGATCAGCGGGAACACGGTAACGCTCACCGGGGTCGGGGCCGTGACGGTAGTCGCGTCGCAGGCCGGCAGTGTGAGCTATCTGGCAGCGGCGGACGTGCCTCAGACCTTCGCGGTGAATAAGACCAGCCAGACGATCACCTTTGGCGCCTTGCCAAATAAGACCTTCGGGGATGCGCCCTTTGAGGTGAGTGCGACGGCTTCGTCGGGTCTGCCGGTGAGTTTTGCGATCCAGTCGGGCCCGGCGACGATCAGCGGGAACCTGGTGACGCTCACCGGGGCCGGGGCCGTGACGGTGGCCGCGTCCCAGGTTGGGGATGGCAACTATCTGGCGATGAATGCGTCCCAGGTCTTCACCGTGGCCAAGGCGAGCCAGACGGTCACCTTTGGTTCGCTGGCAGACAAGACCTTCGGGGATGCGCCCTTTGCGGTGAGCGCCACGGCCTCGTCTGGCTTGCCGGTGAGCTTCGCGGTGCAGTCGGGTCCGGCGACGATCAGCGGAAACCTGGTGACGATCACGGGGGGCGGGACGGTGACGGTGGTCGCATCGCAGGTGGGCAACGTGAACTACCTGGCGGCGACGGACGTGCCTCAGACCTTTGCGGTGAGCCAGGCGAGCCAGACGATCACCTTTGGTTCGCTGGCCGACAAGACCTTCGGGGATGCGCCCTTTGCGGTGAGCGCCACGGCCTC
>JADZBP010000276.1 GCA_020852055.1 Candidatus Latescibacterota bacterium
CTGACCAGCGTCATGTTCAACTTCGTCGGTTCCGCGCTGGTGGCCCAGAGCCCGATGCAGTTTCTGCGAGTCCTGGGGACCTACTTTAACGGCGCCGACGCGTTGACGACTACCGACTTCGCCTTCCTCATGATGGTGCTGCTGACCCACCTTTCCGTCGGCGCTGTCGCCGGGGCGATCTACCATGTGTGGGTCAACCGGTACCTGCCCGACGGGCCCTTGAGCAAGGTGCTCGGGTCCTCTGCCCTTTTCGGGGTGCTCCTGTGGTTGATCACCTTCTACGGGATCATTTCCTGGACCCAGCCCATGTTCTACGGCCAGGCATACGTGCTGCACGAGATGCCTTTCTGGGTGGCCCTGTTGACCCATCTGGTGTACGGCCTCACCCTGGGGCTTCTGCAGCCTTTGGGCAAGTTCGTGCCCTACCGCCCGGCCACCGGCCCCAACTGAGCGTCAACGACCCATAGCACAGGAGAGAGAGATGAAGGAGACCCGTCCCCGCGCTGGCCGGCGACCGCTGCAGGTCTTGGTCGCGGCCTGTATCCTGGGCGCCGTTTCCTGGTCCGCAGCCCAGGCGCCAGAGACCCAGCGGCAGCGCCTGGAAGTGGAGGGGAAGGAAGTGTACCTGCGCCACTGCGCCGGCTGCCACGGGGAAAAGGGCGACGGTAAAGGCCCGGCAGCCGCCATGTTGATCGTCAAACCGCGCGATTTCACCTCTGGTATCTTCAAGTTCGTTTCGACCCCCAACGGCAGCCTGCCCACGGACGAAGACCTCTATAAGGTGATCACCCGGGGCCTGTACAACACCTCCATGCCCGAGTGGTCGCTGCTCTCCGAAAAGGAGCGCGTCGGGGTGGTCCAGTATCTCAAGACCTTCTCGCCGCGTTGGCAGCAGGAGCGTCCGGAAGCCCCGATCTTTGTCCCCGAACCGCCAGAATGGATAGATAGCCCGGAGTCGGTTGCACGCGGCGCCGAGGTGTACAACAATCTGCAGTGCGCCAAATGCCACGGCGCCACCGGCAAAGGCGACGGTCCCTCGGCCGCGCCCCTCGACCCGGATGTCTGGGGCAACCCGCAAAAACCCTTCAATTTCACCCGGGGTCGGCTCAAAAGCGGTCCCTCGGCCAAAGACATCTACAGAACCTTCATGACCGGGGTCAACGGCACGGCCATGCCTTCCTATGGCGACATCTTCGCCGAACCGGATGGGGAGTATATCCGGGAAGGGGACGCCTGGCACCTGATCTCGTACACCCGCTCGTTGCGGAAATAAGGAGGAGAAAACATGGCAGGAAGTGGTAGGCCGCTGGTCAACATCGGCCTGGTGCGAGCCCACCTGACGGCCAGCGCGGTTTTCTTCTGCGTGCTGATTGTCGCCGGGCTGCTCTTTGCCCTCCAGCTGACGGGTACCTATCCATTCCCGGGGGTGGAGTTGATGTCGCCTGGACGAGTGCGCATGGTCCATACCAACATGGCTGCCTACGGGTTCATCGCCAACGCGCTGATCGCCGGCATGCTCTGGGCCATTCCGCGCCTGACCCGCCAGCCCATCCTCAACGATATCCTGGGCTGGCTGATCTTCTGGGCCTGGCAAGCCATCTGCGCCGCCACCGTGCTGGGGTTGCTGCTGGGTTACGCCCAGGCTATCGAGTGGGGCGAGACCCCGATCTTCGTCGACCCGCTGGTGATGGTGGGCTTGGTGCTGCTGGTCATCAACATCGCCACCCCTATCCTGCGCTCCAAGGAGAAGGGACTGTACGTCACCCTGTGGTATTTCCTCTCGGCCTTCGCCTGGACTGGGCTGGTGTACTTTATGGGGAACTACTTTCCCGAGTTCTGGGTGCCTGGCGCCGCCGGGGCAGCGATCACCGGCCTCTTCATCCACGACCTGGTGGGGCTCTTCGTCACCCCCATCGGTTGGGGCCTGATGTATTTCTTCGTGCCCATCCTGCTGCGCAAACCGATCTGGAGCCACGCCCTGTCGCTGATCGGTTTCTGGGGGCTGGCCTTCTTCTACCCCATGCAGGGGGTGCACCACTTCCTGCTCAGCCCGATCCCGATGTACGCCCAGTACGCCGCCGTGGTGGCGACCATTGCCATCGAGGTGGTGGTGACCACGGTGATCGTCAATTTCTTCGGCACCCTGCACGGGCGCATGGACGCGGTGCGCAACATCATGTCCATTCGCTGGTTCTATACCGGCATGGTCGGTTATGCCATCACCTGCCTGCAGTGCGCCTTCCAGGTGACCCTCACCTTCCAGGCGATCATCCACTTCAGCGATTGGGTGGTCGGCCACGCACACCTGGTGATGTACGGGGTGTTCGGGTTCTGGATCATGGGCCTCTTCGTCGAGTTGTGGCCCAAGGTGGTGGGGCGCCCCTGGTATTCGACCCGCTTGCTGACCTGGCACTACTGGTTGTCGACCTTGGGCCTGATCGTCATGTTTGTCGATCTGCTGGCCGCTGGTGTGATGCAGGGTTTCCTGTGGCGCGACCTGCACCATTGGGCCGACTCGGTGATCGCCTCCATGCCTTTCTGGTGGGCGCGCACCTTCTCGGGCCTGATGATCACCGTTGGGTCCGGAGCACTCTTCTACAACATGTGGATGACGGCCAAACAGCCGGCCGCCGCCGCGGAACCGGCGGTACAGCCGGCAGTCGCATAAAGGGGGGAACCTGCATCCATGGAACGATTTAGCCCCATCTTCTTGATCTCCGGGGTCATCACCTTCCTCCTGGGTTTCTTCCTCCAGGGCGCCCTGCCGATGATCACCCTCAAGGACATGCCGATCAAAACCATCGCCGAGGTGGCGCAGAACCCGCCGGCCGAGTTCTACCAGCTCGCCGAGGACTACCCGGCGGAGTTCTCCCGGTACTATGGCGAGCCCAATCCCGAATCCTTCGCCAAGGCGATCAAACTGGGCAAGGAGACCTACATCGCCGAAGCCTGCTGGCATTGCCACTCGCAGTTCGTGCGCCCGGTCTCCCACGAGAACCTGCGTTTCGGGCCGGTTTCCTCAGCCGACGAATACACCAACGAGATGAACCTGCCCCACCTCTTCGGCACCCGCCGGGTCGGCCCAGACCTGATCCGCATCGGCGGCAAACGCTCCAACGACTGGCACGCCGCCCATTTCTACAGCCCCCGGTCGGTGGCGCCCTATTCGGTGATGCCGACCTATCCGTGGTTCTTCGATGCGCAGCAGCGTCCCAACGAGAAGGGCCTGGCGATGATCTCCTACATGCAGTGGCTGGGCAGTTGGGTGCCGCGCGAGGAGTCGGAAACCATCTACAACGTCGGTTCGATGCCCCCACACGCCAACCCCGCGGAGGTGCAATGAGCCAGGTAAGCAAGGCGAAGATGTTGTTGTACGCCACGGTGGTGACCATTGCCGGGGTAGGCAGCACCTACCGCCTGACCCAGTTCGTCGCCACCATCACCAAACACGAGTTGACCGGGTTCGGGGCCATCTCCATCGCCACCTACCTTCTGGGGGTGTTTTCCATCCTCTTCATCACCCTGTGGGCCCTGTGCCGGGGGCATTTCCGCGACCTCGAAGCGCCCAAGTACCGGATGATGGAACTCAACGAGGAAGCCGACCGACTCGGCAACCAGATCCCGGCCTAAGCCAAGGAGAGCGCCATGTCCAATAGCGAACCGGAGGAGCGCAGCTATCATACCTACGAGGCCAACCCGGTCCCCTGGTGGATCGCGCTGCTGTGGGTTTCCTTCTTTGTATTCGGGATCGCCTACCTGGTGGTGAACCTGGTCAAGCATTGAGCGTCGGTCCGGCGCCAGGTGCCACCATCGATGGCTAGTTGCGCCCAGTGCGGCCTGCCCCTGGCAGGACGTGCCTTCAGAGCCCGCCACCAGAACACGGAGGCGGGCTTTTGCTGTTACGGCTGTTATCTGGTTCTCCAACTGACCAGCCAGCCCGGCGAGGAGGGCAAGGTCCAGACCATTCAGATCCGCCTGGGCCTGGGCCTGTTCTTCGCGATGAACGTGATGGTCTTCAACCTGCCCACCTATTTCCCCTTCGTCTACCCGGCTGCCGAGGCCGAGGGCGGGTTCATGGCCCTGCTGGGCACCCTGTCGATGCTCTTCGCCCTGCCGGTGCTGCTGCTGCTGGGCCTGCCCATCCTCTGGCAATCGGCCCGCCAACTGCGTCAGGGCGTGCTCGAGGTCGATGCCCTCATCGCGCTGGGCACCTTTGCCGCGTACGGGCTTTCGGTGCACAATGCCCTCAACGGGGGGGCGCACTTTTATTTCGATACCGCGGCGATGCTCCTGGTGCTGGTCACCCTGGGGCGCTACTGGGAAGCCACTGCCAAGGTCAAGGCCGCCCGGGCCCTCGAGACCCTGCTGGGGCAAGTGCCCGCCGAACTGACGGTGATCCGCCAGGGCCGCGAACTGGTGGTGCCCAGCGCCGAGGTGGCGCCCGGCGACCGGGTGCGGGTGCTGCCGGGCCAGGTCTTCCCCGCCGACGGCATTGTCGAACAGGGGGAGGGCGGGGTCGACGAATCGAGCCTCACCGGGGAGGCCGGCCCGGTGTTCAGGGAGCCGGGGAACCGCTGCAGTTCGGGCAGCTTCAGCCTCGATGGGGTGTTCGTGGTGCGGGTGGAGCGCCCCCCCGACCAGAGTGCCGCCGCCCGGATTACCCGCTTGCTGGCCGAGGCCCAACACTCGCGGGCTCCGGTGCAGCTACTGGCCGACCGCATCGCCGCCGCCTTTGTGCCCGCGGTGGTGGTCCTCGCCCTGGGGGTGCTGGCTTACTGGACCGCCGAAGCGGGCATCGAGAAGGGCCTGCTGGTGTGCCTGGCGGTACTGGTGATCTCCTGTCCCTGCGCCCTGGGTATCGCCACCCCGATGGCCCTGTGGGTTGGCCTGGGCCGGGCGGCGCGGCGGGGGGTGCTGGTGCGCAACGGCGAAGCGCTGGAACTCCTGGCCCGGACCCGCCAGGTGTTCTTCGACAAGACCGGCACCCTGAGCACCGGCCAGCTGCAGTACCTGCGGGCCGAAGGGGCCGGCGCGGAGGATCTGGCGGGTATCGGCCTTCTCGCTTCCCGCAGTCCGCATCCCATCGGGGCGGGCCTGCGGCAGGTTATCACCCCCGCCCTTCTGCCCGTCGAGGGTTTTCGCCTGCACCCTGGGCTGGGGGTCGAGGGGCGGGTGGGGGAGCGGCTGTTATGGGTGGGCAGCCAGCGTTTTATGGAACGGGCCGGCATGGCCCTCGACCCCGAGCTGGCCAACCACCAGGCCGAAGGTGAGGTGATGGCGCTGGCCGCCTGGGAGGGCCGGGTGCGGGCGGCGCTCTTCTTCCGCGAGCAGTTGCGGCCCGAGGCCGCGGCGGCGGTGCAGGCAGTGCGCGGCCAAGGGCTCGGGGTCCAGGTGCTCACCGGCGACACCAAGGCCCTGCCAGCGGCGCTGCAGGCACAGTTTCCCGGGGTGGTATTTCGCACCGGCCTGCTGCCCGAGGACAAGGTGGCGGCGGTGCGCCAGGCGCGGCAGCACGGGGTGGTCGCCATGGTGGGGGATGGCATCAACGACGCACCCGCGCTGGCCGCCGCGGAGGTGGGTATCGCCATGGGCACCGGTGCGGACCTGACGCGGGAGGCGGCGGCGGTGAACATCCTGGGCAGCGAGTTGGACCGCGTTCCGTGGCTGCTGGCGTACGCGCGCCGGGTCCGCCGGGTGGTGTGGGGCAACCTTTTCTGGGCCTTCTTCTACAACCTGCTGGCCGTGGGACTGGCGGTGACGGGGCGCCTCAACCCGTTGGTGGCCGCCCTGGCGATGGTGGTGAGTAGCCTCTTCGTCATCGGCAACTCGCGGCGTCTGCGCCAGGGTTGATATGGGGGAATATCTGCTGATCGCCGCCACCGGCCTGCTGGGCAGCAGTCACTGCCTGGCGATGTGTGGACCCATCGTCTGGGCCTATACAGCCCGCCTTCCCGGCAGCGCCCCGTGGCACCGCCGACTGACCAGCCATCTGGCGTACAACCTGGGGCGCGTGGGCATGTGGGCCTTCCTGGGCATGAGCCTGGGTATGCTGGGTGGCATGGCCGCTGGCCTGGCGCCCTTGGGCAGGGCCCTGGCCTTGGGCGGTGGCGCGGTGATGGTGGCCCTCGGTCTGGCGAACCTGGGCCTGGTGCCGTGGCGTTTCAGCCTCGAGGGTGAGGGGGGAAACCCTCTCTGGCGGGTGTTCCGCCGCCTGTTCCAGGGGCTGATCGGGGCGGGGGGGCCTAGCGGCAAATTCGCCCTCGGGTTGGCCAACGGGCTCCTGCCCTGCGGCTTTTCCTACGCCTTCCTGGCCCGGGCGGCCGCCACCGCATCACCAGTCGAAGGCGGGTTGGTGATGCTGGCTTTTGGCGCCGGTACCGTGCCGGCTCTTCTGGGGGCCGGGTTGCTGCTGGGCCGGTTCCGCCTGCCGCGCTGGAGCGAACGCCTTGCGGCAGTGGCGGTGTTGGTGATGGGGTTGCTGCTGCTTTGGCGTGGAGTGGGCGGCATCGGCGATGGACACGGCGGCCATACGGTGCCTTTGCCGCCGGCACCGACCGGCCACGCCCACCACGCCGGGCACTAAAAAACCTCTGGCCCATCAGGGCCAGAGGTCGAAGAAACACCATGGGCTCGCGGTAACGCGGGCCCGTTTTTTTTAGAAAGGCGTCGGGCTGGTCTTGAGGAACTCCACCGGGGCGGTTTCCCAACCGCGCGTGAGGTAGTCCTGCATGGTCAACACCAGCAGGATGAGCAGCCAGAAGAAGCCGGCGCCGGCATAGAGCCACATCAGCGGGGTATTGTAGCGCACGTGCATGAAGAAGAGGATGACGATGGTGGCCTTGAAGAGGGCGATGGCCAGGGCCACCGGGGTGTTGCCCCAACCCAGATCCACAAACGCCACGGCCACGGTGACCACCGTCATCACCAGCAGCAGGGCGAAGACGCGGAAATAAACGCTGAGGGGTACGATATGATGCTGGGACATCAGCCGTGCCTCCCGCCAATGAGATAGAGCAGAGGGAAGAGGAAGATCCAGACAATGTCGACGAAGTGCCAGTAGAGCCCGAAGTTCTCGATCGGGGTGAAGTACTCGCTGGTATAGGTGCCGCGCCTCACCTTGGGCAACAACCAGAACATCAGGCCGATGCCGATGATCATGTGCAGGGCGTGCATACCGGTCATGCAGAAATAGAGCGAGTAGAAGATCTTCATCGGGCCGGGGTTGGGCCCGTCCCACTGGAACGACGAACCTGGGATCAGGTGATGGTGGTACTTCTCGGTGTATTCGACCACCTTCACTCCCAGGAAGATTACCCCCAGGATCATGGTGGCGACGATCCAGCGGAAGGTGCTATCCTTGCGGCCCTGCTGGGCACAGCGCACCGCCAGAGCCATTGTCAGGCTGCTGCCGATCAGCACTGCGGTATTAAAGGTGCCCAGGCCGATGTCGAGATGGTGGCTGCCGGCGACAAAGGCATCGTGGTACTGGTTGCGATACACGGTGTAGGCGCCGAAGAGGCCGCCGAAAAACAGGATTTCCTGGATGATGAAGGCCCACATCCCCATGTTGGCAGCGGAGTACTGCTGCTCGAGGGTGTCGAACTGGTGGTTCAGGGCCCCGGCGTGGGTGTCAGACAAGGTGCTCCTCCTGCTTCTTGGTGTAAGCGTGTTGCTGGTCAGCCGGGGCCTCGTCCGGTTGCTCGTACGGGTAGGCTTCCCAGGTCACCACCGGCGTGGTTTCGAAGTTGGACAGCACGGGCGGGGAGGGGATCATCCACTCCAGACCTTTGGCGGTCCAGGGGTTGCTCGGGGCCTTCGGTCCGCGGAAGAGGGACCAGATGAAGTAGGTGATGAGCAAGCCATACCCCAGACCCAGGACCGTGGCCCCCGCGGTCGACAGAACGTGGTAGATCTGGAACTCGGGCGGATAGGTGTAGTAGCGCCGGGGCATGCCCAGGTACCCCATCAGGAACTGCGGGAAGAAGGTCAGATTGAAGCCGACGAAGACCAAGATCGCCGCCACCTTGGCCGGACCCTCGGGGTACATGCGCCCGGTCATCTTGGGCCACCAGAAATGCACCCCGCCGAGGAAGGCCATCACCATGCCGCCGACCATCACGTAATGGAAGTGGGCGACGACGAAGTAGGTGTCGTGCAGGTGGATGTCCGTGCCCAGGGTCGAGAGGAAGAGCCCGGTCAGGCCGCCGATGAGGAAGAGCCCGATGAAACCCAGCGCAAAGAGCATGGGGGACTCGAGCGATATCGAACCCTTGTAAAGGGTGGCGGTCCAGTTGAAGATCTTCACCGCGGTCGGCACGGCGATGAAGAAGGTGATGAATGAGAAGACCATACTGGCGTACATCGACTGGCCGGTGGTGAACATGTGGTGCCCCCAGACCAGGAACCCGAGCACGGCGATGGCGAGACTCGAGAAGGCGACAAAAGAATAGCCGAAGATCGCTTTGCGCGAGAAACAGGCGATGATCTCGCTGACCACCCCGAAGCCGGGCAGGATCATGATATACACCGCCGGATGCGAGTAGAACCAGAACATGTGCTGGAAGAGGATCGGGTCGCCGCCGTACCGCGGGTCGAAGATGCCGATGTGCAGCACGCGCTCCAGGCCGACCAGCAACAAGGTGATGGCGACTACTGGCGTGCCCAGCAGCATGATCATGCTGGTGGCGTACTGGGCCCAGATGAAGAGCGGCAGACGGAACCAGGTCATGCCCGGGGCCCGCATCTTGTGCACCGTGACCATAAAATTCAGGCCGGTGAGGATGGAGGAAAAGCCGTTGAGAAACACCCCCACCACCACAAAGGCCACGTAACCATTGGCATAGGTGCTGCTGTAGGGGGTGTAAAAGGTCCAACCGGTATCCACCCCGCCCAGAATCATCGCCAGCAAGGCCAGCAGGGCGCCGCTCGCGTACATGTACCAGCTGAGCAGGTTCAGCCTGGGGAAGGCCACATCCTTGGCGCCGATCATGATCGGCAGCACAAAATTGCCCAAAACCGCCGGCACCGAGGGGATGAGGAAGAAGAAGATCATCAACACCCCGTGCAGCGTGAACATCTTGTTGTAGGTCTCGGCCTGCACCAGGTCGCCTTCGGGCGTCATCAGCTCGGCGCGGATCATGCCGGCGAAGAACCCGCCCATCAGGAATACCGCGGTGATACATACCAGGTACATGATGCCGATGCGTTTGTGGTCCAGGGTCAGGAACCACGACTTGAAACCGTACCCGTTGTTCAGGTAGTTCTCGGGTTCGCCTTGCCCGTTGGTAGCGGGCTGGGCTGTGGTAGTGCTCATTTTTCTTTCCTCGCCTTATTTTTTGGCTGCACCAAGCGACTTCACGTATTCGGCCAGCTGCGTCAAGGTCTCCTCGCTCACCTGGCCCTGGAAGGCCGGCATGATCGGCTGGAAACCCTTGACCACCTTCGCTGAGGGAGTCAGGATGGATTCGCGCACGTAGTTCTCATCTACGGTCACCGTTTCCCCCGACGCCAGTTCCACGGGTTTGCCGAAGACCCCGGTCAGGTCGGGGCCGCGTCCGCCTGGTTCGGTCTTGTGACAGGTGATACAGCCCAGTTGCTGGAACTGCTGCTCGCCCAACTGGGCCATGCTCTGGCCGGTGGCCTCGCCGCCCGCCGAGGTGCGGGTGAGCCAGCGCTGGTATTCCTCCACCTCCATCACGTACACAGTGCCGATCATGCCGGCGTGCTGGGTGCCGCAGTACTCGGCGCAGAAGAGGTGATACTCGCCCACCTTGGTAGCCTCGAACCACATGGTGTTGTACCGGCCCGGCACGGCGTCCTTCTTGGTGCGGAAAGCCGGAATGTAGAAGCTGTGGATCACATCCTCGGAGGTCAGTGTCAAGCGGATGGTCTGGTTCACCGGCACGTGCAGGGTATTGATCTCCCGCTTGCCTTCCGGGTGCTGCACCTTCCACATCCACTGCTTGCCCACGACGTAGATGTCGATGCCGTCCTTGGGGGTGCGGTACATATTGAAGAAGAGATCAGCCCCAAGCGCGAAGACCCCGATACACATAAACATCGGGATGATCGACCAGGCCAGTTCCAGGGTGATATTGCCGTGGATGGGCGCCGGGCGCTCGGACGGCGATCGCCGCCGGTATTTGACAGAAAAATAGATGATGACGGCGATGATCGCGACCGTGAAGAACACGGAAAGCCCCGCCAGCAGCAGGTACAGGGCATCCACCTGCCAGGCGAAGGTGGATGCTTGTTCGGGGAGCAGGGAAAACCACTCTTTGGACATCGATAGTCGTCCTCGTGAACCGCTAGTGATGGTTTACGGTCAATTCCCGCCGCCGCTTCCGCCGTTCCCGTCTCAGGGCCACCACGACATACAGACCGATGACAAGAACCGTGAGGCCGCCGGCAAGTCGCAGGGTTTTGAGCACGGCCAGGGTATATTTGCCACTGGCCGGGTCGTAGTGGAAACACAACAGCAGGAACTGGTCAACCGGGCTGCCGATCTGTTCGTTTGAGGCTTCGATCAGGCCAAGGCGCAGGTCCTTGGAGGAGAATTCGACCCCGTAGAAATAACGGGCCAGCCGCCCCGTGGGGGTCAACACCACGATACCCGCAGCATGGATGTACTGGCCGGTGCGTTCGTCCAACTCGTAGCGGAAACCCACCGCCTTGGTCAGTTGATCGATCTGGTCCTGCGATCCGGTGAGAAAGTGCCACCCCGTATCGGCGCCCGGTTTACCGAGGGATTTGCCGTATTCCGCCTTCTTGGCGGCAGCCAAAGCCGAGGTCTCCCGCGGATCGAAACTGACGGTGACCACCTCGTAGTCCCTGGCCATCTCGAAGGAGAGCATACGCAGGGAACGCACCAGGCCGTTGAGCACCTGGGTGCACAACATCGGGCACTCGTAATACACAAGGGTGAGGATCACCGGCTTGCTGCCAAAGTACTGTTCCAGCTTCACCTGCTGTCCCTGCTCATCGGTAAAGACCAAATCGAGAGGCAACTGCTCGTCGAGATGTTGGTCAATGCCGATGCGTTCGACCTGTTCCTTGCTCAGCGGTTGGGCATCGAGCTGGGCATAACCGAACAGACAGAGGGCGAGTGCCGCCAGTAGGGCGGGCCCTTGCAGGGGGTGGGTGTGGCCGGAGCCGTTCATCTGCTTATTGGGCCGGGGTGTCGCTTGCCTTGAACACCGGGAGTTTCTGCTGCAGCGCCACCAGTTCGATGGCGCGGTCGATGGGGATACGGACCAATCGCTTTTCCTTATCCGTCCAGTCGTAGCTGCCCAGCACCTGGTTCTCCACCTGCCGCAGTTCCTCCTTGAGCGCCGGCGGATCTGGCTGCAGGCGGGGAGCAGTGGAAACGAAGCGGCTGTCGGCCATCGGGTGCCTGGGTTTGTCGTCTTTGGGCAGATAGTGGTCGAAAACCTTGTAGAGCGCCACCATGCCGAGGATGGAGAACAACACCAGCCCGGCCATGACCCCGGCCGTTTTGACGAGGGGCCGGGGATAGACGTCGCTGGTTTCGTGGCCCGGGTTGGGGCCAGGGAGGTGGTGTTCTGGGGTGGTGTGCGCGTGTTTATCCATGGTGATGTCCGTGGTCCTTGCCGATCAGGTCGGGGAAACGCGGGTCGTTGAGGGCAATCAGGCTGCGGTTCTTGAGCTGCCAGAAGAAGGCCCCGACGAAGATGCCACCCAGTGCCACCGGGGCGACCAGATCGAGGATATGGGGCTCGAGACCGGAATGGTGCATGGCCGGAGCAGTAATCCAGTAGAGGTCCACTAGGCGCATGACAATCAGGCCCGAAGCGATGGCCGTGAGGGCCTTCACCTTGGATTTGATCTGGCTGGAGATGAGCAGCAGGAAGGGCACGCCGAAATGGAAAACCATCAAGAGCACACCGAGGATGCGCCAACCGCCGTGCAGGCGGGTCATGTACCAGGTGATCTCCTCGGGCAGGTTGGCCGACCAGATGATCAGCAGCTGCGAAAACGAGGTATAGGTCCACAGCAGCACAAAGGCCAGGGTCAGGGTGCCCAGGTCGCGCAGGCGCTGATTGGTGATCACCGCCGACAGGGGCTTGCGCTCGTGGAGCCGCACGGCGACGATGGTCATGAAGGTCCAGGTCAGCAAGCCCTGTCCGACGATGAAGATCACCCCGAAGATGGTGGAGAACCAGTGTGGCTCAAGGGACATCACCCAGTCGACAGAAGCTAGGGTCATGGTGAGGAAAAAGAGGATGATGCCCGGACCGCTGAGCACCTGCATCCGGCGGGTCGGTTTGGAGTCGGTGGTGCCGTCCTGCTGGAGCGACCATTTGTTGAGCAGATAGGACAGGGTGATCCAGATGGCGAAGTAGATGGCGGCGCGCACCAGGAAGAAGGGCATGTTCAGGTAGGGGCTCTTCTGCAATAGCACCGGGTCCTTGGCCACCACCTCGGCGTGGGTCCATTCGTACAGCTCATGGCTGCCCAGCAGGACCGGGATGAAGAATACCAGGACCAGTGGCACCGTGCGGGAGGCGGCCTCCAGCAACCGACGGATCGCGTACCCCCAGGTGCCTCCGGCGAGGTGGTGTAACATCAGGATGGCCAAACTGCCCATCGGCAGGCCCATACAGAAGATGAACCCCAGCAGGTAGGAGCGGAAGAACTGGTGCGGGTCCACGAAGGCGCCGATGGCCAGGATGACCAGCCCGATTCCGCCAACGGCAAAGGCGCGCTGTTGGATGCGGTCGAAGTAGGGGCGGAGTTCGGCAGTCTGCTGTGCGATTTCCTGGTTCATTGAAGTTGCCTTTGATCCTCTGTCGGCAGTTGGTCGAAGGGAACCTGCTGGCTGTACTGTAAGGTCTTCACGTAGGCGGCGATGGCCCAGCGGTCCTGGGGGGTGATCCGCGAAGCGTAGCTGTACATCACCCCGAAGCCATTGGTCATCACATCGTAGAAATACCCCACCGGCGCGGTGCGCAGGCGATCGATGTGGTACGAAGGCGGCCGTTTCATGCCGCGCTGCACGACCATACCGTTGCCCCGGCCGGTGCGGTCGTGGCATGGCGAGCAGTAGATATCAAAACGCTGGTGGCCCCGTTCGAGCAATTCCTTGGTGAGCGGCATCGGCAGGGTGGTGGCCAACCCAGTATCGGCCTTGCCTTCGAAGAAATGGCGGTCGAGCCGCAACTGGCCCTGGGCGATGGTGCCGGCCACCGGCATGCGGGCGGAACGGCCGTCGGCAAAGAAGGTGCTGGCCTCCAGGGGTTTGTACTTGGGCTGGTTGTACATGGCCTGGCGAAGCTCGCAGCCAGGAAGCAGCAGCAGGGCGGCGAGCGCGCCCCACCTCAACCGGCGGAGGGTGCGGGTGCTGGTCTCAGGGGTCAACGCGAAACACCTCGTGTGGATTCAGGCTCTGGAGGAAGGCGCGGGTTTTTTCGGCGTCGAAATGAGGGTCGGTGGACTCGACACACAGGAAAAACCGATCCTGGCTGGCGCGCTCGAAGGACTCCACGTTGAAGAGCGGGTGGTAGGGCATGGGTAATTTGTTGGCCAGCAACATGCCGATGGCCGAGCTGAAGGCGGCGAAGAGGATGCCGCACTCGAAGGTGATGGGCACGAAGGAGGGCCAACTGAAGAAGGGGCGTCCGCCGATATTGAGGGGGTACTCGATCACCGAGACCCAGTATTGCATGGACATGCCCAGCGTCGCGCCTAGCAGCCCGCAACCCAGCACCAGGTACGGAAGGCGCGTCCGCTTCACCCCGATCGCCTCGTCCAACCCGTGCACCGGGAAGGGCGAAAAGGCGTCGATGTTGCGGTACCCGGCCTCGAAGGTGCGTCGGGAGGCGCTCAGCAGTTCCTCGTGGTCCGCGAATTCGGCCAGCAGGCCGTAGCTTTCCGGTGTCGGTTTCTTCTCTTGCATAGCTCAGCTCATTTGCCCTTTTCGCTCTCGGGGACCAGGGCGCGGATCTCGGCGATGGCGATCATCGGCAGGACGCGGATGAAGAGGAAGAACAGGGTGAAGAAGATCCCGAAGGTCCCGATGTACAGACTCCAATCCCATTTGGTGGGGCTGTACATGGCCCACGAGGACGGCATGAAATCGCGGTGCAAGCTGGTGACAACAATAACGAAGCGTTCGAGCCACATGCCGACATTGATGAACATCGAGACGATCATCAGCCAGGTGGTGCTCAGCCGGCAGCGTTTGCTCCACAACAACTGGGGCACGATGCAGTTGCAGAGGATCAGCATCCAGTAGTAACCGCCGTAGGGACCGGATTGGCGGTTCTTCATCATGAACTGCTCCCACGAACTGGCGCTGTACCAGGCCATGAAGGCTTCCATGAAGTAGCCGTAGGCCACGATCAACCCGGTGGCCAACATCACCTTGGCCATGTTGTTCAGGTGGCGCTCGGTGATGATCTGCTCCAGGCCGTAGATCTTGCGGATGGGGATGCCGAGGGTGAGCACCATCGCAAAACCCGCAAACACGGCGCCGGCGACGCAGGAGGGCGGGAAGAGGGTGGTATGCCAGCCGGGAATCAGGCTGGTGGAGAAGTCGAAGCTGACGATGCGGTGCACCGAGAGGACCAGCGGGGTGGAAAGGCCGGCCAGCAGCAGCGAGGCCATTTCGTAGCGGTGCCAGTGGGCCGCCGAGTTGCGCCAGCCCAGCGCCAGCACGCCGTAGAAGGTCTTGACAACGCGGTTCTTGGCCCGGTCCCGGAAGGTCGCCAGGTCGGGGATCAAGCCCAGGTACCAGAACACCAGCGACACACTGAAGTAGGTCGATACCGCGAACACGTCCCACATCAGCGGACTGCGGAACTGGGGCCACACCCCCATGCTGTTGGGGTAGGGCAGCAGCCAATAGATCGCCAGCCAGGGACGGCCGGTATGGAACACCGGGAAGACCGCGGCGCAGATCACCGCAAAGATGGTCATCGCTTCGGCGAAGCGGTTGATGGCGTTGCGCCACTGTTGCCGCAGCAGCAGCAGAATGGCGGAGATCAGGGTGCCGGCGTGGCCGATACCGATCCACCAGACGAAGTGGACAATGGCAAACCCCCAGCTGACCGGGTTGTTGAGGCCCCAGACCCCCACGCCCTCATACAATAGGTAAGAAAGGGCAACGAGGAAGACCTGGAAGACCAGAAAAGAAATCAGGAAAGCCACCCCCCAGCCCACCGGTGTGCGCGAGGTCAGCACGATATCGCTGATCTTGCCGGTGATCGAAGTGTGGGACTGCCCCGCCGCCAGTACCGGCGCCGGGGGTTGGTACATCTTGTCTGTTGCCTCGCTCATATTAACCCTCGGAGATCTCCGGGTTGAGATTTTTCACACGGGCCAGGTACGTGGTGCGCGGAGAGGTGTTCAGGTCGGTAAGGATGCCGTAGTTGAGTGGGTTGGCCTTCAACTTGGCCACCTGGCTCTGGGCGTCCTTGAGGTTGCCGAAGACAATGGCGTCGGTGGGGCATACCTGCTGGCAGGCCGTGAGGATCTCGCCGTCGGCGATGGGCCGGTCGTCCTTCTTGGACTCGATGCGAGCGGCGTTGATCCGCTGCACACAGTAGGTGCACTTTTCCATCACCCCGCGCGAACGCACCGTGACGTCGGGATTGCGCTGCAGTTCGAGGCTGGGGATATCGCGGTCCACGTACTGGAAGAAGTTGAATCGGCGCACCTTGTACGGGCAGTTGTTGTTGCAGTAACGCGTGCCCACGCAGCGGTTGTACACCATCTCGTTGAGGCCTTCCTCGTCGTGCACCGTGGCGCCCACCGGGCAGACCACCTCGCAGGGAGCGTTTTCGCAGTGCATACACGGGACCGGCTGATGGTAGATTTCCGGGTTGTGTACGTCGTCTTTGAAGTAACGGTCGATGCGGATCCAGTGCATCTCGCGACCGTTGAGCACCTGTTCCTTGCCCACCACGGGGATGTTGTTTTCGGCCTGGCAGGCCACCATACAGGCGTTGCAGCCGGTGCAGGCGCTTAGATCGATGACCATCCCCCAGGCGTTGGGAACCACCGCGTCGTGCTCAGTCCGCGGGTAGAGGGTAAGGTCCTTGGCTGGATCCTCGGCCTCCTCGGCGGCAAAGTGGGGATGCTGGGTGTACTCCTCCAGCGAGGCCGAACGCACCAGGTGCCGGCCCTCCATACTGTTATGCTCCTGCACACAGGCCAGGGGGTAGGTGCTGAAGGTCTTGTTGACCTTGATGCCCGAGGCTTGCCACAGGGCGGCGCTGGTGCGGAGGGGATAGACGTTGAAGCCAACTCCGTTGCCCACCCGTCCGGCCTGAGTGCGGCCGTACCCGAGGTGCAGGGTGAGGGTTTCCTCGGCCTGTCCCGGCAGGATCCACACCGGCACCTGCTGCCGCCGGCCCTGAACCTCGATATCGACCAGCTGTTGGTTCTCGAGCCCGAGGCGGGAAGCAGTAGCTGGGCTGACCAGCGCGGCATTATCCCACATCAGACGGGTGAGAGGGCGCGGAATCTCCTGCAGCCAGCCGTTGTTGGCGTACCGCCCGTCTCCGAGGTTGGGGTCGAGGCGCAGGGCCAGCTCGAGGCCCTGCCCTTCAGGGGCCCGCGCCGCCGCCGGAATGGCCAGGGGTTTCAGCGGCGAAACCTGGAGGGGCTGGAAGCCGGTCCCGGCCAACATGCCGTCGTGTAAGGACACCTTCCAGTAGGTCTCGAAGTCAGGGTCGGTGGCCTGCAGGCTCCAGTACTCGCGCAGCACATCGTAGATCGACCGGCCGCCCTGGCCGATGAGGGCGGCGAGCACCTCGTTGGCCGACTTGGTGTTGTAGAGCGGCTCGATCAGGGGTTGGACGATGGAGGCGGTACCGTCGAAGCTACGGGCATCACCCCACGCTTCGAGGAAGTGCGACTCACCCACGTGCCAGTGACAGAGCTGGGAGGTCTCGTCGTCGTATAATCCCAGATGAACACTGAGGGGAACCTGCCGCAACCCCTGGCCGAAGTTGAGGTCGGCCGGGGCGGTGTACACCGGATTGCCGCCCAGGATCAGCAGCACCTCGACCTGGCCGGCAGCCATCGCCGCCGCCAATTCGGTCAACGACTGGTGCTGATCGCCGTATTTGACGGCCAGCGGGGAGGTGTGGAAGACAGTGGTGCCGACATTGCCCAGGGCCACGTTGAGGGCGTGGGCGAGGGCGTGGACTGCTGGGGGCTGGTGATCGCCCACGAGAACGGCGCTCCGGCTGCCGGCGCGCCGCAGATCGGCGACCAGAGCCTCGAGCCACGAGGCTTCGAACTCGGGGGCGGCCCCCTCGGCCTGGACCTCGACGCCCAACTGCCGCGCCAGAGCGAAGGCGAGGGCCTCGATCTGGGAGGGACGCAGAGGGAAGCGGTGGTCTGCCAGGCTCCCGGTGGCCGTGGGGGTGCTCTCGGCGACATACAGGCGGTTCATCTCGGGCTGACCGTCCCGCACCCGGCGGCCGGCAGCTAGCTGTTTGGCGTACCGCACTCCGGCCGGACCGCTGTTGAGGAAGTCCGCATCCAGGGAGAGGATGACCTGGGCCTGGCTCAGATCGCAGTAGGTGTTCAAGGGCTCGCCAAAGGCCAATTCCGCCCCGCGATGGGCTTGGTCCCTGTTTCCCGGTTCGTACTGGTGCCAGACCGCCTGGGGGAACTCGGTCAACAGGGTGTCGATCTGGTCGCCCAGCAGCGGGGAGGTGACCGTTTCGGTCAACAGGTGCAGACCCGCACCGCCCTTGCCTCGCTGAGCGTCGAGGGCCTGGGTCAGCTGCTGCACCAGGGTGTCCCAGGTGCTGGGCCGGCCCGCATTGGTGACCGATTGGGCCCGGTCCGGATCGTACAGATTGAGGATTGCGGCCTGGGTGACAGCGTCGGTGGCGCCCAGGCTGGCAGGATGCTTGGGATTGCCCTCGATCTTGGTGGGCCGGCCCATGTGGCTTTCGACCAGGATCCCAGTGGCGACGCCGCCCACGGTGGATACCGTGGCATAAAAAAGCGGTTTGCCCGGGATCATATTCTCCGGGGCGCGCACATAGGGCACGATCTTTTCCGGTGGCTGCACGGTACACGCGGAGAGACCGCCGAAAGCCAGGGAAGCGCCCATCAGCTTGAGGAAATTGCGCCGGTTGACCGGGTCAAATAGCTCCGAAGCCTGGGCGGGGAACTCGCGCTCCACCATCTCCCGGAAAGCCGGAGTGCCGGCCAGTTCGTCGAGGCTGCGCCAGTATTCGGGACCGGTGGACTGCTCCAGGCGAAGGGACTTATCACCCAGGCCCAGGCTCTTGCGGCTGAACTCTTCTTCTATCATCGGTGGCAGATCGAGCAATTGGTGAGTTGGCTGGTCTGGACATGGTACTCGGCCACGAGTTGTCTGCCCAGAGCCTCCTGGTTGGCAGGGGGGGTATACGTCATATTGAACACCTGGTCACGGGGCCGGAGGAATTGTTCCGGAGCCCGGTGGCACGCCAGGCACCATTCCATATTGAGAGTATTGACCTTCCACATCAGCGGCATCTGATCCACCTGACCATGGCAGGTCTGGCAGCCAACGCCTTTGTTGACATGGATGCTGTGATTGAAGTAGACGAAGTCGGGCAGATCGTGGACCCGGTTCCACTGCAGCGAGGTGTTGGTGCGGAGACTGGCGCGTACTGGTTCGAGGATCGGGGCATCGGTCCAGACCTGGGAGTGGCAGGTCATACAGGTCTCGGTAGGGGGGATGCCCGCGAAAGCCGTGGTCTCGACGGTCGAGTGGCAGTACCGGCAATCCAGACCCATGCCGGTGACGTGGTGCTTGTGGCTGAAGGCAACAGGCTGGTCTTTAGGGATGTTGACGTGATTCACGTAGTAGATGCGGTTGATATTGAGCAGGATACCCAAGAGCACGGCGATGCCAATTAGGGCAGAGATGATAAGTACCTTGGTGGTGCTGTTGGCACTGCGGGGGAAAATCTGCGCCATATTTTTCTTCTAGAGAGTTGGGTTCCCTGGGGGGCAGGCGGCAAAAGAAAGACCAAAAATACGAATGTAGGGTATGCAAGTCAATGTGCCGGCGTTTTTTTTATTCCAGACCCAGCTTGACGGGTATGGAGAGGTACTATATCCTATAAAAGATATGTCTCAGTAGCACTCTCCGGCGCGGTACCATCGCTCAGGGGATGCCCTCGTAGCTCAGTCTGGATAGAGCAACAGATTCCTAATCTGTGGGTCGCGCGTTCGAGTCGCGCCGAGGGCACCGTATCTGCCCGGCCCATCACCTACAGCGCGGCCGGGTAAACAAGACCGTCGCCCCTGGCCCCCAGGGCCGGCGGCTTTTTTTGTGTGGGGAGAGAAGCCCAATGTTGCGGTTCTACAATACTGCCTCCAGGGAAAAAGAGGACTTCGTGCCGCTTGAGTCAGGTCGGGTGCGGATGTACAGCTGCGGGCCGACGGTGCACGACTACGCTCATATCGGCAATTTCCGGGCGTTCCTGCTCGCCGACCTCATCAAGCGCTACCTGCGTTTCAGCGGCTTCGAGGTCGTACATGTGATGAATATCACCGATATCGACGACAAGATCCTGCGGCGGATCAACGCCGCCGGGCAAGGGTTGGGCGAGTTCACCGAGCAGTACGCCGAGGTTTTTTTCCAGGACCTGCGCCTGCTCAACATCATTCCCGCTGATGAATACCCCCGCGCCACCGCCCATATCCCGGAGATGGTGGACTTGATCTCCCGCCTGATGGAGCGGGGCCTGGCCTACGAGCGGGATGGTTCGGTGTATTACTCGATCGCCGGTTTCCCCGCCTACGGGCAATTCGCCCGGCTCGATCCGGCGGGCATGAAAGACGGGATCAGCGTCGATCGCGACGAGTACGGCAAAGAGGATGTGCGCGATTTCGCCCTGTGGAAGGCCTGGGTCGAGAGCGACGGGCAGGTCGGGTGGGAGGCTCCTTTCGGCAAGGGGCGACCGGGCTGGCACCTCGAGTGCTCGTGTATGTCGATGAAGTACCTCGGAGAGAGCTTCGACATCCACACCGGCGGCGTCGATCTGATCTTTCCCCATCACCAGAACGAGATTGCCCAGAGCGAAGGGGCCACCGGAAAGCCCTTCGTTCGTTACTGGGTGCATAACGAGTTCGTCAACATCAACGCCGAGAAGATGTCGAAGAGCCAGGGCAACTTTTACCGGCTCAAGGATATCGGCAAAAGCGCCGAGGATATCAGGGCGTATCGCTACCTCGTGGTCACCTCCCACCATCGCACCGTGCTGAACTTCACCCTCGAGACCCTCGAGAGCAGCAAGGCCGCCCTCCGCCGCCTGACCCAGCTGCGCGACCGGCTGTGGCAGGCCAGCGGGGATGGCGAAGCCGGGGAATGGCAGGATATGGCCGATGCCACCTTGGCTGAGTTCCGCATGCACATGGACGATGACCTCAATACCCCGCGGGCGATCGCGGCCGTTTTCGGGTTGGTCAATCAGGCCGAAAAGGCGCTGAACCAGGGCCGGATGAGCAGTGGCGGCGCCGGAACGGTGCTTGGATTCCTCGAAAAGGTGGATCAGGTCCTGGGGGTTTTCTACGAGGTGGCGAGTGCTGAACCGGCCCGGCCGGCCGGGCTGACCCCCGAGCTGGAGCGTTTGCTGCAGGAACGGCAACGGGCTCGCCTGGCCAAGGAATGGGGGCGTTCGGATGAATTGAGGGACCAGTTGGCGGCGGCCGGCGTGGTGGTAAAGGATACCAGGGATGGATATGAGTGGACCTGGGCCTGAGGGTGCGGACTCCTTGCGGAGGCAGCTTCAGGCCTGCCTGACCGCTCTCGACACCCTATCGCCGGCCTGCGGGGTGGCTGAGAGCCTGGTCGGCAAGGCCCTGCGCGGCCTGGTGGTCGAGCAACTCCTGCTGAGCGGGGGCGACCCTCCCCCCGGCACTGGGTCGCGGGCCCGGCGAGCCTGGCAGAGACTGCAGCTCGTAGCGCTGGGCGCGGAAAGGGCAGGGGAGGGCGCCGAGTTGGGGTCGCTGCTGGTGGACGCCTTCCTTGCCGACCCTCATCCCTTTCTGGAACAGGCCCAGCACCGGCCCTTCGGCCAAATCCATCCGGACCTGGTGGCGCTGGCCCGGCACGACCTGGGCCAACTGCAGATCGCGGCGGAAACCGGTCAAGCGGCCGTGGCTGCTGCTGCGGGTGTCCAATCAGCCTCGGTCATCGGTCCGGCGCCCAGGGGAGGTGGCAGGGCGCGCCAATGGCCGTGGCAGGAGGCGGCCAAATGCCGTCGACAACTCAAGGAAGATTTCGCGGCGGCGGCGGACTGGGCGGCCCTGGCCGAGACGGTGGCTGACCACCTGTGCGCGTACGGTGGGGGGGTGTTCTTCGGCTGCCCGGCCTTCCGGTTCCAGGGAAGGGCGGGGCGGGCTCGCCTGGAGCCCATTGCCGATTTTGCCGGTTTCCCGCTCGACTGGCTCCAGGGCAACGAGGACCGGGTGATGGTGGTGCGCCAGAACACCCTCAACCTGCTGGCCGGTCACCGCGCTCACCACGTGCTGATCTGGGGCCCGAGGGGATGCGGGAAGTCCTCGCTGATTCGCGGGCTGATTAGCCAGTATTACGATCAAGGTCTGAGGGGGATCGAGATCCATCCCCGCCACTACGGGCAACTCGACGAGCTCTACGAGCTGGTGCGCGGGCGTCCGGAAACCTTTGTCGGGGTGCTGGACAACATTGCCCTGAGCCGCCACGACGCGGACTTCCGGCTGCTGGCCAGTGCGCTGGATGGCCACCTCACCCAGGTGCCCCGCAACCTCGTCTTCTACGCCACCTCCAATTTCAAGGATCTCATCGACCGCGAGGGGGAACGCCCCGAAGGGCTGGGCCGTTTGCAGTTGGACGAGGAGTTCGCCAACCTGGTCAACCAGGGCGTGCGACCCGCCGCCTACGATCCCCAGCAGGCCGAACGCCTCGACGAACAGCGGGCGCTCGACGACCGCTTCGCCCTCAAGGTGTTTATGGACCTGCCCCGCAAGGGCGAATACGAGGCGCTGGTGCTGGCCTACGCCCGGCGGGCAGGCCTCGATACCCCGGATGCCGATCTGCTGGCTGCCTTCAACGTGTGGCGCATGCGCCACAACCACGACCTGGTCGGCGGGCGCACGGCCCGGGATTTCATCATCGCCATCGCCCCTCATGCCGAGAGTCAGCCAGGTCCTCCCACCTCCTAAATGAGGGAGCCGGCCCATCCTCGACCCTGGTAACTTCGCCCAGTTCTGCCGCCAGGTGGAATCGCAATCCCCCCGGGCCCTGCGCCGGTACCTCGACTACGGCAAACGGGCCAAGCAGGGGGTTGGCCTGGGCGAGTTGCGCCAGTGGCTGGGCCGCATCCTGCACGACGAGGACGAGGTCTACACCCCGCAGGATCAGGCACTGGCTTTCGAGATCAGCGCTGGGGAACGGATCGCTGACGGGATGGTGGAACTCCAGCGGGTGATCCCCGACCTGGTGCTCTTCACCGGCACTATCGACAAGGTCTTCCTGTACCGGCAGATCCTCTCGCCGGCCGGCGGCCTCGAACGTCAGGCGGCCTTTGCCAAAATCCTGCAGGCCCGGTATCCGAAGAGCTGGGCCTGGATCGCCGAACGGGCCGCGGCGCGGGGATGGGCTACCGAACCCGACAGCCGCGATTTCCTGCTCGAGCAGTTCCTCGAGCAGCTCGAAGGGATCTCGCCCTTGTCCCGCGAAGGCCTGGGCCAGGATCGGTTGGTTGGATTCCTGCAGCAGGAGCTGCGCGACAAAGAGGCGGCGCTGCGGCGCCTGCAGGGGGACCTCGAATATGCCGAGGACCGCGCCCGGCGGGCCCACCAGAGCCTGCGCCAGGCCGAGGAGGAGGGCCGGAAGCTGCACCAGCAGCTCCGGGAGGCCCGCGAGAATGGCGAGAAACTGCGCCAGGAGCGGAGCCGGCGGATCCAGCTGGACCGCCAGGCCGCGGAGGCCGGGGACGAGGCGGAGCGGCTGCGCGCCGAGTGCGCCAAACTCGATGCCCGGCTGCGCCAGATGGCACAGCGTCTGGTGGAGGCCGAGCGGCGGCAGGGACCAGCGACCCTGAAGCTGGAAGTGCCGCAGTTGCGCCAGCTCGAGGCGCGGCAGTTGCTGGGCCTCGAGGGGAACCCCGGCGAGGAGGATCTCAGCCAGGCCCGCCGGCGTTTTGCGGCTGCCCTGCATTCTGACCGGGTCGGAGCCCTGCCGGCCTGGGTTGGCCAACTCTTCGACCAGGTCTTGAGCGCGGTCAACGAGGCCTGCGACCGGCTGAAACGGTAAAAAAAACAGGCCGGTTTCCCCAGGGGGAACCGGCCTGCGACAGTTCTGGTGGTGAGACTTCAGGCGGCGCGACCCATCATCTGGTCGAGCCTGCGAGCGATCTGGGCCAGCGACAACCCCTCGGTAACCCTCATTTCGTGGATCAGGTGTTTCAGCAGGATCACCTCTGCCATGTCGTATAGATCCTTGTTGCCTTGGTAGTCGGCCACCTTCAACAGGCCTTTGGATTTGTACTGGCGCATCTGATGGATGGACTTGCCGAATAATCCGGCTGCCTCCTCAATGCCGATGAGTTTCGTCTTGCGCACTGCCATAGATAAAGACCTCCTTGTCTTTATGTCGTTGTGGTGCTAGTTGTATTGAGGTGCCCGTACTTTTCAAACTGGTCCTGCCCTTTGCTCTGTCATTAGGACTTATCGGCGTAATAAGAAATCACTTTAGAAAATGTGATCTAAGATGATATCAAGTAACACTAATTATATCGACGGGCAGGCGGGGAACTTCACCAAAAAGGAGTCGGCGAGGGGGAGAGAACAGAAAAAGGTCTGCCCGAGGATGGGCAGACCCGAATATCAGGGTGAGAACAATATAGAATGCTAGTCTTCGAGGAGCTCGACCTCGTACCCATCCGGATCGTCGATGAAGGCCATCTTGCGGCCGGCTGGGAACTGGGTCCGCCAGTCACCGGGCCAGATCGACACACCGTTCTTCTCGAGGGTGTCGCAGCAGGCGATCAGATCGGGGACCGCGATGGCCAGGTGCATCAGGTCGGCCGGAACCTTCAACTGATAATCGGCCGACCAGGTGAGTTCGAGGGTATGTTCGTTTCCGGGCAACTCAAGGTGCGCGACATGGTTCCCCGCCGGGGATTTGTCGGTCCGGCTGCGGACAACAAAGCCCAGGTGTTTACTGTACCACTCGATGGAGCGATCCAGATCGCCGACGCGGATGCGGGTGTGCAGGAAACGGGCCATTGGGGGGCCTTTCTGTGAAGGGGTTACCAGCTGCGGCGGTAGGACCAGAACGACCCTTTGGGGTTCTGTTCCTCGCTGAGCTGAGGGATGGGGTGCTGGCAGAAAGGGCAAGTGCGCAGACCGCGCAGGATCTGGGTGCTGCATTGGGGGCAGGGGTAGCTGAGTTGGAAAGCGAGGAAAAGTGCGAAGGGCCCCAGGAACAGGGCATAGGCTGCCCAGTGGGCCTGATTGCCGCCACGCGAACGGGCGACCAGGAAACCCACCAGGCCACACCCCAACCACAGGGTGCCGGCAACGAGTGCCATCAGCAAGAGTACATCGACAAGTTCCATGGCGCTTCCCTTGCGCCCCGGATGGGGGGCCGTAGTTTTGAGGGATCAGGCGCGGATGGGCGGGGCTGGGAGAGGCACAAAAAAAGCCAGGCTCACGGTGCGCCTGACTCGGGTGAAGCTAAGAAATTCTGGTGCCGAAGAGAGGACTCGAACCTCCACGGGGGAACCCCCACTACGCCCTGAACGTAGCGCGTCTACCAATTTCGCCACTTCGGCGTCCAGTGGGTGATAAATAAAGGCCAATCGGCAGGGATCGTCAAGGGCTTTGTCGCCAACGAAGGCAGGTTATGGCAGGAAAAGAGCCGGCAGCCAAAGAAGGAATCAAGATCATCGCCACCAACCGCAAGGCGCGCCACGATTACGAGGTGCTGGACTCGTTCGAAGCGGGCATCTCCCTGCTGGGCAGCGAGGTCAAGGCGGTGCGCGAAGGGCGGGTCACCCTCAAGGATAGTTACGCCGTGGTGCAGCGAGGGGAGGTGTTTCTGCAGAAGGTGCACATCGACCACTACAGCCCGGCCAGCCGGTTCAACCACGAGCTGGAGCGACCGCGCAAGTTGTTGTTGCATCGCTGGGAGATCAATCGCTTGCTGGGCCAGGCGCAACAAAAGGGCCTGACCATGGTGCCCTTGAAGATCTATTTCAAACGCGGGCGCGCCAAGGTGGAATTGGCCCTGGTGCGGGGTAAGAAGGAATACGACAACCGAGAGTCCATCGCCAAACGGGATGCCGACCGCGCCATCGACCGCGAGTTGAGGGCCCGGCAGTGAGCGAGACGGGGCAGAAGGGCGGGGCTTCCTGCGGCAAATGCGGCGGCGGCGGGCTCCTCTACGATCCGAGGGTGGAGGCCGGCCGCCACGGGGATCTGCGGGTCTGTACCTGCGTGGAGGCGGAGTGCCAGTGTGAGGGCCGGGCGCCCTTTTATTTCTGGGATGACCAGGCGCGCAACCAGCGCTGCAGTTGCTGGCCCTTCCGCCGACGCCTCACTGAGGTCAAACGCCTGTTCCGCGACGCCGACATCCCCGAACGCTACCGCTGGAAATTCCAGGAGGACTTCCACCACCTCACCCCCGACGGCGTGCCGGTCCGCATCGCCCAGGACGCCCGCCTGTACGTCTCCACCCTCATCGACAACGACCGCGAACCTGAACGCGGCTTCCTGTTGCATGGGCGACCGGGCACCGGCAAGACCCTCCTAAGTTGTATCATGCTCAACGAACTGATCCTCAACCGCCGGCGGCCGGGCCGGTTCCTCAACCTGTCCAAGTACCTGCAGCAGCTTCGCGATACCTATTCCGAGGACAGCGACAACTACGGTCAGACCTGGCGGATCATCGAAACCCTGGGCAAGATGCCGTACCTGATCATCGACGATTTCGGGGTGCAGCGCGGCACCGAATGGGCCAAAGAAGTGCTCTATGACCTGGTCGATACCCGGTATGCGGAAAAGCGGTTCACGGTGATCACCACCAACCAGCCCCTAGGGGAATTGCAACAGCTTTCCCAGGGACGGATTTATTCGCGCTTGCTCGAGATGTGCAAGCTGGTGGAGATGGAGGGCGAGGATTTCCGCCAGCATCTCCAGCCCAAGGTCTGAGGGAGGTGCAAGATGGCAGGGCAGCGCGGTGACGGTCGGGCCTTCGACGAAGTGCGGCCGGTGCAGATCACCCGGAGTTACCTGAACACGGCGCCTGGTTCGGTGCTCATCGAGATGGGGCACACCAAGGTGATCTGCACCGCTTCGGTCGAGCAGGCCGTGCCGCCTTTTCGGGCCGGATCGGGGGCGGGATGGCTGACCGCCGAATACGGGATGCTGCCGGGGTGTTCGCCGCGGCGTATCCCGCGCGATGGGGGGCGCCCTAACGGCCGGGCCCAGGAGATCCAGCGCCTGATCGGCCGGTCGCTGCGGGCGGCCATTGACCTCAAGGCCCTCGGCGAGCGGACGATCTACATCGACTGCGACGTGATCCAGGCCGATGGTGGCACCCGCACGGCGGCCATCACCGGCGGGTACGTGGCGCTGGCCGAGGCGGTTGCCAAACTGTTGGCCAAGGGCGACCTGACAGCCAATCCCCTCCAGCACGCCATCGCCGCCGTCAGTGTGGGGGTGGTGGCCGGGGAGGTGATGCTGGATCTGTGTTACGCCGAGGATTCGCGCGCCGAGACCGATATGAATGTGGTGATGCGCGCCGACGGCGGCATCATCGAGGTGCAGGGCACCGCCGAGGGCCAGCCCTTCAGCCGGCTTGCCGCCGAGGCGATGCTCGACCTGGCTGGTGCGGGCATCACCGCCCTGCAGCAGCGCCAACAGGAAGTCCTGCAAGGTCTGTTTTGACAGTAGGATAGGTCCCGGTCGAGAAAAATCTTGACAGCTTCCTCGACCCCCTCTATGTTAATTACCAACTCCGCAAGACTGCGTCGTTTCCACTTCCAAGCCCTAACCTCAACCGAAGGACAGGCAGATGGCTGAAATGCCGAAGTTACCGTTCTGGGATCTGGAGGATTCGCTGGGGAGTTATCTGGCCGAGATTGCCGGCTCCAAGCCTCTTTCCGCAGCCGAAGAGGTGGAGCTGGCCCGCCGGATCAAACAAGGGGACGAGGAGGCGCGCAACGCACTGGTGGAAGCCAATCTCCGCTTTGTCGTCAGCGTGGCGAAGGAATACCAGAACCGCGGTGTGCCCTTGGCTGATCTGATCAGCGCCGGCAATATGGGACTGATCACGGCGGCAGAGCGGTTTGACGAAAACAAAGGATTCAAGTTTATTTCCTACGCGGTCTGGTGGATCCGGCAGGCCATTCTCCAGACCCTGGCGGAGCAGTCGCGCACCGTGCGTCTGCCGCTGAACAAGATTGGCCTCCTGTACAAGATCTCGAAGGCGTCGCGCATGCTGCAGCAGACCCGCGAGGACGCGCCCCAGCCGGAGGAGATCGCCCAGGAGTTGGATTTGCCGGTCGAGGAGATCAAGGAAACGATGCTCTGCGGCCGTTCGGTGCGCTCCCTCGACGCCTCATTCAGGGACGAGGAAGACCACAGCCTGCTTGACGTGCTGCCCGATGACCGGCAGGAATCCCCGGAAAACCTGGTGATGCGGGGGTGCCTGCGGGGGCAGATCGACATGGCGTTGCGCACCCTGGTAGGCCGCGAGGCGGAGATCCTCAAGCTCTATTTTGGCCTCGACGGCGAGGAACCCATGACCCTGGATCAGATCGGGGCCCGTTTTGACCTCACCCGGGAACGGGTGCGGCAGATCAAGGAAAAAGCCCTGCTCCGGCTGCGCCACCCCAGCCGGTGTGACCAGCTGCGAACCTACAGCCGGGCCTGAAACATGGTGGCAGATCTCCCTTCCCCAGCCTCCCCTGCTCCCCTTTGTGCAAACGGAGGCATCGATGGCTGCCGAAACATCGGAGGAGGAATTGCTCCGTTCGATAGAAGAGGTAGAAGCCAGGATCCAGAAGTTCCGTAAGAAGGTGCGGGCAGTCCTGGCCTCCGTACAAACGGAAGGCCAGAGCGCTGCTGCGGCGAATCCTCCCCAGACCAAGGGGTAGGGTCAACAACACCGATCAAAAGAGGGGATAGCGTTGCTGTCTCCTCTTTTTTATTTTCTGCAGGTCCGGACACCCCGCCAAAGGCCGCTATGCAATCGCTCAGCGAAAAAGAACTCCTGCAGATCTGCCGCAAGTACGAATTCGCCTGCCCGGTGTGTGAAGCGCGCAATACCTTCTTCCGCCTCAAGCCGGATATCTGCCGGCCCGGGGACCAGGAGGGCGACGGCCACCCACGGGCCTGGCGCTGGACCAAGGCCGGGTTCGATTCCCTCGATCCCAAGCAGTTTTTCTGGGCCATCTGCCAGAAGTGCCGTTTCGCCGGCGAACTGGACGACCCCGAGTTCCGCGCCGCGGAGAAGGACGCCGAAGGGTTCAAGGCGCAGTATGCGGCGGCGGCGCTGGACCGGTTGGTGGCCGGCACCCTGGCGGGCAAGTCGGCGGTGCAGGCCCTGGGCAAGATGATCAACCCCAAGGATGCCTTCGCCACGGTGGTGGCGCAATTCCATCTGGGCATCTTCAGCCATTGCCTGCACCAGCGCATCGCCCCGGGTAATCTGGCCCGCTATTACCTGCGTCTGGCCTGGACCTTCCGCGACCTGGAAACCTACTATGCCGGGTCGAATGTCGAGGCGGTGCGCAAACAACTGGACGCGATTGAGGACCGCTGGAACGCCGAGATCCCCAAACACAAAGACTATCCCCAGGTTCCCGAACTGGTGCGCGACGAGATCGCGGCGCTGCGCTTGAGCCGGACCTACTTTCAGCGCAACTACGAGACCCTGCGCGAGTCGGGGCAGGAGGCCGAGCTGCGGCTGCGCGGGCTGTTGGCCGAGATCGCCTACCGGATCTACCTGCTGACCAATATCGAAGACGATTACCGCACGGCCCTGAGTTTCTTCAGCGGCGTCATGCAGCAGTGCCAGTCCATCGTCAACGATAAAAGCATCATGGGCGGCATCGTCAACAAGGCCCGCGGGGTGCTCGATGTGGCGAAGGACCGGGCCCGCGAGTTGCGCGAGTTACACAAGGAACGAGGGCCCGGAATCGGGGCGACGTCGGCGGTTGCTGCGGCGCCCGCCGCCAAAGAGGCGGAGAAAGCGGTCCCGCCGGCCAAAGCGGCGCCGGCGCCGGCGCCAGCGCCAGCGCCAGCTGCGGTCGCGGAGAAACCGGCTGGGCCGGTAAACGGGGCCAGCCGCGCTGAGGTGGACCAGCTCACCCGCCAGGTCAGTCTCTTCAAGGAGGAAAACTCCGCCCTCAAAGAGCGGGTCAAGGTGCTGGAGGAGGACAACGAGAAGTGGCGCCAGGTGCTGGGCAAGGACCCCCTGACCGGGCTGCCCAACCGGATCTTCCTCTTTCGCATCTCCCTGCCCAAGATCATCCGCACCGTGGCCGAGAGCGGCCCGCTGTCCTGCATTGGACTGGGCCTCGACCAGGTGGCCAAGATCAACCTGGAGCAGGGTTGGCCTATGGGCGACCGCATGTTGCAGGAGGCGGTCAAGGCCCTGCGCGCGCTCCTGGCTCAGGGCGAGGAACTGTACCGGCTCGAAGGGGTGAACTTTGCCATCTTCGGCAAGATGGGGAACCTCCAGGCCAAGCAGCGCGGGGTGGATCTGCGCCGGCAGCTGGCCGGCGCCACCGTACAGGTGGAGAAGACCTCTATGCCCCTCACCTCCAGCCTGGGGGTGGTGACCGTTGAACGCCAGATCCTGCCGAGTCAAACGGAAGCCTCGGCGGCCGTGTTCCAGGCGGTCATCGAGATGCTCGGCAAGGCCAAACAGAAAGGGGGCAACACCGTCGAGGTGTACCCCAATACCCGTTTTTGAGCGGATCTCAGCGCGAGAGGAAAACAATATGAAAAAGTGGGCTAGCGGCATCTTTACTTCCATCCGCGGCGGTCTGGGGGCGGGTCTCGAATCGGTGCGGGATCTCGGAGTCTCGACCGTCCAGCTACACGCCCCGGCTGCGGACCACCGCTCCCCCGAACGCACCGCCCAGTTGCGGGAAGAGTTCGCCCGGGCCGGCATCGGGGTGACCGTGGTTTTCGCCGGCTTCGAGGACGACGACTACGCCACGGTAGAGCGGGTGAAGCAGACCGTGGGCCTGGTGCCCAAGGACCGCCGGGCGCGCCGGCTGGCTGAGGTGCTCGAGATCTCGGACTTTGCGCGCCGTCTCGAGGTCGAGGCCATCGGCATGCACCTCGGTTTTGTGCCACCCAACAGCGCCGACCCCGAATTCGACGCGGTGGTGGCGGTGACCCGCCAGGTGTGCGACCACTGCGCCGGCAACCACCAGCGTTTCCATCTCGAGACCGGGCAGGAGACGGCCAAGGAACTGCTCCACTTCATCCAAGCCGTGGGCCGCGACAACCTGGCGGTGAACTTCGATCCGGCCAACATGATTCTCTACGGGGCAGGCAATCCGCTGGAGGCGCTGGACGTGGTTGGGCCCTATGTGAAAAGCGTGCACTGCAAGGATGCCAGTTATACCCGCAAGCCGGGCCAGCCCTGGTACGAGGACGCCCCCCTGGGCCAGGGCGATGTGAACATCGAAGCCTGTCTGCGCAAGCTCAATGAGCTCGGGTACGCCGGGGCCTTGACCATCGAGCGGGAATACTCGCCCGACCAGGCCGGCGACCTCAAGGCGGCCCTGGCCCTGCTCGAAAGCCTGCGCGCCAAGATCCTGGGGGCCTGATGGACGCTGCCCTGCAGGATCGGCTCGACCTGGCTCTGGAAGCGGCCTGGCAGGCGGGCCGCATCAGCCTGCGCTATTACCAGGCCGGGGTGCAGCCGGAGTGGAAGGCGGACGAATCCCCGGTCACGGTGGCCGACCGCGAGGCCGAGCAGAAGATCCGCCAATTGCTCGAACGCCACTTCCCGGAGGACGGTATCGTCGGCGAGGAATACGGCCGCCAGGAGGGATCGACCGGGTACCGCTGGCTCGTCGATCCCATCGACGGCACCAAGGCCTTTGTCCAGGGCGTGCCCCTCTACGGGGTCCTGATCGGCATCGAGACGCCGCAAGGGGTGGAGGCGGGGGTGGTGCTGCTGCCGGCTCTCGACGAGCTGATCTGGGCGGCCACGGGGGCCGGGTGCTGGTGGAACGGCCGGCGGGCGGCGGTTTCGAGGGTCGGCCAGTTGCGCGATGCCTGCCTGATCTACACCGAGGGGCGGAGTTTCGCCAAACACGGCCGGGGACCAGCCTGGGAGGCCTTGTGTCGGCACAGTCGGATTCAACGCGGCTGGGGCGATTGTTACGGCCATATCCTGGTGGCCACCGGACGGGCCGAGGCCTGTTTCGATCCGGTGATGAATCCCTGGGACTGCGGGCCCCTGCTGCCCATCCTCCGCGAGGCGGGTGGCACCTTCACCGACTGGCAGGGGCAGGCCACGGTGTACGGCGAGGACGCCTTTTCCACCAACGGGACGATCTTTCCGGCGGTGATGGAGCACATCCGGGCCGGCCATTGAACCCCTGAGGCCGGACCCCGCACAGCCCTTCACACCGAAGGGCTGTTTTTTTTTGGAGGTGTGATGTGGATCGAGCCGCGATTCTGGCCCATGTCCAGAAGGAAGGGTACCGCCCGGGAAAGGTCAAGGACCTGGCCCGCGCCCTGGGCGTGGTGCAGGCGGAGTACCGCGCCTTCCGGCAACTGGTAAAGGGTATGGAGCAGGAGGGGCAGCTGGTGCGGCTGCGCAACAACCGCTACACCCACTCCAGCCGGCTGGAACAGACGGCCGGGCTTTTCCGCCTGCATCCGCAGGGGTACGGCTGGGTCGAGCGCGAGGAAGGCCAGGCCGATATCCTCGTCGCCCCCGAGGGCATGGGCACGGCGGCCGAGGGCGACCTGGTGCGGGTGGAGGTGGTCTCGCGTCGCCGCCACCCCGAAGGGCGGGTGGTCGAGATCCTGCAGCGGGCCCAGCAACAGGTGGTGGGCACCTTCTTCTGGCAGGGGCGCAACGGGGTGGTCCGCCCCGACGAGAACCGGTGGGGCCGCGACATCTACCTGCAGCGGCGGCCTCCCGCCGAGACCCGCGACGGGTACAAGGTGCGCCTGCGCCTGCTGCCGGGCCCGCGCGGCACCTGGCAGGGGGAGATCGAGGAGGTGCTGGGGGATCCGGCGGACCCGCGGCTGGACTTCCTCTCGGTGGTGGCCCAGCTGGGCCTGCCGCTCGAGTACCCGCCGGCGGCAGTGGCCGAGACCGAGGCGCTTCCGGCCGAGTTGGGGGAGGCCGTGAATGGCCGCCGCGATCTGCGCGGCACCACCTGCATCACCGTGGACCCGGTGGACGCCCGCGATTTCGACGATGCCGTATCCCTCGAAGTCCTGCCGGAGGGCGGGGCGATACTCGGGGTGCATATAGCCGATGTGAGCCATTTCGTGCGCTCCCGCACCGCGCTGGACCGCGAGGCCCTGCGCCGGGGCACCAGTGTGTACCTGGCCGACCGGGCCATCCCCATGTTGCCCGAAAGGCTGGCCAGCCAGTTGTGTACCCTGGTGCCCGACGCCGACCGCCTCACCGTTTCGGTGCTGATGCGGGTCGACGCCAAGGGCGAGCTGGGGGATTTCGAGGTGGTCGAGTCGGTCATCCGCAGCGCCGCCCGCCTGACCTATGAAGAGGTGCAGGCGGTTTTTGCCGGCGAAGGGAAGGGCAAAGCAGCAGAGCTGGAGGCGCTGCTGCTGGCGATGCGGGATCTGAGCCTCAAGATGAAGCAGCACCGCCTGCAACGCGGCGCCCTGGATTTCGACCTGCCCGAGGCCCGGGTGGAGCTGGATGCCGAAGGCTTGCCCACGGCGTTGGGGCAGTACCCCCGCCTGCAGAGCCACCAGCTCATCGAGGAGTTCATGCTGGCCGCCAACGGCTGCGTGGGGCGCCTGGCGCAGGATAACCAGCTGCCGGTCCTCTTCCGCGTCCATCGCCATCCAGACCCGGAGAAGCTCCGCCTCTTCGCCGACTATATGCGCAGCGCCGGGGTGCGTTTCGACCGCAGCCAGCGGCTGGCCCCCAAGGATCTGCAACAGCTGCTGGCCCGTTTCGGCAATGAGGCCGAGGGCAAGCTGGTCAACCGGTTGCTGCTGCGGGCGATGATGCGGGCCGAGTACACTCCCCGCGACATCGGGCATTATGGTCTGGCCTGTCACCATTACCTGCACTTCACCTCGCCCATCCGGCGGTACCCCGACCTGCTGGTGCACCGGGTGGTCAAGGCCTTTTTGTCCGGGGCGGTGCCAGCGCCTGCCGACCCGGCGGAGCTGTCCTGGACCGGGGTGTGGACCTCGAGCTGCGAACGGCGGGCGGATGTGGCCGAGCGCGCCTATCTCAAGAGCAAGCAGCTGCGCTACATGGAAGGCCGGCTGGGGGAAGAGTTCGCGGGGCTGGTGTCCGGGGTGCTGCGCAGCGGCTTTTTCGTCGAGTTGGAGGGCCTGATGGTGGAAGGCTTCTGCGCTGCGGCCTTTCTCGAGGAATACCTCGAGTTCGACGAACGCCGGTACGTGTTGCAGGGCCAGCGGACCGGGCGGGTGTTCGCGCTGGGAGCCCCGGTGCGGGTGCAGGCGGTGCGGGTGGACTGGTCCCCGCCGCGGCTGGACCTGCGCCTGATAGAGGAGGCGCGGCCCCGGGCCGCGGCGAGGAAAAAGCCGTTGAAAAAGAAACGCCGTCGTTAGGCGACGCGGTATTTCTCGACCACCTTCAGATCCACGGCCACCCCCAGGCCCGGTCCTTGGGGCACCTGGAAATGGCCCTGGTCGAGCACCAGGCTGCCGGCCACCACATCGGCGACGCGGGTGAAGGGCAACTCGTCGCAGGGCAGGGTGGCGTTGGGCAGAGTGCTCTGCAGGTGCACCGAATAGGCGGCCAGGATCCCGGTGCACAATCCCCCCATCTGCACCCAGCAGGGCACCTCGGCCGCCTCGGCGATGGCCGCGGTCTTGCGCACCTGAAGGGCGGTTCCCCCCAGGTTGACATAGTCGATACACTCGGCCTTGAGCGCCCGCAGCACGTCGGCGGGGGCGCCCAGGTGCAGGGCGATGGGGATGTGGGTCTTCTCGCGCAGCAGGCGGTACCAGTCGAGATTATCCTTCAGGACCGGGTCCTCGAAGACCGCCACGGTGCCGAAAGGCTCCAACTGGGCGGCGAGCCGGGCGGCGATGGGCGGCAGCCGGAATTCGGTGTTGGGATCGACCCCCACGGTGTAGTCCGCCCCGGCTCTTTCCTTCATCAGGCGCACCGTCTCGACGATGTTCCAGGAGCGGGCTTTGAGCTTGTGGTTGCTGAAGCCCAGGCGGGCCCCGACCTCGGCCTCGGCGGCGGTTTCATGGGGCTCCATGGGGCAGGACCAGTAGGAGACTGGCACCCGGTCGCGGACCTTGGTGCCAAAGAAGCGGTGTACCGGCACACCGTATGCCTGGCCGGCCAGATCGAGCAGGGCGCAGGTGAAGGCATCGGGTTGGGCGTAGGGGTCGAGCGCCAGCGCGTCCTGGCCCACCAGGGCCGCGCCGTGGGTCGCCAGCACCTGGCGTTTGCCCTGGTACTCCCCCCATCCCACCAGGCCCTCGCTGGTGCTGATCCGGCAGAGGGTGATGTCGTAGATCTTGGGGTAGTATTTGGCGATGGGGGGGATGAGGGGGATCTCGACTTCGTACAGATCGACAGCGCTGATCTTCATGGCAGGCTCCTGGCAAGGGTCGGCTGTTCTAGATAGGGGAGATGAAAGGCCGGCGCAAGGGGTGGAGGAGAACCGGGGGCGACCTTATATTTGGCCGCGAAACCAGGGAGGCAGGCGATGAAGATCACCGGGGTCCAGATCCGCCAGGTCCAGGTGCCACGGCAACACCGCACCATCGTGGGAACAGGGGTCGATACCCCGGTGGCCGGGGTGGGTGACGCACCCACGCGCTCGCGTTTTGCTTTTCTCCTGTTGCAGAGCGATGAGGGGGTCTGTGGCCTGGGCGAGTGGTCGGATCTCGAGGCCGGCCTGGAGCCGGCGGCCCTGCGCGGGCCGCTCGAATCCCTGCTTCTGGGCCGCAATCCCTTTGACCTGGAAGCCATCTTCACCGCCTTTCCCTTCGACCGGTCGACCCGCTGTGCCGTGGACAGCGCCCTGTATGACCTGATGGGCAAGGCCCTCGGGGTGCCGGTGTACGAGTTGCTGGGCGGGTGCTACCGGCCGCAGGTGGAGGTGTCGTGGGTGGTGTACATCCGCCAGCCCGAGCTGATCGGCGAGGAGATCGCCCGGATGCGGGACCGCGGCTTTGGCGCCTTCAAGCTCAAGGTGGGTTCGCGCATCGACCACGACGAAACCTGCGTGCGGATCATCCGTGAAACCGCCGGGCCCGGGGCCCGGCTCAAATTAGACGCCAGCGGCGCCTGGACCCTGGCCGAAGCCATCGAGTACATCCCGCGCCTGGCCCAGTACGGCCTGCAGGCGGTGGAATCCCCGGTGCAGGGGCGCGGCGCGGCGGATCTGGCGCGGGTGCGGCAGGCAGTGGAGGTGCCTATCATCGAACACGTCTGGGACCGCTGGGACTACGTGCTCGAACTGGTGCGGCACCAGTCGGTGGATATCATCAATCTGTTTCCCGAAGGGTGCGGGGGCCTTTTCCGCTGCAAGAAGGTGCTGGCCCTGACCGAGGCGGCCGGCATTGGTGCCCTGCTGGGCAGCACCGTAGAACTGGGGGTGGGCACGGCCGCCCAGGTCCATCTGGGGGTCTCCAGTCCGGGTATCACCCTGCCCTCCGATCTGATCGGTCCGGCCATGTACCGCGAGGACGTGATCACCCAACCCTTCGCATACGAAGGCGGGGCCCTGGTGCCGCCTAGCGGTCCCGGCCTGGGGGTGGAGTTGGACCTGGCCCAGCTCGAACGCCTCGGGGCCTGAGGCGCCGTGATCCTGGCCATCGACATCGGCGGCACCCACTACAAGCTGGGCCTGGTCGACGCGGCGGGGGGCATCCACCAGTTGCGCACCGGCAGCACCGACCGGACCGGGGGGGCCGACTGGATGATCGCCCGCCTGAATCGGGAGGCAAAGGAGCTGCTGGAGCAGGCCCCGGCAGGGGTGCGGGCCTGCGGCATCGGCTTCGGTGGACCGGTGGATTTTGCCGCCCAGCGCATCCTCTCCTCCACCCATGTGGCCGGGTGGAACGAGATCGACCTGCCAGGTATGCTCAAGGCCGAACTGGGCTTGCCGGCGGTGGTGGAGAACGACGCCAACGCCGGGGCTTTGGGGGAATTGCGTTTCGGCGCCGGCCAGGGTTGCCGGCACCTGGTGTACCTGACCATCAGCACCGGGATCGGGGGCGGCATCATCATCGACGGGAGCCTGTACCGGGGGGCCAAAGGTCAGGCCGGCGAACGGGGGCATCTGCCCGTCCTGCCCGGCGGACCGCGCTGTGACTGTGGCAACCAGGGCTGCCTGGAGGCGCTGGCCTCGGGCAAGTCCATCGGCCGCCGCGCCGAGGAGGCCTGTGCGGCCCGGCCCGAGCGGGGCAGCGCGCTGTTGGCGTTGGCCGCCGGGGCTGCCCTGAGCGCGGAGACGGTATTTGCCGCTGCCGGCCAGGGCGATCCCCTGGCGCTGGAACTGGTCGATGAGACCTGCCGCTATCTGGGCCTGGGGCTGGCCATGGTGGTCAACACCCTGTCTCCCGAGCTCATCGTGCTGGGTGGCGGGGTCAGCCGCGCCGGCGAGGCCCTGCTGGCCCCCCTGCGCCAGCATACCGCGGCATACACCATGCCGGCACACCGCGAGCTGATCCGGGTGGAGCAGGCCCGCCACCCGGACGAGGCCGTACTGCTGGGTGCTGCGGCGCTGGCCCGCACGTGGGTGGTATAAAGGGAGATCCCGATGAAGATCCTCATCACCGGCATCACCGGGCGTATCGGCGCCAACCTCGCCGTTGCCCTCGTCGCGCAGGGGCACCAGGTGCGCGGCCTGGTGTGGGAACGCGACCAGCGGGTGGAAAAACTCGCCGGCCTGGGGGTGGAGTTGGTACCAGGCAGCATTACCCGGGCCGAGGAAGCCCACGCCGCCCTCAGCGGCATGGAGGTGGTCTATCACCTGGGCGCGGCTTTCCAGGGTGGTGGGCCTTTCAGTGAGGAGGAGTATTTCGAGATCAATGTGCGCGGCACCTTCAACATGCTGGAGGCGGCCCGTCAGAGCCGGGTGCGGCAGTTCGTTTTCGCCGGGACCGACGCCCTCTATGAGAAGTATGTGCCCGGTGGCATGGAGGAACCGATCACCGAGTTGACGCCGCGCCGGCCCCGCGGCGCCTACGCCCTGACCAAGTCGGTGGGCGAGGAACTGGTCAACGGCTATTTCCTCGGCCACGGCCTGCCCACCACCATCCTGCGTTTCGCCATGGTGTTGGGAGCCGGCGAGATCCTCGACTTCCCGCAGTTCTATCTGAGCCAGATGAAGGACAGTGCCCCGGAACTGGCTGCCCTCTGGCAGGGGGAGGAGCGGCTGGTGGCGCTGCGCGACGCCCAGGGCCGGTATTTCAAGAAACACATCGCCGAGGTGCGCGACATCGTGCACGGCTGCCTCTGCGCCCTGGGCTGTGAGGCGGCTGCCGGCGAGACCTTCCAACTGGGAGGGCCGCGCCCCTTCACCTGGGACGAAGCGGTCGGGCCGCTGAGCGCGGCGCTGGGCATCGCGGTGGTCGAGGCCCAGGTGGCTGGCACCCCGACCCATTACGAATTCGACCTGAGCAAAGCCCGCCGGCTCCTGGGGTTCGATCCCCAGTACGACGTGGGACGGATGATCGCCGAGGCCCTGCGTTTCCGCCGCGGCGAGGCCACCGGCCTGCTTCCCACCCGATGAAAGGAGCCCCATGAACGACGCGATCCTGCTGGCAGGGGACCGGTACCACCGCGCCGAGGAC
>JADZBP010000277.1 GCA_020852055.1 Candidatus Latescibacterota bacterium
CTGGCCGACAATACCACCCGCCACCGCCCCGAGCGCAGTTTTGCCGATTACCGGCAATTGCTCGACGAAGGCAGGCTAGATGTGGTGCACGTCACCACCCTGCCGGTGCACCTGACCGCCATCGTCCTCGAGTGCCTCGAACGCGGTTTACACGTCTCGGTGGAAAAACCACCCGGCATGAACGCCGCCGAAACCGCGCAGATGGCCCGGGCCGCTGCCCACAGCAAGGGCAAGGCCCTGGTCTCCTTCAACCGGCGTTATATCCCCCAGATCCTGGCCCTGCGCCAGCAGCTCAAAGCCGCCGGCGGCACCCTGCAGTGCAGCACCACCTATCACAAGAACCAGAGTGTGCTGGGTGAATGGCGCCGCGCCGGCCTGATCCCCGACCCGGTGGTCTGCGACGCCATCCACCACGTAGATCTGTTGCGATGGCTGGCCGGGGCCGGCCAGGACCGCGCTGCGGTGCCGGTGTCGGTCTACTCGGAGGTGGAGGACGGACCGCGCCCAGCCGCCCATCGCCACCAGGCGGTGATCCGCTTCAACCACGGGACCGTGGGCAGTCTGATGAGCCACTACGGGGTGGGTTACCGCATCCAGCGGGCCGAAGCCCACGCCGAGGATTTCTCCGCGTACCTGGAACTCAGCGGCGAACCTCAGTGCGAATTGTATAAAGCCCGGCCCGGTGAAGGGGAAGCCACCCACGGCGCCCGCGTGGAACAACCGCTGGACCTGGACGCCGTGGGCGGGGCCGGCTACAACGAGGTGCGCCACTTCACCGACTGTATCCTCGAGGACCACACCCCCTGGTCCACCCTCGACGACGCGGTCGAGACCATGAAGCTGGCCGAGGCCATCCGCCGCGGCCACAAAGGACCGCTGGCATGAAGCTCTCCCTCTCGGTGCGGGTGGCCGAGAAGTTCCGCGCCAAACGCGAGGCGGCCCTGCCGCTGGCTGAGTTGGCTGAGCTGGCCGCAGCCGCCGGCTTCCGCGCCCTGTGTATGCGCGCCTCCCAACTGGGCACCCATACGCCCCCGGAGCAGCTGGTCCATGGCCGCACCCTGCTGCAGGCTCAGGGCCTAGCCGTATCCATGGTCACCGGCGATTTCCCCATCCCCGAAAACTCAGCCGAAGCACCTCAGGCCCTGCGGCACATCACTCCGCACCTGGACCTGGCCCAGGCCCTGGGCACCGACCTGATCCGCGTGGCCCTGCACCATGAAGAGGATATCCTCTGGGCGCAGCGGGCCGCCGACGAAGCCGCCGAACGCGGTATACGTCTGGCCCATCAGTGCCACACCTGCACCCTCTTTGAACAGGTGGATGAATCCCTGGCCGTGCTGCGGCGAATCGACCGACCCAACTTCGGCCTGATCTACGAGCCGGCCAACCTCGAGCTGTGCGGCCAGGACTACGGGCCGGCGATCATCGAGAAGTTCGCCCCTTATCTCTTCAACGTGTATCTGCAAAACCAGCGGCTCCACCCCCAGGGCCAGCTCAAACTCGCCACCTGGTGCCAGGGCGAGCGGACCCTCGACCTGATCCCCCTATGGGAAAGGGGGGGCATCGACTTTGCGCCGCTCCTGGAATCCCTGGAGCGCGTCGGCTACACCGGGTACCTGACCTCGCACCAGGCCGCCCTGATCGAGCCCAAAGCCATGATCGACCGAACCGCCCAGTACCTGCGCTCCTTAGCCAGCTTTGAATAATGACGGGGGATACCGCGGGGAGATGACCCTGGAGGTCGCTCTCGGGGAGTGGGCCACTCGCCAAGCCCACCGTGACAAGGGGCGCTGCCTTGCCCTCGCCCGGTCCCCGGCCTAACTTGAGCCGGAAACCATGGAACGCAACCCCTGCACCGAAACCCTGCCGTGGAGAAGATCATGCCCTGTCGAGCATACCGGACCCTCATCCTCGCCCTGGGACTGGTCCTGACCGGCGCCGGGCTGCTGGGGGCTGACAAAAACAAATCCAACCCGGAGGGCGCAGCCGTGAAAAAAGAGGCCTCAAGAGCCGGCGTGCGGACAGCGGGCAATCTCCTGTTCCTGGAGACCGAAGATCTGGCCTGGGCCGTGGGCACCGACGGCCGCAACCACTCCTTCGCGGACCGGCGGACGGGTCAGGACTATCTGGCTGCACCCGAGCCCTTCATGCAGGTGCTCAAAGAGGGCCAGTGGTACGGCGCCACCTCTGCGGCCCTGGAACGCGGATTCCTCCACATCGAGTTCGGGGATTCCGGGGTCTGGGCCAAGGTCCACGTCCGGGCCCTGGCCCGGTACCTGACCCTGGAACTAACGGCGGTGAACGACCACCAGATCACCTCCTTCCAACTGGCGCACCTGCCCCTGACCCTCACCCGCCACGTCGGTTCCAGCCTCGCCTCGTGCCGCGACGAAGAATACGCCGCGGCCGTAATCCCGCTCAATCTCGAAACCACCTCCTCTCCCAAGCGCGGGCCCCATACCCTGCTGGTGGGCCAGGCGGACCAGGAGGTGCGGCTCGAAGGATCGGCGATTGCGGTGCTCGGCTGCCCGACCCCGGATCTTTTGGCCATCATCGAACAGGTGGAGATCGAGAACGGACTGCCCCATCCCACCCTGGGCGGCGTGTGGGCGCGGCAGTCCCCCGAACAGATGAAGTCCTACCTCTTCGTCGACCTCTCCGAGGCCACGGCCGACTCCATGATCGAGTACGCCCGGGCCGGCGGCTTCGGGTACATCGTGGTCTACGACGGGATCTGGAACGCCTCCCACGGTACCTACCCAGTGAACACGAAGACCTTCCCCACCGGCGAGGCCGGGCTCAAAGCCGTCAGCGACAGGATTCACGCCGCGGGCCTCAAATTCGGCATGCACAACCTGGACATGGTGGTGGAGAAGAACAGCTCCCTGGTTCACCCCGTGCCCGCCGACGGCTTCCTGATGTACCCCGACCGCCAGCGTATCCTGGCCGCCGATATCGGGCCCACCGATACCTTCATCCCCACCACCACCTCGCCGGCCGGGCTCCTCTCCAAGGAGGACAAATCGCGCTTCCACGGTCGCGATCTGCGTCTGGGGGATGAGATCGTTGTGTACGACGAATTGCAGACCACCCCGCCCTACGGGTTCAAAAACTGCACCCGCGGCGCGCAGGGAACCCTGGCCGGCGCCCACCGGGCCGGCGCTGCCATCGACAACTTCTCCGAGTTCATCGGCTTTTATCGACCCGACGTGAAAAGCCCTCTGTACGACCGCATCGCCCGCGCCGAAGCCGAGGCCCTGGACCGCTTTGCCTTCGACTACATCTACCCGGACGGCATCGGCGAGAACCTGGGTTATTGGCCGGAAGGCCCCGCGTGGTACATCAACAACCTCCTGGTCTCCAAGCTCTACCACTACACCCGCCGGGAGGTGATGTTCGCCCACGGGCCGATCTCCGACTACTCCTGGCACGTCTTCAGCCGGGGAAACACCACCGACTACGTGAACACCGGGGTCATCCAGCACTTCGACCATGCCAGCCTGGCCGGGGCCGCGGGGTCTCACGACGACCTGCAGCCCTTTGAATTCGGCTGGTTCGGGTACTTCACCCACTCCCTGGGCGGGGATGCCACCCGGCCCCGCGAGATGGAGTACGCCTGGTGCAAGGCCCTGGCCCACGGCGCCGCCATGTCCCTGGAGACCGGTAAGGTCGCCCTGGACGCCAACGGCCGCACCGGCGAGATCTTCGCGCGCATCAAAGCCTGGGAGGAGCTCAAACTGGCCGGTTATTTTTCCGAGACGATCCGCAAGCAGTTGCAGGCGCCCGGCGAGGAGTTCGCCCTGGAAGAGCAGGGCGGGAAATGGGAGGTGGTGCCGGTGCGCTACAGCCCGGACCACTACGTGCCCGGCGCGGCCTCGGACCAGCGCACCTGGACCTTCGACAATCCCTATCCGGACCAACCCCTGCGCGTCTCCATCCAGGCGCGGCCCCGGTTGGCTGCCTACGGCGACTCGGCCAATGTGGTGCTGTTGTCCCCCGGCCCCCTGAACCTCTACACCGAAGGCAGCGGCCCCCTGGGCAACCCCGAGCGCCAATCTGCGGGCCTGGAATATGGAATTGAAGCCTCTGGTGCGGCGCCTCCCGGTGGAGGCCAGAGCTTCGAGGCAAAGGCTTTCAACGGCGGGACCGTACCCTCGGGCTGGGGCTGCGCCGAGATCATCCTCGACGGCCCCAAGGATCTCAGGGAACACCGGGCTCTAGGCGCCTGGGTGGAAGGGGACGGTTCCGGGGCCTATCTCCACTTTGTCCTCGAGGATGGGGGTCGCTGGTCCGTGCGCGACTACTATGTGCGCCTCGACTTCCAGGGCTGGAAATATATCGAGATGAGCCGCTGGGCCCGGGGGGAGGTCTACGACTTCGACTTCCCTTACAGCAATTATTGGGCGATACGCGGCATCGACTTCAGCTCCATCAGCCGGATCTATGTGTTCCTCACCGGCCTGGCGCCCGGCACCGCCGCCAGGGCCCGCTTCAGCCGGCTGGAAGCCCTGCACCAGACCCCGCTGCCCATCCACAACCCGGCGCTGAAGATCAATGACGCCGCGATCACCTTCCCGGTCACGCTGCAACCGGATGGCTACCTCGAATACGAGGGCGCCGGCCCGGTCCGGGTCTTCGACGCCGATGGCTTTACCCAGGCCGAGACCGCACCCATCGGGACTACCCCCCGGTTGGGACAGGGGGCCAATCAGATCACCTTCTCCTGCGACCAGGGCCAGGACCAGGGAGAGACGACTGAAGTCACCCTCATCGCGCGGGGCAAACCCCTGCGCTGAGCCCCATTCCGGAGTACCGACATGGATCGCACCCTGGCCTTCGCCACCCTCCACCAACTCGCCGCGCTCATCCAGAAGCGGGCGATCTCCCCCGTCGAGTTGACCACCTACTATCTGGAGCGCATCGCCGCCTACGACCAGCGCCTCAACTCCTACCTGTGTGTGCTGGCCGAACGCGCCCTGGCGGCCGCCCGCGCCGCCGAAACCGCCATCGCCGGCGGCCATTACCTGGGGCCCCTGCACGGCATCCCCCTGGCGATCAAGGACCTGATCGATCTGGCCGGCCATGCCACCACCGGCGGCTCCCTCCTCTTCAAGAACCGCATCGCCCAGGAAGACGCCACCGTGGCCCGCCGCCTGGCCCAGGCCGGCGCCCTCTTCCTGGGCAAAACCCAGATGGTGGAATTCGCCTTTGGCGGGGTGGGCATCAACCACCACTACGGCACCCCCTGGAATCCCTGGGATCCCCGCGTGCACCGCATCCCCGGCGGTTCGAGCAGCGGCTCCGGGGTGGGGGTGGCCGCCGATCTGGCCCCGGCGGCGCTGGGCTCGGACACCGGCGGCTCGGTGCGTATCCCCTCCTCCTTCTGCGGCCTGGTGGGGCTCAAACCCACCTTCGGGCGGATCAGCAACAACGGCGTCCTGCCCCTGGACAGCAGTCTCGACTGCATCGGCCCGCTGACCCGCTCGGTGCGCGACGCCGCGCTGCTCTTCCAGGTGCTGGCCGGCCCGGACCCGGCCGACCCGGACACCTGGAGCCAGCCCTGCGAGGATGTCCTGGAGGATTTGGACGGGGAGGTGGACGGGATGCGCCTGTGTCTGCCCCGGGAGTACTTCTGGAAGGACGTGGACCCTGAGGTGGAGGCGGCGGTGAAGCAGGCGGCGCATGTCTTTGCCGACCTGGGGGTGCGGGTGGATGAGGTCTCGCTCAAGGAACTGGACGAACTGGCCCAACTCCGGTCGCGCGGCACCCCGATCGCCGTGGAGGCCTATTCCCGTTTCCGCGAGGATCTGGAGCAACGCCTGGACCAGTTCGACCCCATCGTCTCGGCGCGTATGCTGGACGGGCGGCGCATGTCGGCCCCCGACTACTTCGAGATCCAGCGCGGGTACGCGCAACTGCGCCGGCGGACCCACCGCGCCCTGCAACAGGTGGACGCCCTGCTCACCCCCACCACCCCCTTTGCCGCCCTGCCCGCCGCCGAGGTGGACCGCGAGGACACCTATACCCGCGTCAACGGCCTGTGCCTGCGCAATACCGGGGCGGCGAATCTGCTAGGTTTGTGCGCCCTCTCCCTGCCCTGCGGCTTCACCCGCAGCGGCCTGCCCATCGGTCTGCAACTGATCGGCCGGGCCTGGACCGAGGGGCGCCTCTTGCGCCTGGCCCACACGTACGAGCAGGCCACCCCCTCCCCCTGGCTCAAACAGCACCCGCGGGTGGAGGCCTTCGGCTGAGGTAATGATATCGGGTGAGCGGACCGGTCAGACCACGCCGCTCACTCGATGACCACCTCGACCTCCCGATACTCCCCGCCCATCGTCCAGCGCACCCGGTACTTGCCGGTATAGCGCTCTCCCTTCTCTGGGTCGGTCGCGTCCCAGCGCACCAGCGAGAAACCCTCCAGCCCATCCAGCCCGCCCTCGATCCGCCCCCGGAAGAGCATCTTCTTAAGCTGGCCCTCGACCGTGTAGAGCCCCACCTCCAGGTCGCCGGGCACTCGCGCCTTGCAGATCAGCGCCGCGGAAGTGCCGGCGCGGACAACACGGGGCAGCGCCGCGGCCAGGGTCAGCTCCCGGCACTCGGAGAGCGGAAAACCGGGCAGTGGCGGTGCGGTGGCGGTGTATTTGCGGGCAAAACCGGGCGGCTGGCGCAGCACCACCTGTTGGTAGTAGGCCTGCCCCAAGCCGCCTTCCCGGACCTGCAGCGCCTCGAGGTCACGCACCGTCTGGGAAAAATCCCCCAGCGCGGTCCACAGGGTGCCAGCGCCGTCCTCGGGGCCTGCCTGCCAAGGACCACGGCCGTCGGCGTTGCGCCATTGCGGCTCGGTGGTGTTGCCGTTCCACATCACCCCGAGATTGGTGCGCAGGATCCGCTCCATGTCCACCTGATCGAAAACCACTCCCGTGTGGTACGCCTCGGCAATGAAGGCGACCTCGCGGGCCTGGTAGTTGCGGTGGGGATGTACGTTGACCCAGTGGCGCACCTGCCCGGCCTCGTCCAGATCCCACAGGCCCTGCGGCTCCCAGTAGTTCCACACATAGTGGTTGTCGAAGTACTGCAGCCGGCTCTTGAACTGCCAGAAGATCCGCCAGGCCCGCTCGCGGAACTGCTCTTCGCCGGTGAGCCGGTACAGGCGCAGGGCGATCACGCCCATGTCCATCTGTTTGTTATAGGGCAGACTGAGGCCCGACTTGTCGATCTCCAGATGTTTCCAGGCCTCCAGCTTGCCCGGCTCCAGATAGCGATCCCAGGAGACATAGGCCCCGCCCTCGCCGTCCACCCGCCAGGTGCCGCGGGCGTCCCACTTCTCCATCAGGTCCCGGCGGGCCAGTTGGATATAGGCGCGGGCCCGCTCCCCGTAGCGCTGCGCCAGGGTGGAGTCCTGGAGGACCACCTCGGCGAAGTGCAGCATGGGACTGACCAGGATGGCGTCCCCCACATGCACGTCGCACCATACCTTGGGATCGTAGACATAGGGCCCGATCCATCCCCGGTACCCATCCGGCCCCGTTGCCATGAGCCCCACCAGCCAGTCGAAGTACCGCTGCCCCTGATCCAGCCAGGCGGTGTCCCCGTAGGCCTGATAGGCGCGCACGAAATCGTCGGCCGCGTAGGCCGCATGCCAGCAGAAATCCTCCCCGGTGATCTGGCCGGCGACCTTGAAGTTCGGATTGCGCATCACCTGCTGGTAGTAACCCTCGGGGGACATGGCCAACTCCTGGGCGAAAAGGGGCCGGCCGAAAACCAGCCAGGCCAATACGAAGCAGCATATCAGGTTTTTCATGGCGCTCCTTTGGCAAAGCGGACCAGCGAGGCCCGGCGGCCAGCGAGGCCGACCGGTGGACTTGCGAAGATGGGGTCCAACCGTTAATTTTTGCTACTCGTTTTGCCGGCGTGCTCCCATCGTCCAGCGGTTAGGACCCAGGATTTTCAATCCTGTAACCGGAGTTCGAGTCTCCGTGGGAGCACCAGAAAATAAGTCTCGTACAAATTGTGGTTTACAACAAGAGAGGGCCTCGGATTTCGAGGCCCTTTTTTATTTTTCGGGCACCCGGGTGACTGTCGGGTGACTGCTTTCGTACCAAAACCGCTTCATTTCCCTTGACCTGACCCCGAAAAATCGCGCCACCTTGAACGCTCCTGGAGCAGATCAAGGCCGGGGGGCTGAGCGACTTGCTCCATACACATGAAAAGGCTATAGTATACACATCATCCTAATCCACGGAGTTGGACGATGCGCACCAACATTGTGCTCGATGACCAGCTGGTCCAGGCCGCGATGCAGGCCTCCGGGCTAACCACCAAACGCGCCGTGGTGGAGGCCGGTCTCCAACTGTTGGTCCAGGTCAAAAGCCAGGCCAGCATCCGGCGTCTGCGGGGAAAGGTGAATTGGGAGGGCAATCTTGAGGAGTCGCGCACCGGCAGAATCAAGAAGCTCTAGCCGGTGGTGATCGTCGATACCACCGTCTGGGTGGACTACCTCCGTGAGGAGCCGACCGCCGAGACGGAATGGCTGGAGGAGCACCTGGAGCGGCAACGCCTGGGCCTCACCGACCTGATCCTCTGTGAGGTGCTGCAAGGCGTGCGGAGTGACCGCCAATGGACCCAGGTCCACCAGGACTTGACCAAGTTCGAGATCTTCCCCACCGGTGGGGTGGAACTGGCGATCGCCGCCGCTCAGAACTACCGGCTACTGCGTTCCCGAGGTCATACCGTCCGCAAGACCATCGATTGCCTGATCGCGACCTTCTGTCTGAGAAACGGCCACACCCTCCTCCACAACGACCGCGACTTCGACCCTTTCGAAGAGGTGCTTCACCTGCAGGTGATCCACCCCGAACGTCGATAGTCTGGAACGGCCTCTGCGGAACTTTTGCGGGCGGTGGCGGTCCTTATCACGAGACGAGCCAGGCGGCCTGGGGACGGGGATTTTTCCAGGGAGAAGCGGTGAGAATCTGCATCGACGCTAGACCTGCCCGCGAGGTGGTCACTGGCCTGGGACGCTACGCGTCCAGCCTGGTCAGCCACTTGGCAGCGCTTGACCGCAGCAACGAGTATATCGTCCTCCGCCGGGCAGAATCCAGCGCCCCCCTGGTCTGCCAGGAGAATTTCCGGGAGGTCTTTCTCGACTACTCGATGTACTCGGCGCGCAATCTCCTCGCCGGGGCGCGGGCCATCAACGCCCTCCAGCCCGACATCTACCACGCCCTCTTTCACTTCCTGCCGCTGGGTTTGCGTACCCGGCGCACCGTGGTCACCCTGCACGACCTGATCTGGGTCCAGCACCCGCTGCGTTCCGCGGGGCGCCATTGGCGGCGGTGGTTCAAGGCCGGCCTGGCCGCCCCCCTGATCAGGCATGCCCTGGCCCGCGCCGATCAGGTCATCACCACCTCCGAGAGCACCCGCCAGGAGGTCATCGCCCACTACGGATTCCCCCCGCCAAAACTCACCACCATCCATCTCGGGGTCGATCAGCTGTTTTCTGGCCCTCCTCCCGAGACGCTGCCGGCTCTCGGCCAGGGAACCCCCTTCATCTTCTCCCTGGGGAATACCCTGCCCCATAAAAATATCCCGCGCCTGTTGCGGGCCTTTGGCGCCATCGCGCCCCGCTACCCCAAACTCCGGCTGCTGATCGCCGGCCGGGGGGATGGGCACCCAACCCTGCTCAGGCTGGCTGGTCAATTGGCGTTGATGGATCGGGTCTTGTTCAGGAAACGGCTCAGCCAGGCCGAGATCCACGCCTGTTATGGCGGGGCCCTGCTCTTTGCCTTTCCCTCGCTGATGGAGGGTTTCGGCCTGCCGGTACTCGAAGCGATGGCCAGCGGCTGTCCGGTGCTGGCCGCCGACATCCCCCCGGTGGCCGAGGTCGCCGGGGGGGATGCCTGGCTGGTGGACCCTCTCGATCCGCAGGCGATCGCCGCCGGCTTGTGCCACCTGCTCGACGACCCCGGGATGCGGCAGGAACTCAGCCAGCGCGGCAGGTCGCGCGCCGCCGGCTTCACCTGGCAGGTCTGCGCGGAAAAAACCCTCGCGGTCTATCGCCAGGTGTTGGCCTAAGCCGTACCGTACCAGGCGGCTGATGGCCCTCGCGCGGCTGACCAGTACCTCTCCGATCGGCCAGCCGGCGAGGGTTGGGACCTCCTCACCACCCGCCTTCCAGCCGGTCCAGCCGCTGGTCGAGGCTCTCGCCGCCCGCATCCACAACCGCCTCTTTCAACTCCCTGCCCTCTAGCCAGCGCCATAACCCCGTACCTGCCGGCACCGGCTTGGCTGCCTGCGGCCTGGCCAGCACCTCCTGAATCTTGTCGGCGCGGATGCCAAACCCCAGCGCCGCCTGCGACACCTGGGTGGAGCCAACGCTGCTCTCGATGCCGGAGTTGTTGACCGCCACAACCATACCCGCCGGGTTGAGGATGGGGCTGCCGCTGGTCCCGCCCGAGAGGTCCAGGTTATGCTGCACGATGTAGGTGTCGCTGGCCCTATGGGTCAGTCCTGATTGCGCCGGCCGCAAGGCGCTGATCGTCCCGTCCTTGAAGGTGGCGATAGGGTAGAAATTGTCTCGGGGATCTCCCTGCAACTCCCCCGGAAAACCCAGGGTGGCGATGGGCTGCCCCGTTTTCAGGGCCAGGGCCTCGCTCACCGGGCTCACCTTCAACTTCGATGCCAGGGTCCCCTCCTGAACCCGGAGGGTGCCCACGTCCACGGACGAGTAATCGCTGGAATTCCAGCCGGGATGGGTGGCGTACCCCCCGATGAAGAAATAATTCTGCTGGTAGCGCAGGGTGGTGGTCTGGTTCTGGACCACGATCCAGGCGCCCTGCAGGTTCGTCTTGCGCCGAGCATTGCGCTGTTTGAGCTGGGCGTCCATCGCCAACAGGCCATCGACCATGTGGCCGTTGGTCACCAGGGTCTGGTCGCCTGCCGCGAAGGCGGTACCGAGGAAGGTGAGGATCACCTTGGTGCTGTCGGTCAGATCGACCGGGTTCTTGTTCGTGCCGGAAAACATCCCGTACATCACGGCGTATACCGCCGGCCCGGCCTGGGTCGCCGGTGCGGTCCAGTTCACCACCTGGCGCCCCAGCGCATCGATCTGGGCCTGGAGGCTGGTCAGATCGGTCTGGGTCAGCGTGGCCTGCCCCAGTTTGGCCCGGATCGCCGCCACAGCGGCCTCGTTGTCAGCCGTGATGGCGATCTGGTCGAGTTGTCCCAGCAGGACCTGCTGGGTCGCCAGGGTTTGGGCCTGGAGTTCGGCCACCTGGCCCTCCAAATTATCCACCCGATCGGACAGGGGGTCCTTGCCACACCCCGCCAGGCACAGAGACAGACACAGGCACCACAGCCAAAGAGTATTCATGGTTTCCTCCTAGATTCCGCCGAAATGCCGCCAAAAACGAGCGCCCCCGCAGCCGGCTCCCTGCGGGGGCGCTGGGGATGAATGGGCCAGGGGAGTGGCCCCTCCTACTTGCCTCCACCCTTAGGGCTGTTCAGTCCCGCAGCCGACCCTTGAGGACGGCCCTCAGCCCGGTGTGCCCGGCCACCCGCCTGCTGGGCATGGAGCTCTTCCCATTTGGTGCGCTGTTCGGGCGTGAAGATCCTGGCAAGCTCGTCCTCTCGCTGCAGACGCAGCTTCTTCGCCTCTTCGCGCGCCGGGGCCTGGCCTTTGCCCGGCGCTAGCTGGGCGTCGTACTTCTGGCGCAGGGCCTGGACCTGCTGCTGCTGGTCCGGGCTCAGGTTGAGCTGGGCCAAAAGGGCGTCCTCCCGCTGGGAGCTACTTTGCCGTTGCGACTGGTGATGTGTATGGGATTTCCTGCCCAGTGGCTGGGCCAGAGCCTGGCCGGCCAGACCGAGGGCGCTGGCCCCCAGGACCAGCAGGATCAGGACATGGGATGTTTTCATGGATCACGCTCCTATGGGTTGTGGTTCTTTCCGGCGTCCCAGCGGACACGATGCCCCCTGAGCGCCGGTGTTGGCCTTGCCGGTTCAAGCGGCCCCGACAGCCGCCACCCGGGCCCGCCCGAACTCGGTCGGTCCCAACCGGGCCGGTGACTGACGGGCGGGAGACGGGCCCAATCCCCTGGGCACCACCACCACGCCGCCGGGGGAAACAAAAAGATGCTGCCAGTCCTGCTCCAGATCGGTGCCGATCTCGCTGCCGGCCGGTATGCGGGCGTGTTCGTCCACCACCGCCCGTTCCACCCGCGCCCCGCGTCCTACCTTCACCCCTTCCATCAGCACCGAATCGATTACTACCGCTCCGGGCTCCACCACCACCCCCGGCGAGAGGATGGAGCGCTGCACGTGGGCGTCGACCACCTGGCTGCCGTTACACGCCAGCACATTGGCGATCGAAGCACTCGACCCGGCCTGGCGCAGGAGGCGGGCAGGCGGCATGAAGGGAAAGTGGGTGTGGGTGGGCCAGGAGGGATCGTGGGGATCGAAAGGCGGCGTCGGCTCCAGCAGGTCCATGCTGGCCTCCCAGTAGGCATCGATGAGGCCAATATCCCGCCAGTAGAACCGCTCGCCGGCGGCTCCCTGGCGGGTATCGTAGGCGTACACCCGCCGCCCGGTATCCACCAGCCGGGGCAGGATATCGGCGCCAAAATCGTGGCTGCTGGTCGGACAGGCAGCGTCTTCGATGAGGGCATCGATCAATACCTGGGTGTTGAACACATAGATACCCAGGGAGGCCAACGCCAACCCCGGCCGGCCGGGCAGCGCCCTGGGTGAGACCGGCTTTTCGGCAAAACCCACCACCCGCTCGGTGGCGTCGACGCTCAGGACCCCAAAGCGCTTGGCCTCCTCCATTCCCACCCCCATACAGGCGATGGTCAACTCGGCCTCTCTGGCGGCGTGGCACTCGATCAGCCGGCGGTAATCCAGGCGGTAGATGTGGTCGGAAGACAGAATGACCGTGTAGCGCGGCATCTGGCACTGCAGGGTGCGGAGATTCTGGTAGACGGCGTCCGCGGTCCCCCGGTACTCGCCGGCGCGGCTGCCCCGTTCGGGCGGGAGCAGCGTCAGGCTCTCGCCCAGTTCTGGCCGGAAGAAGCCCCACCCCAGCTGCAGGTGGTTCTTGAGGCCGGCATACTGGTGCTGGGGCAGGATACAGATACGGCGCAGCCCGGAATGCAGGCAGTTGGACAAGGTGAAATCGATGAGGCGGTAGAAGCCGCCAAAGGGCACAGCCGCCTTGGTGCGGTCGCGGGTCAGTGGATAGAGGCGTTCACCCCGGCCACCAGCCAACACCATCACCAGGGAATCCAGGCGCAATTCGGCAGGAAGGTACATAGCCATCTTCTCTCTTTTTTTGGGTTGTCTGCCCCGGAAGAGCTAGGCAGCAAGCGATACACAGAGAAGAAGACGGATCAGATGCGGTAGGAACTGAGCAGGGTATAGAGGGGAGGATGGTGGATACCGCGATGGAGCAGGGGTGACCGGGCGAGAAAATGGGGCTGGCAAGGGTGGATGAGCGCCGACCAGGAGGGCAGCGCGACCCCGGCGGTGAAGGCCCGCCGCTCTACCCCGTCGGGCAACTCGTCGTCGGCCGACTCCAGCGCCCAGGTATCGGGCGCAAGCTGGGCCGCCCGCAGTGCCTGAATCGCCGCCGCCTTGGAGGGCGGCACCGGCGCCGGCACCGAGGCCAGCGCGGTCTGGGGCCCGGCACTGAAGACCAGCAGAGAGAAGAGCAGATAGAGACTGAGGGTTTTCTTCATCGGTAGACCGCCCTCGGTGGCGGCCCTTTGCAGATGCCCGAGTTTGGCGCTGGTTCCGCCGCTTCCCTCGCCAAAAAGAAAAGGCCCTCCTGGGGAGGGCCCTGCTTTTCCTGCCGGCACGGTCTTCTGCGACCCTCTCTCCTCACCTCCCCTCAGCTATCGTGCCAGCTCATCTTTTCGCCGCGCACCAGGCGCGAGCGCCGCTCGTAGGGACCGGGCCATTCCACCGGCAGATCGCCATTGGCGACCATCAGCTCCAGCGGATTGACCATGGTCTTGAGCGGCAGGTGGATGCGCTGCTTCTTGCGGGCCGATTCAAAGAGGGCCATCATGACCTCGGTGACCCGGCGGCCGTGGCGGTAGGAGGAGATCGGGGCCTCGATCTTGCCCTCGATCCAGTCGATGGCCTCCTGGCACTGGTGGGCCCAGCAGTCGTGCCAGGGCGCCTCGACCTCGACCCATCCCTTGGTGCTGCCGTTGAAGTACCGGACCTTGCCGAATTCGTCATTGTACTTGGCCGAGGAGCCTTCGGGCTGGGCCATGTCGCCGTCGGAGCGGAGTTGGTCGTCGGGCGGCCGGCCGGTGTCCAGTTCCATGATCCCCTCAGTGCCGATAACCCGGCAACCCTGGCCCAGGCCGCGCACCAGGTTGCCCTGGATGAGGATGGTGGCTCCGTTGGCACAGCCCACCAGCCCCAGGCAGGCGTCCTCGCAGGGCAGGCCGCGTTCCATCTGGTCGGTGGTGCGTTCCACCGCGCCCATCACCCACTGCGGCTCGGCCTCATCCATCAGGAAAAAGGCCAGGCGGATATTGTGCGAGTTGGTGTTGAGGATATTGCCCCCGTCGTCGAGCTGGACCTGCTGCACCGTGCCGATGGCGCCCTGGCGGATCAGCTCGCGGGCCTGCAGCCAGGTGGCGTGGTGGGGCCGCTGGAAGGCGATCACCAGCTTCACGTCGTTGCGCTCGCAGGCGGTGATCATCGCCTCGGCCTCGCCCAGGCTGAGGGCCATGGGTTTCTGGCAGAGGATGGCCTTGGGCCGGCGGGCAGCGGCGGCAATGGTCATCTCGGCGTGCTGGCGGTGCCAGGAGCACACATCGACGAAGTCGGGCCGCTCCTTGTCGAGCATCTCGCGGTAGTCGGCGTAGCGGTGTTCGGGGGCGATGCCGAAAAACTCGCCGAATTCCCGGCGGGCATCCGGGTGGGTATCGGCGCAGGCGGCGATCTGGGTGGGCTGGCCGGGAACGTCGAGCCAGCCGCGCGCATGCACGCGCCCGATGGTGCCGCAGGCGATGATCGCAGTGCGGTACTTGGCCAAGGCGAACTCCTGAGGTTTGGGGGTGGTCAGGTAAATCCCGTCCGTATTGCCGTTCCGCAAAGATCCGCTACTGCCGGCTGGCCAGCAACCTCAGCCAGCGATCCCAGGCCGCTGCCCGCGCCTGCCGGTCGGCGGGGCTGGCATCGGCCGCCTCGCCGGCGCGCAGGAAACCGTGGCCGGCCCCCTCGTAGGTCACCGGCTCGTACACCTTGCCGGCCGCTTTCATGCCCTCGACACTGATCGGGATGGTGGCGTTGACGCGGGCGTCGTTGCCCCCGTAGAAGCCATAGACCGGGCAACCGATCCGTCCCAGCACCGCGGCGCTGTCCGGGCCGGTGCCGTAAAACACATACGCCGCCGCCAGGCCGGGGCGTTCGGCAGCGAACCCGAAGGCCTGCGCTCCCCCCCAGCAGAAGCCAGCCACCGCCACCCGGCCATCGGCAGCGGGCAGTTTGGTCAGATAGTCGGCAGCCGCGTTGAGATCGGCGCTCATCTGCGGGGCCGGCAAACGGTAGATGGCCTGGCGGGCCGAGTCCTGGGAGGCGAAGCTGGCGGTGCCCCCGCCCCCGGGGCCCGTGCCCGAAAGCAGGTCCGGCGCCAGGGCGATGTACCCGGCCTCGGCCAGGCGGTCGGCCACCCCGCGCACCCAGTCGGTCAGGC
>JADZBP010000278.1 GCA_020852055.1 Candidatus Latescibacterota bacterium
GAACCCCACCCCATGCAGGCCCTGCGCCTCAGCGGCGCGGCGCCCCGCATCGATGGGGTGCTCGACGAAGAGGTCTGGCTGAGCGCGCCCCGTTTTTCCGGCTTCACCCAGCGCGAGCCCGACGAAGGCCAGCCCGCCACCGAGGAGACAGTCGTGCAGCTGGCCTACGACGACGAAGCCCTCTACGTCGGCATCACCGCCCTCGACCGCCAGCCAGAGCGGGTCACCGCCCGCCTGGCCCGCCGCGACCAGTGGACCGAGGCCGACGCGGTGCAGATTGCCATCGACGCCCACCACGACCACCAGACCGCCTGCTTCTTCGAGATCAACGCCGCCGGCTCCCTGCGCGACGGCACCATCGCCAACAACGGCGAGGGCTGGAATGGCTGGGATTATACCTGGAACGGGGTCTGGGAAGCCCGGGAGAGCCGCACCGCCGCGGGCTGGTGCGCCGAGTTCCGCATCCCCTACCACGTGCTGCGTTTCAGCCCCCGGGAAACCTACGTCTGGGGCATCAACGTGACCCGCTACCTCAGCCGCCGCAAGGAGAAAAGCCTCTGGGTCATGGTGCCCAGCAAACAGAGCGGCTGGGTCTCGCACTTCGCCCACCTCGAAGGCATCACCGCCATCGAGCCCGCCCGCGCCGTGGAGGTGCTGCCCTACGCGCTGGGCCGCTCCACCTTTGCCGACCAGAACGACCAGTTCGCCAACCTGGGCGGCGACCTGCGCTACAGCGTCAGTTCGGGCATCTCGCTCAACGCCACCCTGAACCCCGACTTCGGGCAGGTGGAGGCCGACCCGGCCCGGCTCAACCTGTCGGTCTTCGAGGACTTCCAGGAGGAGCGGCGGCCTTTCTTCGTGGAGGGTTCACAGAATTTCCAGACCCCCATCCAACTCTTCTATTCGCGGCGCATCGGCCGGCAGCCGGGCCATTTCGAGGTGCCCGACGGCTTCGAGGTGGACGACCAGTCCGACTTCACCACCATCCTGGGGGCGGCCAAACTCACCGGCAAGACCCGCCACCAGACCTCCTTCGGGTTGCTGAGTGCGGTGAGCGCCGACGAACACGCCGACCTGGACAGCGCCTACACCGACCCCTTGACTGGCGAGGAGAAAGCCGCCTATCGCCGCTTCCTGCTCGAACCGCGCACCCACTTCCTAGTGGGGCGGGTCAAACAGGACCTCTTCGCCGGCACCTCCCATGTGGGGCTGATGGGCACCCTGCTGGACCGCCGCGTGGGAGAGGACGCCTACACCGGCGGGGCCGATTGGAGCCTCAAGTGGCGCAAAAACGCCTACGAGTTCTGGGGCCAGGTGGCCTTCAGCCGCGCCGCCGACGAAGACGGCAAACAACAGCGCGGTCTGGCCAATATGATGGTCCTGGGCAAACGCAGCGGCTGGCTGCGCGGCGAATTGTGGTGGGAGGCCTTCTCAAAGGGATTCGAGGTCAACGACCTGGGCTTCCAGTGGCGCAACAACTATTACCAGGGCTGGCTGTGGCTGCAGGCCCGCAAGGACCAACCCTGGTGGATCTTTCGCAACAGTGTGCTCGAGGGCGGCCACTGGGGGATGCGGAATTTCGACGGGGTGACCATCGAGCGGGGCATGTTCACCGAAACGCGCAACCAGTTCCGGAACTACTGGACGGTCGAGGTGGAGGTCTTCCACCGTTTTCGCGGCCTGGATGACCTCGATACCCGGGGCGGACCGCTCATCGCCCAACCGGCGCGGACCGGCATGCAATTGGAGTTCAGTAGCGACGAGCGCAAACCTATCAGCGGCTTTTTCGATGGGGAGTGGGGCAGCGACAGCGCCGGAGGCAACTGGCGGGAGCTGGGCGCCGGCGTCACCTTGCGGCCTTCGGCGCGCCTGGAACTGGCCTGCCGACCGGGGTACAACGACTTCTCCAACAAGGCCCAGTGGCTGGAAAACGAGGACCGCAACGGCGACGGGGAGGATGACCACTTCGTGTACGGGGAGTTGCGCAGCCGCACCCTGGACCTGACGACGCGGGCCAGTCTGATCTTCTCGCGCGACCTGAGCCTGGAATTCTACCTGCAGCCCTTCATCAGCTCGGGGGACTACCGCAACTTCAAGGAGTTGGCCCGGCCGCGCTCCTTCGAGTTCACCCCGCACGCAGCTCCGGAGGACAACCCGGATTTCCGCCAGCGTTCGCTGCAGAGCAACGCGGTATTGCGCTGGGAGTACCGACCCGGCAGCACCTTGTACCTGGTCTGGTCGCAGGCGCGCGACCACGAGATCGAGGCGCCGCATTTCCGGCCCTGGGGCGATCTGGGCCGCAGCTTCACCGACGAGGGCTCGAACATCTTCCTGCTCAAGCTCAACTACTGGCTCAGCCTCTAACTCAGTTCACCATCTGCATCAGGCGCTGGGTCATCGAGCCCTCCTGCGTCAGGGCGTAGATGATGATGTTCACCGCCATCTGGATCTGTCGGGTCGCGTCGGCAGCCGTCCTCAGTCCGGTGGGATCATCCCAACCCCAGCCCATATTGGGTGCGACCCCGGCCAATCGGCCTTTGACGAAGTACCCGGTCAGGGCGTTCCAGGAGGTCATGCCGAATTTTCCCTGGGACGAACCCGTAAGCACCCCGGAGGTCATGCCGCCCTTGATGTCGAAGAAGGCGGTGAAGATGGGATGATTCTCCGGCAGGCGCTCGCTCCAGAAATCGCGGCCGTTCACCAGCCCGCCGTACTTCTCCAGGGCCTCGCCCCAGATCCCGCCAAAAACAAATCCCCCGGCTATCAGGTACTTGGCCAGATGCGCCATCTCACTCTCGTTGGGGGCCCCCTGGGGGATGATGATGGGCACCTCCATCAGCCGCTCGTCGTCAAAGGCGATGCTGCCGATGAAGTCGGCCTGCAGGCCGGTGTATTCATTCACCGCATCGCGCAGCGCATCGATGGTCCTGACGTTGACCGAACCCCAACCCACGGTGCCCGAGGACACCGAGCTGGCCGACATCACCTGGGCGAACTTGACGAAGCCCTTGAGCGACTGCCGGTCCTTGGAGTCCTGGATCACCATCGCCCGATACCGCCCCGTGTCCATGCTGTTGACGTCCAGCATCTCCAGGGCCATGTCGATCTTGTTTTCGATGGTCCGTGAGGCGCCCATATCCTGTGTGCCCAGCCCCGACTCCATGTTCATGGCCATGCGCGGGGCGCTGTCCAACTGCCGCGGCAGGTTGATCGCGCTCACCCCGCTGCCCTGGCCGGCGATCAGCCCGCGGGTGTCGAAGGCCGCCGTCGCCCGCACCTGGTCCATGCGCGCCGCCGAGACCTGCATCTCCCGCCGCACCAACTGCCGCTTGGGCTGGGGCACCTTGCGCAACTCCAGCGGTTTGGTCAGCATCGGATCGCGGCGGGTGAAGAACTTCACCTTGGCCGGTTCCGCC
>JADZBP010000279.1 GCA_020852055.1 Candidatus Latescibacterota bacterium
GACCCGCGCCAGTTGCAGGAACAATTAATCGAGCAGATGACCAGCCCGGTGCGCTGGACCGCCATCATGCAGGGCCTCGCCGGCCTGGGGGTGGAGCGTGCGCTCGAGGTGGGGCCCGGCAGTGTGCTGCGGGGCCTGGCGCGCCGCGCTGCGCCGCAGGTGAAGGTGGAGGGGGCCGGCACCGCCGAGGAAATCGCCGCGCTGGGCGCGGTTCAGGGAGATGGCTGAGATGGGAGTATTGCAGGGCAAAACGGCCTTGGTCACCGGCGGCTCGCGCGGCATCGGCCGCGCCATCGCGCTGCGCCTGGCCGCCGAGGGGGCCGACGTGGCGGTCTGCGCCCGTAAGGTGGAAGCCGCCGAGGCGGTGGCCGGTGAGTTGCAGGCCCTGGGGGTGCGGGCCCTGGCCCGCCCGGCCGACGTGGCCAGCTTCGCGCAGGCCGGGGCGCTGGTCGAGGCGGTGCTGGCCGAGTGGGGCAAACTCGATATCCTCGTCAACAATGCCGGCATCACCCGCGACAACCTGCTGCTGCGCATGAGTGAAGAGGAATGGGACGCGGTCCTGGATACCAACCTCAAGGGCGCCTTCAACTGCTGCAAGGCGGCGGCGCGCGCGATGGTGAAGGCGCGCAGCGGCCGCATCATCAATATCTCTTCGGTCGTCGGGTTGATGGGCAACGCCGGGCAGGCCAACTATGCCGCTTCCAAGGCGGGCCTGTGTGGTTTCACCAAAAGCCTGGCCCGGGAGCTGGCTTCCCGCAACATCACCGCCAATGTGGTGGCTCCCGGCCTGGTCCCCGAAACCGGCATGACCGGCGACCTCGACGAGAAAGCCCTGGAGAAATTGCTGGCACAGGTGCCGCTGGGGCGGCCTGGTCTGCCCGAAGATGTAGCCCACGCCGTGGCCTTCCTGGCCTCGGAGCAGGCGGCCTACATCACCGGGCAAGTGCTGTGTGTGGATGGGGGCATGGTAATGTAGGGCATCACCGGCGCAGGATCATTCCGCAACACCAAATAAACCTTTCTCTACGGAGGATGTTGGAAATGGCTTCTATTGAACAGCGGGTCAAGGAGCTGGTCGTCGAGCAGTTGGGCGTGAGTCAGGACCAGGTTACCTCGCAGGCCTCCTTTGTCGATGACCTCGGGGCCGATTCGCTCGACACCGTCGAGCTGGTCATGGCTTTCGAGGAGGAGTTCGGCCTCGATATCCCCGACGAGGACGCGGAGAAGATGTCCACCGTCGCCGACGCCATCAAATATTTGGAAGAACACAGCAAGAGCTGAAGTCGCAGCCAGGAGATCAGCAGTGTCCAGACGCAGGGTAGTAGTCACCGGTATGGGGGCTCTGGCCCCCAATGGCAATGATCTGGAGTCCTTCTGGGCGGCTTTATTATCTGGTCGTTCCGGCATCGGCCCCATCACGCGCTTCGACACCTCCAGGCACGAGGTCAAGATCGCCGGTGAGGTCAAGGGCTTCAACCCCGAGGCCGCCCTCGACCGCAAGGAGGTCCGGCGCAACGATCCCTTCACCCACTACGCGGTGTACGTGGCCACCCAGGCCTGGGCCCACGCCGGCCTGAGCATGGACCGGACCGACCCCGAGCGGGTGGGGGTGATCTTCGGCTCGGGCATCGGGGGGATACAGACCCACGAGGACCAGCACAGCGTGCTTATGGAAAAGGGCCCCGACCGGGTCAGCCCCTTCTATGTGCCGATGATGATCAGCGATATGGCCCCGGGCATGATCTCGATGAAGCTGGGCGCCAAGGGCCCGAACTACGCCACGGTTTCGGCCTGCGCTTCGGCGGCCCATGCCATCGGCGAGGCGGCCCGGAAGATCCAGTACGGCGAGGCCGAGGTGATGATCTGCGGCGGTTCCGAGGCGGCGGTCAGCCCCATCGCCATCGCCGGCTTCAGTTCGGCCAAGGCGCTGTCCACGCGCAACGACGAACCCGAAAGGGCCAGCCGGCCCTTCGACGCCGGCCGCAACGGTTTTGTGCTGGGTGAGGGGGGCGGGGCGGTGGTGCTGGAGGAGCTGGAACACGCCCGCCGGCGCGGCGCCGAGATCTGGGGCGAGTTCCTCGGCCTGGGTTTCACCGCCGATGCCTATCACCAGACGGCCATGGCCCCCGAGGGCGAGGGAGGGGCGCGGGCCATGCGCATCGCCCTGAAGGACGCCGGAGTGGCCCCCGAGGCCATCGGCTATGTCAATGCCCACGGGACCTCCACTTCCATCGGCGACAGCCAGGAGACGGCGGCGATCAAGGCGGTGATGGGCCAGGGAGGCAAGCTGGCGGTCAGTTCCACCAAGTCCATGACCGGGCATCTGCTGGGCGCGGCCGGGGCGGTGGAGAGCATCGCCTGCATCATGGCGCTCAAGCGCGGGGTGTTGCCGCCCACCATCAACTACGAGACGCCCGATCCGGCCTGCGACCTGGACTATGTGCCCAATCAGGCCCGCCAGTGCCAGGTGCGTTACGCCTTGAACAATTCGTTCGGTTTCGGGGGCCACAATGCAGCCCTGGTCTTCGGGCGTTTTGAGGGATGAACCCGGAGACGGCGATGGTGGGTTGCTGAGGCTGGGGGGCGCATGAGCTGGTTGAGCGCGCTGCTCCGCCCCTGGCGCCGGCTGCCGGTGGCGCTGCCGGCGGCCCAGTTGCGGGCTCTGGAAAAGCGCCTCGGGTATCGATTCCGCAGGCCCGAACTGCTGGTCCACGCCCTGAAACACCGTTCCTTCGTGTACGCCAACCAGGGGCGGGGTCTCGAGTCGAACGAGCGCCTCGAATTCCTGGGCGACGCGGTGCTGGACCTGGTGGTGGCCGAATCCCTGTTCCGCCGTTTTCCCGATCAGCGCGAGGGCAACCTGACCCAGACCAAGTCGGTGGCGGTCAGCAGGGCGGTGCTGGCCCGCAAGGCCAGCGATCTGGGGCTCGAAGAGTTTGTGCTGCTCAGCCACGAGGAGCGCCAGTCCAGCGGCGGGAGGCAACCCTCGATCCTCAGCGATGCCTTCGAGGCGGTGATCGGCGCCATGTACCTCGACGGGGGGCTGGAGCCGAGCCGGCGTTTCATCGAGCGGGTGGTGCTGCAGGGCCTGGGGGAGGTGATCGCCGAGGAGGAGCACACCAATTTCAAGAGCAAGCTGCTGGAGCATACCCAGGGCCTGGGCGCCGGCCATCCCAAGTACCAGGTCAGTTCCGAGGAGGGCCCCGAGCACAACAAGGTCTTCAGCGTCGAGGTGAGTGTCACCGGCCGGATGATGGGGCAGGGACGCGGCTTCAGCAAGAAGGAAGCCCAGCAGATGGCCGCCAAGGATGCCCTGCAGCGCCTGGGCGCGCTGTGAACGCCTGGCGTTTCCTCGACACCGGCCCGGCTAAGGGTGCGTACAACATGGCGGTCGATGAAGCCCTGCTCGAAGGCGCGGCCACCGGAACCCCGGTGCTGCGGGTCTACGCTTGGCAGCCGCCGGCGGTCTCCTTCGGCTACGGGCAGCAGCCCTGGCGCGAGGTGGACCTGGACCGATGCCGGGAGGCGGGCATCGAGGTGGTGCGGCGGCTCACCGGCGGGCGGGCGGTGTTGCACTGGGACGAATTGACCTACAGCGTCCTCTGCCGCGAAGACGACTCGCAATGCGGCGGGCCCATCAGCCATACCTACCGCCGCATCGGCGAGGCGCTGGTGGAGGGTCTGCGGTTGTTCGGCGTGGCGGTCGCCCTCGAACGGGCGCAACCCCGGGCCCTGCGGCCGCGGGAGGCGGGGGTGAGTGAGCCGTGTTTTTCCAGCCTGGCGCGGTGGGAGATCAAATGCCGGGGGCGCAAGCTGATCGGCAGCGCCCAGCGCCGGGTGCGGGGGGCGATCCTGCAACATGGGTCCCTGTTGACCGGGCCGCGGCACCGGGCCCTGCTCGATCTGCTGCCCCCCGGTGCGGCGGGCGGCGACGGGGCCAAGCGCCTGGAGGAGGGCAGTACCTTCCTCGGCGAGTGTATTGCCGGCCCGGTGGATCTGGCGCGGTTGACGGCGTGCCTGGCCGAGGGTTTCGGCCGCTGCCTGGAGGTGGAGATGCAGCCGGGCCAACTGAGCCCCGGCGAGCAAGTGCGGGCGGCGGAACTGATGCACACCCAGTACGGCAACCCGGCCTGGACCGGGGCGGTGCAGCGCTGAACCATGAATGACTCGCCTGTCTTGCAGGTCCGGCAGCTGCGGACCTACTTCCATACCGACAGCGGGGTGGGCCGTGCGGTGGACGGCGTCTCCTTCGATTTGCGGCAGGGCCAGACCCTGGGGTTGGTGGGCGAGAGCGGCTGTGGCAAGAGCATGACGGCCCTGTCGATCATGCGCCTGGTGCCCACGCCGCCCGGGCGCATCGAGTCGGGTGAGGTGCTGCTCAAGGGCCGCAATCTGCTGCAGTTGCCCGAAGACCAGATGTGCCAGGTGCGGGGCGCGGATCTGGCGATGATCTTTCAGGAACCGATGACCAGCCTCAACCCGGTGCTCACCTGCGGGTACCAGATCGCCGAGGCGGTGGTGCTGCACCAGCAGGTTTCCAGGGAGGAGGCGCGGTCGCGGGCCATCGAGATGCTCAAGCGGGTGGGTATTCCGGCCCCGGAACAGCGGGTGGACGAGTATCCCCACCAGCTCAGCGGCGGCATGCGCCAGCGGGTGATGATCGCCATGGCCCTGTCCTGCAACCCGGCGGTATTGATCGCCGACGAACCGACCACCGCCCTCGACGTGACCATTCAGGCGCAGATCCTCGAGTTGCTGGCGCGGCTGCGCGAAGAGTTGCACATGGCGGTGCTGCTGATCACCCACGACTTGGGGGTGGTGGCCGAGGTGGCCGACGAGGTGGCGGTGATGTACGCCGGGCAGATTGTCGAGCACGCCAGCCCGGCGGCGATTTTTGCCCGGCCCCTGCATCCCTATACCCGGGGGTTGCTGCAGTCGATCCCGCGCCTGGACGAGCGGCGGGAGCGGCTGGCCATCATCCCGGGCATGGTGCCGGATGCGCGGCATTTCCCGGAAGGGTGCCGCTTCGCCCCCCGCTGCCCCCTGGCCGAGGAGCGCTGCCGGCAGCAGGCGCCGGTCCTGCAGGCGCTGGAGCCGCAGCACCAGGTGAGCTGCTGGAAGGCGGGGCAGGCATGAGGGCGCCGCTCCTGGAACTGAAGGGGGTGCAGAAACACTTCCCGGTGCGCAAAGGGGTGTGGGGCGGGGTGCGCGGCTATGTCAAGGCGGTGGACGGGGTGTCGCTGCAGTTGTGGCCCGGCGAGACCCTGGGAGTGGTGGGGGAGAGCGGCTGCGGCAAGACCACCCTGGGGCGGCTCATTCTGCGGCTGGTCGAGGCCACCGCCGGCGAGGTGTGTTTCGAGGGGGTCGACCTACTAAAATTATCGCCGGCGCAGATGCGCGAACGCCGCCGGCAGTTGCAGATCATCTTTCAGGACCCCTACAGCTCGCTCAACCCGCGTTTGACGGTGGGCGGCATCATCGGCGAGGGGCTCAAGATCCACGGCCTGGCCCGCGGCGCGGATCTTGAGCGGCGGGTGGGGCAGTTGCTCGACATGGTTGGGTTGCCGGCCAATGCGGCCCGGCGGTACCCGCACGAATTCAGCGGCGGCCAGCGCCAGCGCATCGGCATCGCCCGGGCCCTGGCGGTGGAGCCGCGCTTCATCGTCGCCGACGAGCCGGTCTCGGCCCTCGATGTGTCGGTGCAGGCCCAGATCGTCAATCTGTTACAAGACTTGCAGCGCGACTTGGGGCTGACCTATATGTTCATCGCCCACGACTTGAGCGTGGTGCGGCATATTTCCGACCGGGTGGCGGTGATGTACCTGGGGCGGATCGTCGAACTGGCCGACCGCGACCAGCTCTACGCTGCTCCCTCTCACCCCTACACCCGCGCCCTGCTTTCGGCGGTGCCTTCACCCGCTCCGGGGGTGCGGCGCCAGCGCCAGATTTTGCAAGGTGACGTGCCCAACCCGGCGGCCATCCCGCCGGGCTGCCCCTTCCACCCCCGCTGCCCCGAGCGCCGGGATAGCTGCAGCCGCCAGGTGCCCTCCCTCGAAGATATAGGGAAGGGCCACCAGGTGGCCTGCTTGCTGCGTTATCCGGCCGAGGTCAAGCGCCGGCTGGGCGTTGCGGAGGTGGGAGCCAAGAACGAAGAGAATTCTACCCAGGAGAGCCAGGAGAAGAGAACGCTATGATGACGATCTTGCGGCAGAACACGGCCATTATCCTGTGGATCGTGATTTTTGCCTTCATCGGTCTCATTGTTGTTGAATGGGGCGCCGATTTTTCGCGAACCTCGCAAAAGGGCGCCGAGTCCGTGGGCGTGGTCAATGGCCGGGCGGTTGGGCTGGAGGAGTTCCGCCAGGCCTTGCGCAACGCCGCCCGCATGGAGCAGAGCCAGGGCCGCAAGGTTCAGGACGATCAGCTGGTGGGCGAGGTTTGGGACTCGCTGGTCCGGGAGCTGCTGGCCGCCCAGGAGATCGAGCGGCTGGGCATCCAGGTCAGCGACAAGGAGCTGGCCTACTACACCCGCAACCAGCCGCCCCGGGAAGTGCAGGCGATCACCGCCTTCCAGACCGAGGGCAAGTTCGACATCAACAAGTACAACCAGTTCCTCAACGACCCGCAGACCTACGCCGAGCCGGCCAACAAGTCCTTCGTGCTGCAGGTGGAGAACCTGATCCACAACCAGTTGCTCAACTACAAGCTGCAGCGCCTGGTGACCGAAGGGGTGCAGGCCAGTCCCGCCGAGGTGCACCGGTTCTTCCTCGATCACAACGAGAAGGTGCGGGTCGAGTACGTTTTTTCTCCCAGCAGCAAGGTCAAGGACAGCGAGGTGAGTGTCTCACCGGCCGACCTCGACGCCTATTACCAGGAGCACCAGAGCGAGTTTCAGCATGGCGACCAGGTGCGCATGTCTTACGTGGTGCTGGCGCGCCAGCCCAACGCCCACGACTCGCTGCGGGTGGCCCAGGACGCCGCCCAGTTGCGGCAGGAGATTCTCCAGGGCGCCGACTTCGCCGAGATGGCCAAGAGCCTTTCCGAAGACCCGGGTTCGGCCAACAACGGCGGCGATCTAGGGCCCTTCACCCGCGGGCGGATGGTCAAACCCTTCGAGGAAGTCGCCTTTGCGCTCAAGCCGGGCGAGGTCTCCGAGCCGGTGCTTACCCCCTTCGGCTTGCACCTGATCAAGGTCGACGAACACCAGACCAACGCGCAGGGCGAGGAAGAGGTGCGAGCCCGCCATATCCTGCTCAAGTTCGCCGCTTCCGCTGAGACCGAGGACGCACTGCGCGCCCGGATCGAGGCGGTCAAGGAGGCGGCCAAGGCCAAGGGCCTCGAGGCTGCCGCCCAGGAAGCCGGCCTTGAGGTGCGCGACAGCGGCTTTGTCGGCCAGGGCCGCCAGGTGCCCGGCCTGGGTGAGGGATCGGCCTGGCTGGTGAACCTCTTCCTGCAGCACCCTGCCGGCGAGGTGGCTCAGGGTTCCAACGAGCAGTTCTACTGGCTGGCCCAGTCCAAAGCCAGCCGCAGCAAGGGCACCGCCTCCCTCGACGATGTGCGCCAGCAGGTGGAGCGCGCGGTGATCAACGAGAAGAAGGCCGAGCGGGCCGGCCAGCTCCTGCAGGGCCTGCGGGCCCAGGCCGCCAACCTGACCCAGGCGGCCACTGCCCTGGGGTTGGAGGCGCACACCACCGAGCCCTTTGCGCGGGCTGACCAGGTGCCGGGGGTGGGCCGCAACAACGCCTTCATCAAGACCGCCTTCCAGTTGCAGCCCGGCCAGGTGAGCGAGGTGGTCACCATGCCGCGCGGGGCGTACCTGCTCCGCCTGGTGGAGAAGGTCGCCGCCGACGAGAGCCGTTTCCAGGCCACCTCCCAGCAGTTGGCCGGGCAGGTGCTGCGCCAGCGCCAGAACGAGGCGCTGCAGATCTGGTTCGACCGGCTCTATGCCAACGCCAAGATCGAGGACAACCGCCACCATTTCGGCTTTACCTACTGAAAGAAGGAGAGCGCAGATGCCAGCCCAGCCAGGCAAGACGCGGATCGGCCTGATCGGTCTGGGGATCATGGGCGCGCCCATGGCCCTCAACCTGCTCAAGGCGGGGTTTCAGGTGAAGGCCTACAACCGCACCGACCGGCCACGAGTCCGCCAGGTGGTCGAAGCCGGCGCGGAGCTGCTCAAAACGCCGCGCGAAGTGGCCGCCGCCAGCGACATCATCATCACCATGGTCACCGACACCCCGGACATGGAAGCGGTGATCCTGGGAGAAGACGGGGTGATCCACGGGGCAGCGCGCGGGGCGGTGGTCATCGACATGAGCACCGTCTCCCCTCGCGCCACCCAGCAGGTGGCCGCCGAACTGGAGAAGAAGGGCATCGAGATGCTCGACGCCCCGGTCAGCGGCGGCGACGTGGGCGCCCAGAACGGGACGCTGTCGATCATGGTGGGCGGGGACCAGCAGGTCTTCGACGAGTGTGTGCCGGTCTTCGAGGCCATGGGCAAGAAGATCACCCTCATCGGCGGGCACGGCGCCGGGCAGACCACCAAGCTGTGCAACCAGATCGCCGTCTCGGTGAACAACCTGGCCATGTCCGAGGCCCTGATGCTGGCCGCCGCCTCGGGCCTCGACGTAGAGAAGGTGCTCAACGCCATCAGCGGCGGGGCCGCCGGTTCCTGGCAACTGAGCAACCTGGGGCCGCGCATCCTCAACGGCGACTTTGCCCCCGGCTTCATGGTGCGGCTGCAGCAGAAGGATCTCAAGCTGGTCCTGGGCGCGGCCAACGACATCAAGCTGGCCCTGCCCGGGGTGAGCTTGGCTCACCAGTATTTCAACATCGTCGAGCGGGCCGGCGGCGCCGAGGAAGGCACCCAGGCGCTGATCAAAGCCTACGAGATGCAGGCCGGCAAGCAGGCCCGCAAAGGCTGAGGGGAAGGCAGGGCGGTGAAGCTGAGCAAGGTAGGCGTCCTGCCCCGCGACGAGGTCCAGACCCACGCCGTGCAGGAGGCCCAGGAGCTGTTCGCCCAGCGCCGGATCGAGACGGTGCGGCTGGACGCCGGCGGCGAGCCGCCGGCGGGCCTGGACCTGGTGATGGCCCTGGGCGGCGACGGCACGGTGCTCAAGGCCCTCGATCTCTTTCCCGGCTGTCCGGTGCTGGCCATCAACTTTGGCACCGTGGGTTTCCTCACCGCCGGCGACCGCCGCGACCTGGAGCAGATCATCGCCTTCCTGCTGGAGGGCCGCTTCTTCATCAGCGAGCGGCTGGTGCTGCAATGCCGCTACCCGGGCGGCGAGTCGCGGGCGATCAACGAAGTGATCGTGCGCACCAGCAACCGCCTGATCTTCACCGACGTCTACGTCGACGACACCAAGATCCGCACCATCCAGGGCGACGGGGTGGTGGTGGGGACCCCGACCGGCAGCACCGCCTTTCTGCTGGCGGCCGGGGCGCCCATCGTCATGCCCGACGTGCGCTGCATCATCCTCGACGGCATCAACGAGTACAACTTCACCTCCCGCTCGATCATCCTCACGCCAGAATCGCGCATCCGCCTCCATATCAGCCCTCAGACCCGCGACCCGTACGTGTACCTGACGGTCGACGGCCGGCAGTTGGGGCCTATCAGCCCCAGGCAGGAGGTGCACATCTGCCGCTCCGAGCAGAGCGCCCGCCTGGTCTATTTCCATGCGGATTATTTCTTTCACAACCTCTCCTCCAAACTCTCTTGGTAGAAAGTCGGTAAACAGTTATGAACCTTGTCGTGACCGGCGCCGACCGGCCCCTGGGGGCCTTGCTGTGCCAGGGCCTCTCCCGGGGACACGAAGTGGCGCCCGCCGGCGCCGGCGTGGACCTGCGTTCCCCCGAAGAGGTGGCCGCGCTGCTCAAAGGGGCGCAGGCCATCGTACACGCCCTGCACTACCAGGCACCCTTGGGTGCCGGCATCGAAGCCGAAGGCGAACTGCTGGATCTGGTGGCCCGCTCCACCTACGTACTGGTGCGCGCCGCCTGTGAGGCAGGCATCCGCCGCCTGGTGCTCATCAGTGAACTCTCGCTGCTGGAGACCTACCCCGAGCAGTACCAGGTCAGCCCAGAGTGGGAACCCCGGCCGCGCACCAACGGCGAGGCCTTCGCTCCCTACATGGCCGAGCTGACCTGCCGCGAGATCGCCCGCCTGGGCAAGATCGAGGTGATCTGCCTGCGCCTGGGGGTGCTGGATGCTCCGGAGGGGACCAGCAGCGCCGACGCGCTCAAGGCGGTGGAACAGGCCCTGGCCCACGAACGCAAGGAGCGGGAATACCATTGGATGGTGCATCACGTGGCCTCGGCAGGCCGTTTCGCGACGCACAAGGAGGGCAACTGAGATGGCGGCGGTGAAAAAAGGCAAGGTGGTGATTTTTGGCGCCGGCGGCCCGGTGGGCGCGGCGGCCATCGAGGCCCTCAGGGATCATTACACATTGCGGGTGACCGACCTGCGGCCCATGGCCGAGATTGCGGCGGCCCCCTCGCCCCAGGGCCCGCGGGCCCCGGTGCCCGAGCTGCTGGGCGCTCCCCACGAGAACCGCGTGGTGGATATCACCAAGTACGAGCAGGTGCTCGATGCCTGCAAAGGCATGGATGCGGCCATCAACCTGACGGTGGTGCGGCCCCATCCGGTGTTGGCCTTCACCGTGAGTATGGTGGGCGCTTTCAACCTGGCCAAGGCCGCCGCCGAGTGCAAGCTGAAACGTCTGATCCACACCGGGCCGTACCACACGGCCATGAGCCACACGGCGGATTACTGGAACGACTTCCAGGTGGTCCCCGAGGTGCCCCTGCATCCGGGCGAGGATCTCTACGCCCTGACCAAATACCTGGGCCTGCAGATCACCGACCGCTTCGCCCGCGAGCGCGGCCTCGAGGTGCTGACCTACCTCTTCTGCAGTTTCCGCCCGCGCCAGATCACCCCCGAGGACAAGGGGGTCCATCCCTTCGTCACCTCGTGGGAGGATACCGGCGAGTCCTTTCTCTACGGGCTGCGCGCCCCCAAGATGCCCTCGCCGCACGAGGTTTTCTTCATCTGCGCCGATCTGCCCCACGGCAAGTTCCGCGCCGACAAGGCCGCCCGCCTGCTCAAGTGGAAGGCCAAGGACACCTTTGCGGAGCTGTACACCCGGAAGTAGGCCACCATGGCGCACTGGCAACTGCTGCTGGACGATTGGGCCCTCGAACGGGCCACCGGTTTCGACCGCGTGGTGCACCACCCCCGCGCCCGGGGGGTGGTCATTGCCGCCGACCAGCCCTGGGAGACGGGCGGGGCTTCGCCCGGCTTTGTGGGCCGCGCCGAGGATGGCCGCTTCTTCGCCTTCTACACCGCCATGTGGTGGGACCTGGACCGGGGCGAGCGCATCGAGAACGAGGGTTTCAGGAGGGACCGGGCCCATCATCTGTTCAGCGGCCTGGCCTACGCCCACAGCGAGGACGGCATCCACTGGGAGAAACCCGACCTGGACCTGGTGGAGGCCCCCTCGGGTGTGGACCGCGAAAAACACGCCCCCTTCCCCACGCCTCAGGGTTACAGCCGCCGCAACAACCTGGGGGTGCCCTTCACCGTGGTCGCCGATCTGGGGCAGTACGGCAACGTGGCCGACCCGCAGCGGCGCTACGCCCTGCGCCTGGCCCAGAGCGGCGGGGATGTGGGGGCCGCCCACGCGCGCCAGACCCGGGGTTTCTTCGCCCCGCGTATTCCCGATTTCCGCAACGATCCCCGTTGGCAGGAGCAGTTGATCGACTCGGGGGGTGAGTTCAACCCGCGCCGGCATGCGCTGCATTTCTGGGACGAGCTGCACCAGGAATGGGTGACCATGGACCAGGGGGTGGTGCCGCACTGGCTGCCCTCGCGCGAGATCGGGCGTTTCGCCTCCAAAGATCTGGTCAACTGGACCTCCAGCGCCGCCCTCTACCCCGACCCCGCCGATTCCCACCTGCCCCAGCGCTACGACGAACCCATGTCCCTCACCCCCTTCTGCGCCGAGGGGCTAGTTTTCGGGCTCTTGAGCTGGTTCCACTCCGACCGCACCCATCCCGACGGCGGGCCAGTGCTGGCGCCCACCCCCGAGCATCCGCACCGCTGGCCCTGGTGCCGCAAGGGCACCAACGAGATGCGCATCACCCTCAGCCGCGACGGGGGACGGACCTGGGACCGGACCTCGAGCCGGGAGGCGTGGATTCCGCACGGCACCGAGGAGCACAGCTACGACCGGCTGGTGATCGGGGCACTGCCGCCGGTGCGGGTGGGCGATGAGGACTGGTTCTACACGCTGGTCATCGACGGGGACCATCTGGTGATCCGCAACAACCCGGAGCAGAGCGCCTACTACGCCGACCGGCTGGTGCGGCACCAGATCGCCCTCTATACCCAGAAGCGCAACCGCTACGTCAGCCTGCGGGCCGGTCACCAGCCCGAGGTGTTGATCACCCGGCCTTTCGTGGTGGAGGGGGAAGAACTGCAGCTCAACGTGGATGCCAGCCGCGGCTGGCTGCGGGCCGCCCTGGCCCCGGCCGGGTCGGTGGACACGGCCCTGTGCCCCTCGACGGCGGCGCATGTGGTGTGGAGTGAGAGCGGGGGCTTCGACCGCCTGCTGCCCGGCTTCGGGTTCGGGGACGGGGAGGTGGTGCGGGGGGATCACACCGAGGTGGCGGTGCGTTTCCGGGGCGACCTGGCCAGCCTGCGCGGCCAGCCGGTGCGGCTCTTGTTCCAGCTGGCCGACGCGGACCTGTACGGGTTCAGGTTCGCCTAGAATCGTCTGGCTGCAGCCGGGCCTCGCTTTGCTCGAACTCCTCCCTGGTCAGGCCGACGAGAATCTCGTCGTGGTATCTCCCGCCTGAGAACACCGTTTCCCGCCGCCTTCCCTCCACCACCGCACCCAACTTCTCGAACATCCGCGCCGAGGCGGCGTTACCCGCGAGCACGCTGTTGTTGAGCTTGTGCAGTCGGCGCTCGAAAAACGCATAGCGCAGCAGCAGGCGCATGGCTGCGGTGCCGTACCCTTTGCCGCGGTGGCGGCGGTCGATCTGGATGCCGATGCTGAAGGTGCCGTTCCGTTCGTCGATGGAATTGAGGTTGAAGGCCCCCACGTTCTCGCCGGCCAGGTTCTCGATGGTGAACATCAGCCGGCCGGTCCCCGGGGCAAAGCCGACGAACTGGCGCACGGCCTCCTGTTCCCCGGCGACGGTCGGGGGCAGTTCCATCTCGCTCTGCAGCAGGAAACGCGCCGCTGAATCGAAGCGGTTGTGGTAGGAGGTCTCCCAATCGCCCTCCGCCATAGCGCGCAGGCGGACCAGGTCGTTCTGCCAGTAATAGCTTTCGAAGTTGATCGGGGTCATCACCAGTCCTCCCTCATCGGTGCGTCAACTCGGCGGAGAGATCCAGATACCGTTTGATCGCTTCACCGGGCACGTTGAAGGGGATGTGGTTGCCGATACACATCATGTAGCCCCCGGACATACGCCCGGTTTCGGCCATGGATTCGACCATGCGCCGGATCTCGCCGGGGTCATTGCGCATCAGCACCCGGTTGTCGCCCTCGCCGGCGATGAAGCAGTCCTGGTACCGCCGGGCGATGGCCTTGTAGTCGGTGAAGGGTTCGCTGATGATGCCGCGCGCGCCGCAGGCCATCACGTCGTTGGCAAAGGCGTCCATACAGCCGTCGGCCATGAAGAGCACCTCCTTGCCGGCCTGGCGCAGGATGCTCCAGAACTCCTCGTAGCGGGGGAAGATATAGCGGTGCATCCAGGCCGGGCTGCAGACCGGGCCTCTGGTCAGGACGATGTCGTCGTGGCAGACGACGAAGTTGACCGGCAGGCGGGCGAAGGCGCGGAAGACCCGGCGGTTGATCTCGGCAAACTCGTCCATGATGTGGGCGAAACCGGGTTCGAGACAGATGGCGAGGAACTGCTCGTACCCGAAGACCAGCAGCGGCCACATGAACATGGTGTTGTAGAAGCCAACCGAGGCGGATGAACCCACCGGAGCGCGATCTCCCCATTCGGCCGGAAAGTGCCGGCGGTACCGTTCGTAGATGACCTCCTCGCTGCGGAAGTCGCCGTCCTCGACAATGCGCCAGCCGGTGAAGTCGCCCTGTTCGAGGGGGCTGAAGCGCAACCGCTCTTCGTCAGTCTGGAAGCGGTGGCCGGCTACCTCCTGCTGCCAGTGGTCGCGATAACTGTCACCCCAACGGCCCTTGCCCTGGTCGGGCTGGTCCTCCGGGCGAAGTTTGGGTTCGTCAGTGGCGGGCACGCCCAGGCCCAGCTGGGGATAGAGTTCCTGGAGTTTCAGGCGGCAGAGGCGCGGGTGCTGGTAGTAGTCGATGCCGGTCAGGTAGGTCTCGGCATCCGGGTTCGACCAGTGTTCCCAGTGGGCGATGCGCTGCGGGCCGAGGCCCATATAGCTTTCGTACTTTGGATCACTCATCTGCGGAGGTCTCCTCGCGCCGCCAAAGGCCGCTATGAGGGGGGACGGCAAAAACCCCTTTGTCCTGAATATGCAAAAGCCGCCGGGGGGCAGGCGAATTTCCCTTCTTCCCCTGACCGGTTTTCCTCCCTTCACGCCCTCGAAAAAAAAGGCCCAACCGCCCTCGGGCGGCCGGGCCTTTTTACTTGCCTGGCGTTGGCTGCGAACTGCCTGCGGATCAGGCCGGGGGCGGGCCTTCCTTGGGCGGCGTGTCGCCCTTGGGAGGAGTTGTCGCCGCGCCGCCGTGCTCCACCCGTTCCACCAGCGCCACATCGTCGGCCGAGACGTGACCGATGACCCGGCCGTCGTCGAGCACGTTGGTCTGTTTGGCGTCCAGATCTATAAAGAGCCGCTTGAGATCGATGTAGCCACCGATGGAAAACCAGACTGTGGAGATCACCCCGATGGCGCCGGCGAGCAGGAAGTTGTTGAAGTAGAACCAGTAGGACCAATCAGCGTTGCTCCAGGGGTCGATGAAGTTCCAGGTGATCACCCCGAGGAAACACACCACAAAGCCCCAGCCGAAGGAGTAGATGAAGACCGACCAGGCCAGCCAGCGGTCGGTGCGGGTGTACTGGTGGTCGATGCCGATGAGTTGCGTCATAAGCCACTGGGCAGTCCAGCGCTTTTCCGCCGGCTGCTGGGCGGCCGCGCGCCGGTCCTCCTCGCGCTGGTAGATGCCGCGGTGCAGCATGCGGTCCATGTTGAAGGCGCGCCCGCCGCCGGAAGTGGCCAGGGAGATGACGATGTAGAGGCCGAGCGAGACGATCATGCCGATGGCGTAGACCTCCTGGGAGTTGATCGGGAACTTCTCGCTGCTCATCCGCCAGGTAACCAGTGGCTCAAAGGGCGACGAGGCGGTTTGCAGCCACACCGCCACGGTATCCACCCAGCCGTTGGTATACAACCAGGGGTAGATGCCGCCGACCCAGTATTTCTGCAACAGGATGCCTGCCACCGCGATGCTCGACCCCGAAACCAGGGCGGCCCAGGCGCCGGCGGTGGTGCCGCGTTTCCAGTACAGGCCGCCGGTGATACAGGGCCCGCTGCCTCCCAGCCAGATGGCGCCGGTGATGGCGAAGAACATCAGGACGTAGTCTACCTGCCCGAAGAAATAACTGAAGAAGAAGGCAAAGACAGCGATTGCGGCGATGATGTAGCGCAGCAGGCGCAGCTGCTGCTCGGGTGTGAAGGGGGTCTTGCGCAGGGGCAGCACGATATCCTGCACCAGGATGCTGCCCCACGAGAGCAGGTAGGACATATCCACCGAGACCATGTGGAAGATCAGGATGGCGAGGAAGAGCCCGGTGATGCCCATGGGCAGGATATAGCGCAGAGCCATGGGCACGCGCATCTGGCCGAAGATGGTGTTGAAGGTCTGCGCGGCGCTGGGATCGACCGACTGGATGGCATCGCGGGCCACCTGCATGCGGGCCTCGCGGGCGAGCTGGCGCGCCTCGGCATCGGTGGTTGCAGCCACCTCCTCCGGGGCCGAATCGGTGGCGGTATAGCGCAGCCGGTCGCGGTCGGCCTCCTCTTTGGCTTTGAGCGCCGCCGTCTTGTCGAGCATCCCCTGCAGTTCGGGGGTGACCGTGCCGCTGTTCAGGTAGTTGACCACCTCCTGCCGCACCGGCGCCAGTTCCGGAGCCGCGGCCACGTCGTTGACCGCCTTGATGGCCAGCTCCAGGCGGGCGGCCACAGCGCCCTTTTCACCGTCCTGGAATTTGTCGCTGTTCAGGTAGGCCATCGCGACCACGGCCAGGAGCAGGTACATCATGCTCTCGAAGCCGCCGCGCCAGGAACCGAGCACGCCGGCCATCTTCTGTTCGTGGGCGTTGCGGGCCGAGACGCTGTACCCCTGGTTCCCCGACCAGCCGAGGCGGTTGACGATGCCGCCCAGGATGCCGACGAGTACATAGAAGAGGTTGAAGTCGCGCAACCCGGAGATGTCGAAGGGGTTGATCAGGCTCTTGCCGGGGTCCCGGTCGAGCAGCGCCGGCGCCATGTCGCGGAACCACGAGAAGTGCCAGAGCACGTACCCGACGATGATCACGTAGACCGGGTAGCTCAGCAGCCCCTGGACGCAGTTGGTGACCATGATGGTGATCTGGCCGCCCTTGGTGGCCACCAGCACCGCCAGGCTCAGGTTGAGCGCCATCAGCAGGCCAAAGGTGGGGAAGTACCAGCCGAAGATGTCGACGTGGATGGGCAGGCCGCAGAAGTAGACCAGGAAGCGCGCGCCCACGGCCGGGAAGAGCGCGTAGTTGATGATGCCCGAGATGGACTGGAGCACCCCGGCGAAGACGCGGAAGCTGCGGCTGTAGCGAATCTCCAGGAACTGCCCCACCGTCATCGCCCGGGTTTCGCGGAACCGGTAGACGCAGAAACCGGTCAGACCCAGGACGATGAAGATGGGTGCCGAGACCGACCCCCAGAAACCGTAGGCGAAGCCGGAAGCGTAGTAACTCTCGTACACCGCCACCAGGCTGATGAGCCCGTAGGCTGCCTCGCCGCCCGAGACACACAACACGTAGCGACCCGCCACGCGGCCGGCGGTGAGGAAGTCGGCCACGCCCTTCACGTACTTGTGCGCCCGCAGGGCGACCCAAGTTACGGCGACCAGTGGCACGATCACGATGAGCCAGTCTATCCAGTGCAATGAACCCCTCCTTATGGTGATCGCTGGCCGCGCGGGGCCGACGGCGCTTGCCGCCGAAGCTGACCGCGGGAACAGCGTGATGGGTAAGGTCACAAGCTAACGGTACGCCAGTTCGGCGGAAAGGTCCAGATGGCACATGCGGTTGCCGCCCTCGCCGACGAGGAAGCCGTGCTCGTCCTCCGGGCAAGGGCCTGGTCGGGCGCGCCAGCCGGCGGAGGCCCCGGCACCAGGGGCTGAAGGCCCCCATCGCCGCTCCGGGTCCCGAACTCCCCCAACCCTGAATATGCCAAAGTGCTTCCTGACCCGGCCACTTTTCCTCTACCCGCAGCCCCCTACTTTTGGATATTACCCAGAGACCCTTTGCCAACGAGGAGATGGGCATGACGCCGCGAGAACGTTTGGTCAGGACCCTGAAACACCAGCCGGTGGACCGGGCGCCGCGCGATCTGTGGGCGTTGCCGGGCACGGTGATGGACCGGCAGGAGGAGATGACGCGACTGCTGGCCCGGTACCCCTCTGACTTTCAGGGACCCAATGCCCGCTACGGGGCGGGCCGGCGTTGCCGGGGCCGGGCCAGCGAGGTGGGGGTGTACACCGACGCCTGGGGCTGCACCTGGCATGTGGCCGAACGCGGGGTGGTGGGTGAGGTGAAGGAGCCGCCCCTGGCCGATTGGAGCGCGCTGGCCTGCTACCAGCCTCCCTTCGAGCTACTCGACGAGGCGGACCTGAGCCAGGTGGAGGCCTCCTGCGCGGCCACAGACAAGTTCGTGCGCGCCGGCACCGAGACCCGGCCTTTCGAGAGATTGCAATTTCTGCGCGGCTCCGAGGCCCTTTTCGAGGACCTGGCCTACGGCACCCGCCAGCTGCGCGAGCTGCTGGCCATGTTGCACGAGTTCTATTGCCGCGAGATGCGCATGTGGGCCGCCACCGCGGTGGACGGGGTTTCCTTCATGGACGACTGGGGCACCCAGACCAGCCTGCTCATCGACCCGGCGACCTGGCGCGCCCTCTTCAAGCCCCTCTATCGCGAGTACTGCGAGATCCTGCATGCAGCGGGCAAATACGTCTTCTTCCACTCCGACGGCCATATCGAGGCCATCTACCCGGACCTGGTGGAGATCGGGGTGGACGCGCTCAACTCGCAGCTCTTCTGCATGGACATCGAGAAGCTGGGCGAGCAGTTCCGCGGCAAGGTGACCTTCTGGGGGGAGATCGACCGCCAGCGCCTGTTGCCCTTTGGCACCCCTGCCGAGGTGCGCCAAGGGGTGCGGCGGGTGCGGCGGGCCCTGGATC
>JADZBP010000280.1 GCA_020852055.1 Candidatus Latescibacterota bacterium
ACCCTGGCCGCGATCATCAGCCGTATCCACCCCGCTTTGGGCAAGAATCTACTAGGCTCGGTGGAGATGGTGATGCCGGCGTCCCCCTTCGGCCTCCCCTCTGGGAGCACGGTGGCGGTGGATCTAGTGGGGAAGGTGGTAACCGGCGCCATAATCCCGGAAAACGCCCTCATCAAGAGCACGGTGGGGAGCTTGGTCTGTGTGATCCAGGGCGGGGTGGTCCAGGTGCGCAAGGTGGCCGTACTCGGCACTGCGGGCGGAAAGGCGGCCGTAGCGGGCGAATTGACGGTAGGGGCGAAGGTGGTGGTTGGGCAGGAAAACCGGCTGCTGACCCTTGCCGATGGGAGTCCGGTGCAGGTCGAAGGAGGGGCAGAATGAGGTTTGTAGAGGGCTACATCAGGAAACCGCATCTGGTGCTCTCCTTGGTGATCCTCCTGTCAGTGGTGGGGGTGATCGGCTATCGACGTATGCCCTTCAACCTCTTTCCGGACACGGACCGCCCGCAGATCAGCGTGGTGACGGTCATGCCCGGCGCTGCCGCCGGCGACGTAGAGACGGATATTACCCGGGTGATCGAGAAAGAGGTCTCGACCATCGACCGGGTGAGAAAGGTCACCTCGACCTCCAAAGACGAGGCCTCGGTGGTAACGGCCGAGTTCGAATACGACAAGGGACTGGACGCCGCTGCCACCGATGTCGCCAACGCCCTGAGCAAGGTCGGCGCCCGGCTCCCTCCGGGAATCCGTGCACCACAAATCTTCAAGATCAGCCAGGCTACCCAGCCGACGATGACCCTCGCCCTCTCACCAGCCCCAGGTTATCCGGTGGAGCTGCGCAAGATCCGGGAGCTGGCGGACAACCAGATCAAGGAGGAGTTGCTCCGCGCCCCGGACATCGCCAACGTGGAGGTCTTTGGAGGCTATCAGCCGGAAGTGCAAGTCACGGTGGACCCCGACCGGCTGAACCGGTTCGGCATCAGCCTCCCCGAGGTGATGGGAGCGCTTTCCGCCCAGAACCAGAACATCCCCCAGGGGCTCGTCATCCACCGGGATGGCCAGTACCTCTTCAAGACCGAAGGGGCGGTCAAAAACCCAGAAGAACTCGAGAACCTGGTGGTAGCCCGCCGCGGCTCGGGAACCCTCCACCTGCGCGATGTGGCGCGGGTGGAAACAGGAACCCAGGAACCCCAGTCATCCTATCACGGCAACGGCAAAGAGGCCATCGGCATCAACATCCTGCGGAGCCAGAACGGCCATACCCTCGATGCCATCGCCGCTGCCGAGGCGGCCGTGCCAAAGCTGAAGGCCCGCTATCCGTTCGTCGACTTTGCGGTCAGCTACACCCAGAAGAATCTCATCGACCTGAGTGTCACCAACATGCTGACCGCCCTCCAGGAAGCCGTCCTCATCACTGTCCTGGTCATCTTTCTCTTCCTGGGCAACCTGAGAACCACCCTGCTCTGCGCCATCGCTATCCCGTTCACCTACCTGATCACCTTCGCCGCCATGTGGCTGTTCGGCTTCGAGTTCCACATGGTGACGCTCACCGGCGTCATCCTGGCAGTGGGCATGCTCTTGGACGATGCCATTGTGGTCATCGAGAACATCGAGCGGCACTACCGGGAAGCAAACAAAGATCTGATCTCGATGGTCGCAGGTGGCACCGAGGAGGTGATGCTGGCCATCTTCTCCGGCACCTATGCCACGGTGGTGGTGCTGGTGCCCATTGTCTTCATCGGGGGGTACGTGCAGACCGTGTTGCGCCCCCTTTCCCTCTCCCTCAGCATCGCGCTGGTCGCCTCCTATATCGTCTCGGTCACCATCATCCCGATCCTGGCGCCGCTCCTGCTCAAGGCGAACCACCAGCCGAACCGACTGGAAAAGCTCGTCCGTCGGGCAAGCGACCGCTTCGTCCATGGCATCCGCGACTTCTTCCTGAGCGCCTTCGACACTGCGCTCCGGCACCGGGTCCCCTTCATCATCGGGGCTTTTGTGCTCTTGGTGTTGACCCTGAAGCTGGTCAAACCGCTGGTAGGGCAGGACGTGCAGCCCCCGATGGACACCGGTATCATCAAGGTCAATTTCGAGGCCGATGCCAACTCCTCCCTGTCCCAGGCTGACGCCCTGCTCTCCCGGATGGAGGCGGTAATCCAAAAGCAGGAAGGGGTGGTCTATCTGAGCAGTACCCTCGGCTCAGAGCCCTCCGTGGTCTCTTTCGGGAGTGGCAAGAATCCACAGCAGGGCGCCATGACCGTCAACCTGGTGGATCGCTATCACCGCAAGGAGACCATCTGGCAGGTGGAGGAACACCTCCGGGACGGCTTCCACCAGATCCCGGGGCTGAAGCACGCCGATGTCTTTGACTACGGCGCAACGGCCATGTCCAGCATTCGCGCCGCGGTTGACGTGATGGTGACCGGCCCCGATCCCCAGGTCCTCCACCAGCTCGGCCAGCAGGTGAAAACGCGGCTGGAGCAGGCCGGCGGGCTTTCCTCTGTTTCCCTCACCTGGGGCAATGACAAGAAGGAACTACTGTTTGTTGCCGACCGGGAACGATGCGCCTATTACGGGATCTCGCCCAAGGATATTGCCGGGCAGGTCCAGGCGGCCCTTCAGGGGGGGGTGGCTTCGAGCTTTCGGGTGGCCAATGAGGACGGTTTCCCGGTCCGCATCCGTTACGCCGCCACCTACCGGGACCGCGCGGCCATACTGTCGGCGCTCAAGGTCCATACCCCGATGGGGGAGATCCCCCTCGCCGCCCTCGGCACCACGAACACCGCCTATGTGCCGACCTTGCTGACCCGGCAATCCCTTCTGAACAGTATCGATGTGTACGGCTATCGCGAAAAAGCGGCCCTCGACCATATCATGAACAACGTGCAGCGGGAGTTGGAGGGGCTCAAACTTCCCCCCGGATACGCCCTCTCCCAGGAGGGGGATGCAAAGCAGGGCAAAGAGAATTTCACCCTGCTCATGTCGGCCCTGATGATCGGTATGGTGCTGCTCTACTTCTCCCTGATCCCGGCCTTCAAGTCGTTCAGCCATCCCTTGACGATCATGAGCGCCATCCCGCTGGCCATGATCGGTGCGGTCTGGTCCCTGTTGGCCGCGGGAAAACACCAATCAACCTCCTCCTTCATGGGGATCATTCTCCTGGCGGGGATCGTGGTGAAGAATTCCATCCTCCTGATCGACTTTGTCGAGGTGGCCCGTCAACAAGGAGCCTCGACACTGGAAGCGTTGCGGCAAAGTGTGAGGGTCAGGACCCGGCCCATCCTCATGACCGCTTTCGGCACTGCTGTGGGCATGGTGCCCATCGCCCTGGAGCGGGCCATTGGGTTGGAACGGCTTTCTCCCCTGGCGATAGTGGCCATCGGGGGACTCCTGGTCGCCACCTTCCTCACGCTTCTCTACGTGCCCATCTTCTACACCTTGTTCGACGACCTGGGTGGCTGGGCCCGCAGGCTCCGACAGCGGATATGAATCATCCCGGTGATGTTTCCCTTCACCCGCACTACTGCCACCCAGTAGCCCAGAGGCCCTGGGGCACCACCGTCGGGTGCGGGATGAGATCCGGCAGTTTGTCGCGCTCTGCCCGAGCGGTTGGGTCCGTAGCCTACCGCCTCACCCCCGGCTACGGCAAAGACCGCCGGCGTTGCCTAGAGCGCGAAGACCACCGAGGTGTAGGCATCCGGCATCAGAGGCAGGGGACAGCCCGTGGCATAGGGGGTCCAGACTGCCGGGTAGCGGTGGGCGCGATGGTCGATCATCTGGGTCCGGGCCAGGCCGATGCGCCACACCTGGCCTGCCTCTGGCGGCAGCGGCCCATCGGCCAGCCGCCCCAGGCCTTCCCAGGACAGGCAGATCTCCGCACTCCAACCGCGGTCCACCTCGTCGCGGTGATCCAGGGTGCCGTCCACCTTCACGGCGGTGCGCAGTCCGGGGAAATGCCAGTCGAGGAAAGCCCAGCGCATGCCTCGGGGGTGGTGCGCCCCGTTGTCGCCGCCGAAGACCATGGGACGCTGCCGGGCCAGGTCGAACTCCGGCACGTCGTACCGGCCCCCTCGGGTGTAGGCGTCCTTCCAGATGAAGAAAAGCTCCGAGGTCCGGTTGGCCGGGTTGAGGGATAGCTCGTAATAGGCCCCCGGCCCGGCAATCGCCACGGTCACGCAGTTCTCCTGCCAGACCAGCGCGGTGCGCGCCGCGCCCGTGGTCCACACATCGCGCTCCTCCAGCCAGAAGGCGGCATGGAGGCCCGCCTCACTCCACAGCAGCGCGGCGCGGGTATTCAGGAGGGCGAGGTTGCCGGTTTGGCTGTCGCCGAAACGTGGGGTACGTGCGGCAGCGGCCCATACTCCTTTGCCCAGGTCGCCGTCCACGACCAGGGGCGCGGCGGCGCGGCGGCAGGTGTACTGCGCGGCCTGATCACTCATGGTCCACCGTCCCCGGTGTGCCCACCGTGCACTCCGAGAAGTGGATATAGGTAAACCGGTCGGGGATGTGCGAATCGTAGGCGCCGTGGCTGCTCCAGACCCAGCCGGGGCAGGGGCGTCGGCCGCCCTCCTCGATCCACTCGAAACGCGACACATCCATGCGCCAGACATCCCCCTCCCTGGCCGGCAGGGAACGGCCGTCGGCCAGCCAGCGCAGGCCTTCCCAGGGAAAGGCGATCTCGGCGGTCCAGCCCCGGTCGAGGTCCGAGGGGTCGTTGATCGTGCCATCGACGTGTACCGCCCAGCGCAGGCCGGGCATATCCCACTCGCGGAAGGCCCAACGCCGACCGCGCGGGTGGTTGAAGCCGGTCCCAGGCCCGCCCAGGGTGTCGACCAGCCGGGTGCCGAGCAGGTCGAACTCCGGGGCCTCGGCGTACTTGGAGCCAGCATAGGTGTCCTGCCACACGTAGAAACGCTCCATAATGGTACCCAGGGCGTTCAGCTCGAACTCGTAATAGGCATCCTTGCCGGCGATGAAGACCTCCACGTCGTTCTCCTCGCAGATCATGGAGTCGCGGGTGGTGTAGGTGGCCCGGACATTGGGTTCCTCCAGCCAGAACCCCACGTATAGATAGGTATCGTCCCAGAGCATGGCCGCCCGGGTATCGAAGAGCGCCGGGCGGCCCGGTTGCTCCAGATCCTCGAAACGCGGTGAGCGCGGTGCCAGGGCCCACGATGCTTCGTCGAGCCGGCCATCGACCACCATGGGGCCGGCGGCCCGGTAGCAGGTATAGTGCTTGAGGTCTTCTTGTGGGTACCCGTAGTCGCTTGCCATCGGCGTATTTCTCCGTGTAGAGTCACCAAGCCAGGAGGAAAATCCGGATACCGGCCAGGCCGAGTACCACGGCCAGGCTGCGGATGATCAAATACCCCTGGACACGGCTGGAAAGCCGCGCCCCCAGTTGTGCCCCGACCAATACACCCACCCCCAGCGCGATAGTCCGCCTGATGCCGTGGGAGAAGGTGCCGGTGGCGATGTGGACGATGGTCCCGGTCAGCGCCATGATCGCCAGGATAAAGTGAGAAGTAGCCGTGGCAATATGTACGGGGAAGTTGAGGAGCTGGACCAGCGCCGGCACGTGGATGATACCTCCGCCAATGCCCAGCAGGCTGGAGACGTAGCCGACCACCAGACTCAGGGCGATCCCCACTGCGGGGTTATAGGTGTACGAATGCGGCGTGCCGTCTGACTCGACCAGGGTGCAGGTGAGACGGCGGCCTGTGGTATCGCTCGTCACAGCCGCTACTTTATGCGGGCGTACCAGCAGAAAGACCGACATCCCCAACATCAATAAACCCAGGACCCCGTCGAATAGCTGGCGGGGGATATAGGCCGTGGTCAACGCGCCGAGGATGGCCCCAGGGATAGTGGCGGCGGAAAACAGCAGGCCCGATTTATAATCAATGCGCTTCATCCGGGCATAGGCGACCGATCCGGACAGGGCATTGAAGAAAACCACCGCCAGCGAGATACTGGTGATGATTTCGGGAGGTTCGCCGGGGTACAGCA
>JADZBP010000281.1 GCA_020852055.1 Candidatus Latescibacterota bacterium
GAGGCCCTGATGCAGCTGACCCTGGGAGCGCCGCAGGTGGTCTATTACGGGGGGATGTTCAACACGCGGTTGCGCTACTTCGACGCCCAGCGCCGGCGGCCGGGGCTGCCCCAGGACGTGGCCGCCCTGGTGCAGGGGCTCGACCCGGAGCACTTTGTAGTGGAACTGGTCAACACCAGCCCTTCTGCCGAGCGCGAGGTGGTGGTCCAGGCCGGCGGCCTGGCCGAGCACTGTTTCCGCCGCGCCAGCTACGCGGTGGCGACCAGCCCTTATCCGGGGAAAGTGGGCGCCTATGCCCCCGAAACGTTGACCACCCGGCAGGAAACCCTGGAGATCGACGCGGCGCACTTCAAGGTGAAGCTGCCGCCAGCCACCCATCTGCGCCTGGAGCTGGAGGTGAAGCGCCACACCCAGGCCCCTTCGTACCGCGGGCCCGCGCTGTGAGGGCTCAGCCCGGCGTGCGGAAGATGAAATACACCGCGCCCAGCAGACACAGCCCGGCATAGAGGTAATCCAGCTTGAGCGGCTGATGCATGTAGAAGACCGCAAAGGGCACGAACACCGAGAGGGTGATCACCTCCTGCAGGATCTTCAACTGGCCCAGGTTCAGCACCGTGTACCCCAGCCGGTTGGCCGGCACCTGCAGGGTGTACTCAAAAAAGGCGATGGCCCAGCTGACCACCACCGCCACGTACCAGGCCCGGTCGCTCAGGTTGCGCAGGTGGGCGTACCAGGCAAAGGTCATAAACACATTCGACAGGACCAGCAGTCCCGCCGTCTGCAGCAATACCGGCATCACTCGACTCCTATGAGGTGAACTCATGCAACTGGCCTGCGAAGGACACCCACAGATTCGCGCTCTTTCCGAAGGGCTGCGCCTGGTACTCAATCCACCAACCGTGCTGGAGGAGCCCGTGCTCCAGGGCGCTTCCCCGGCCGACGCCTCCGGCGCCTCGATCTACGGCTCGGTGATCCGCGACGGGGGCCGCTTCCGCATGTGGTACCAGGCCTGGCCCCAAGGGTGGGACGGGGACGACGTGGTGGCGGTGGCCTGCGCCGAAAGCGAGGATGGCCTCGAGTGGCGCCGGCCCGAGTACGGCCTGATCGAGAGCAACGGCTCGAAACACAACCATCTCACCGATCTGCCCTTCCACTCTCCGGCCATCTTCATCGACCCCCACGCCGGCCCCGAAGCCCGGTACCGGGCCTTTGGCTACACCGCGCCCAAGAAACTGCGGGGCCTCTACACCCACCAGGTGAACCGCCCCGGCTACTACAGCGCCCATTCGGCCGACGGCCTGCACTGGCAGCTCGACGGGGCCGATCCGGTCTGGCCCTATGGCGACGTGATCAGCGCCGTCTGGGACCCGCAGGCCGACTGCGCCCAGATCGCCCTCAAGATCGGCGGCCAGGCCGCGGGTATGTACCGCCGCCGCTTCTTTGGCGCCGAGTGGGCCGCAGGCCAGGTCACCTCGCCGGTCAGCACCCTCATCCCCGACGAGCACGACGACGCCGGGGCCCGGGCCCGCGGCTGCCACACCGCCGACTACTACGGGGTGGGGCTGATGCCCACCGCCGGCCCCACCGTCGGCTTCCTGTGGAACTTCCGCCACCAGTTGCCCCTGGGCAACAGCGCCGCCACCATGGCCTACTACGGCCACCTGGGCACCGTGGATCTGTCGGTGGTGTACCAACTGGAGCGCCACGGCCGCTGGTTCCACCTGCCGGGCCGACCCGACTGGCTGCGCGCCCTCGACGCCCCCGCCTGGGCGCGCGGGGCGCTCTACACCTCGTCCTCGCCGGTCGAGGTGGGCGAGGAGACCTGGCTCTATTTCACCGGCACCAGGGATCGACACGGCTGGTGTGGTCAGGGGGTGGACTACAACGCCTATATCAGAGCGGCAGCGTCAGAGGGGGGATTTGCGCGCATCGGACTGGCCAAGTGGCGGCGGCACCGGATCATGGGTTATCAGGCGGTGCTGCCCGAGCGGCTGCACCTGGCCCCGCGTCCGGCCACCCAGAGCCGCCTGGCCCTCAACGTGCTCACCCGTCCGGGAGGTTCGGTGCGCGTAAGCCTGGCCAGGGCCGATGGCCAGCCCCTACCCGGTTATGAGCTGGAGCACTGCCTGCCCCTCAGCGGCGACCATCTCGAAGCCCCGGTGCGCTGGCAGGGAAAAACGGAACTGCCCCGGCTGGCGGCTGGCGAGGACTTGATCGCGCAGGTGGAGTTGAAGGACGCGGCGCTCTATGCCTTCGATTTTTCCCTGAGCGCCTAAACGCGCTTAGCCCAGGGCGAGGGCTGATCCCCCCGGACCTCCAACTCCAGCCCCTCCTCCACCTCCACCGTGAGGCGCAGCAGCCCCGGCCGCACCAGGGCGGCGGGCCGAGGCACCCCCTGCACCCACACGCAGGGCGCATGGCACCAGGTGCCCGGCACCTGGATCTCGAAGGTCAGTTGCCGGCAGGGCACCTGCGGCGGCAGGCCGGCAAAACCCAGGCGGTACCGCCGCCGTGGCGGGCCGGCCGCCAATAACTCGATACGCAGGTGGCGCCGGCACAGGTGGTAACTCACCACCTCCTCGGGTGCGGCGCACCACACCGCCTCTCCCCCCTCGCTGAGCACGGTGGCGAAACGCTGCCGCAGTTGCGCCTGGGAACAATCCTTGTTGCGATGTACCGCCTCCTCCAGGGGGCAGTGGCAGTAGTCGATGATCCAGCCGCCCACCGCCTGCGCCTGGCGGATGTTGCGATAGGGATCGTACTCGCTGTAGAAGGGCGCGTAGAACTGGTCGTGCAGCGGGGTGCGGTCGAGCCAGAACAACTCCTCCTGCGCCCGATTCACCCCGTCGGTGATGCTCATCGCCCCCAGATACCCCAGTTTCCGGCAGGCCTCCAGCACATGCTCGGACATGTTGGTGTTGTCCCCCGGGGCGCAGTAGAGCAGCACCGGAGCCTGGATGGCCTCCTCGATCAGCTCGCGGGCCTGGCGCAACTCGCGATCGATCATCGGCGGCGCGATCACCTCATGGCTCCAGGAATGGTTGCCCACCCCCCAGCCGCGCCGCAGCAGATCGCGCAACTCCGCCCCGTTCATGTGGCGAAAGCCGTTATAGCTGGACTGCCCCAGCTGGCGCACCTGGCCCAATTGCCCGGCCACCACCTCCACATGCCCGGGAATGCCGAACTCCTCGTGCAGGGGGATGGCGAAGCGGTGCAGGTCGACCAGGCCCTCGTCGTAGGTGATGGAGTAGACCCAACTCTTGCCGTGTTTCCAGTCGCAGACCTTCAGACCCATGAGCTTCTCCTTCAGCAGCAACGCAGGGAATACAGATCGGCGTCCTGCAGGGCGAAACGCAGGCGCACCGCTTTGCCGGCCAAGGCGGGCAGGCGGCGCTCTCCCCGCCAGGAGACCAGGCGGGCGCAGTGATCGCCGATGAGCGGATCGCAATCCTCCAGGCCAAAACCGGGCAGGGGTCGGCCCGCCTCGTCCTGCACCTCGACACCCACCTGGCCGGCGGCGCCGGTGGCATAGTTGAGTTCGAGCTGGCTGCCGGCCAGGCGCAGGGGCCGGGTACACATCTCCCCCCCGCCGTACGGGGCGTTCACCGAGACGAAGCCGTCGAGGCGCAGGGTGTAGCGCCGGATGTGCCAGGTGGGCTGGGCGTACTCGCGGCTGAGGTAGAAGGAGAGTTCCTCCGGGCCGGTCTGCACGATGCCGGTGAGCGGGTAGTTGGTGCGCGAAACCCAGTTGCCGGCTCCGGGTCCGGGCCGCACGAAACCCTCCATGAAGGTGCGCTGGTAGCAGGTGCTGCCGGCGCGGGTGCTCATCAGCACCGCCTCGGAGCAGTCGTTGTAATACACGTGCCCCTGGGCCGTAGCCATCTGCAACCCGGCCAGCTCCTCGTCGCTGACCACCCGCCGGTCCGGCAGGAAACGGGCGGGCAGGGCCAGGTAGAGATGCGGGGCGCGGAAGTACGGGGTGGTGGCGTTGGTGTAGAGGTGTTCGCGCGGGGTCTCGCCGCAGCTCATCGCCTCGGGGGCGCTCCACCGGCGCAGATCCAGCGAGGTGATGCGCGCCATCGAGCGCCAGCCGTCCATGAAGCGGAAATAGCCCACGTACAGCTGCTCCGCCGGCGACCAGAAGAAGGAGTTGGAGGAGTCGAAGGCGTTGGGCAGGTCGCAGTGCAGCACCGGCTCCTCGGCCAGCGGGCGGAAATGCACCCCGTCCCCCGAGCCGAACAGGTACACCTGCTTGCCGCCCTTGCCCGCGTCGTACGGGGTGAGGGACTGCCCCCCGGCGAAATACTTGACCATCTTGATCCGCTCGTCGGCCGGCGCGCCGGGGCGAGTATCGAGGAAGAGGTCGAAATTGGGGGTGTCGCGCAGCAGGATATTGGTGGGCCGTCCCTGCTCATCGCGCACCAGGTCGAGGGCCGGCCGCTCCCAGTGGATGCCATCCTCGCTTTCGGCGTAACACAGGCAGACCGGCCCCTCGGCCTGCAGGGCCCGGTAGTACATCCGGAAGAGCCCCTGGTCGTGCAGCACGCAGTACCCGGCGTTGAAGGGGCCGTCCCAGGGCTGGTCGCCGCGCAGGGCCACCTCGGCGGGGCGGGGCTCGTGTAACTTGAGGCGCGTCCCGGCCAGGGTTTCGATCAGGTGATAGTCGACGAAGAGTTCGCGGCGGTCGCCCACCTCGACGGCCGCGGCAGATTGCGGGTTTTCAGCCATCACCCAGCGCGGTCACGAACTCGGCGAAGGTGGTGCTGAAGCCCACCTGCCACTCGAAGAGATGGGTGCCATAGCGGGTGGCCAGCCGCTCGGGGAAACTCTGCGGGGTCTCTACCCCCACGGTGGCGTCGCGCATCAACACGCAGCGGTATCCCAACCCCAGCATGGGCCGGGCGCCGCCGTCCGCCCCCAGCACACACATGTCGGTGGCAAAGCCGACATAGATCAGGGTGGAGATGCCCCGCTCTTGCAGATACTCGTGCAACTGGTCGGTGTAGAAGAAGAGCGGCTCGTCCCCCACCGGCGAGACCAGGGCCGCCCGCTTCATCTGCGCCAGGGGCGAGCGGCGCAGGTAGTCGGGGCCATGGGCCCGCTCGGCCATCTTGCCAGCCAGGGTCCGGGGCGGGGTGTAGGGCGCAGGAGGGCTGCGGCGGGAGGGCAACTGCGGGTACTGGGCGTCCATCCAGTCGGTTTCGACATGGCAGACGGCAATGCCGGCCCGGCGGCAGGCTTCCATGGCCGGGCGGATCACCTCGTGCATGATGCGCCAGGCCTCGGCCGCAGCCTGGGGCCAGCCCATGCCCACACAGAAGTCCATGTTCACCGCCGGCCCGTCCGGGCAGCCGATATTCCAGCAGTGCATGCCCACCAGGGCCACCTGCCCGCTGGGGATCTCGATGAGTTCCGCTTCGTGGCCGGCCCGGTCGATGGGCAGGGCGCGGTAGTGGCGCACCGGCAGGCGCAGGGTTTTCTGGCTCATGCCCGGTTCCGCTCCGCCACCTCGGCCACCAGCTGGGCCGCCAACTCGCAGTGGTCTTCTTCGTACTTCTCGCAGAAGGTGCTCCAGCGGATGAAGTGCTCGAGAAAGTCGCGGGCGTTGGGACACGAATCGGCGCTGTAGTGGTAGCTGCGGGAAGCGGGCGGCTGCGAGTAGGGGTAGACCTTCTTCGCCGCCTTCTCCTGGAGGAAGGAGAGGGCCGCCGGCATCAGATAGTATTTGCCCTGCCCGGCCCCTGAGACCCCAGCCTTGGCCAGCTGGTCGGCAAACTGCTCGCCGCTGCACTTGAAAACCCCCGGCGCGATGCTGAAGCCGGCCATCCAGCAGGAGTACACCTCCACGTACTCGGGGATGGGCAGCGGCACGATGCCGGGGATCTGGCCCAGCAGCCGGGTCAGCAGCCGGATCATGTGATCGCGCTTTTCCACCTGGGGCTTGATGATCTCCAGTTGCGCCAGGGTGATGGCAGCGGTGCTCTGGGTCATGCGGTGGGCGTACCCGGGCGCGGTGTGGGCCCGGCCAAAATGCGGGATCATCTCCCCCCCGCGGCTGTGCCCGATGAAGCGCAGCCGCTCGGCCAGCCCGTCGTCGCTGGTGGTCACGCAGCCGCCCACGTCCGAACCCAGAGTCTTCTCCGAATCGAAGGAGAAGCCGGCGGCCAGGGCCAGGGTGCCGGCGTAACGCCCCTTGTACCTGCTGAACACCGCCTGGCAGGCATCCTCGTACACGATGATCCCGTGGCGGGCGGCCAGCTCGTTGATGGGGTCCATGTCGCAGACCAGGCCGGTCTTGTGCACCGCCAGGATGGCCCGCGTGCGGTCGCTGATACAGGGGGCGATGGTCTCGGCGCTCATATTGACCGTGCCCGGCGCCGTGTCGGGGAAGACGGGGATATAATTCTCGCGGATGAGCCCCTGCACCGTGCCGTAGTCGGTGATTGGGCTGACGATGATCTCGTCGCCCGGCGCAAAACCAAAAGCGGCGGCCAGCACCGCCAGGGCCGGGGTGCAGCCCGGCGTGGCGATACAGTGCTTCACCCCCAACTCCTGGGCAAAGGCCTTCTCGAAGCGGCCCACCATGTCGCAGGTGAGCCCCGAGTCGATTACTTCCTGCAGATATTTGCCGGCGTTGGGGCCGATGGTGCGGGGGAAGGGATTGGGCAGACTGCCGCGCAGGCCGACCACGGCCTGGGCGCCGTACTGGGCGCGTGCCATCAGACTCTCCTTTTACGAAACCACCGGATTCCTGCCCTCGCCTTCGCCGAGGGCCAGGTCCACTGCTTGCAACTCCTGGTTCACCGCGGCGATGAGGGTATTGGCCTGGGCCAGCCGCTGCTCGGCTTGCTGGTAGAGGGCCGCGCTCTGGGTGTTCTCGCCCTGCTCCTGCTGCAGCGCCCAGCCCTCCAGCACCGCCGCGTAGGCCCCGAGGCGCAGGGCCATCACCTGGCGCATGTTGCGGTGCAGGGATTCCAGGGCCGGCGGGGGCATGATGCGGTCGAAACTGGCCAGGGCGTCCTGCAGCAGGGGTTGGGCATAGGCATACACCACCGCCAGGTTCTCGGCGGTGGCCTGACCCGAAGCACCCACGGCGCGGTGCTGCACTTCCTGTTCGAGGGAATTGACCCAGTCGATGAGGGCATTGGTCTGCAAACGGTAGGCCCGCACTGCGTCGGCAGGGCCATAGGGGGTCTGCGCCTCGCCCCCATTATCCCCACAACCCGCCAGCCCGGCCAGCAGCCCGGCCAGACCCAGTACCAGCCTCAGCGAGCCCCGGATACGCGCTGCTGCTTTTCCCATGATTTCTGTCCCAGCACTTTGGCCGACAACTCGTCGATCACCCGCTCGACGGGTTCCTTGCCCACATCCCAGATCCCCAGTTGGAAATGGAAGCTCATGCCCTGCTGCCGGGCGGCTTCTTCGAGCTGGGCGACCTTGCGCAGGGCGAACTCCTCGTCGGAGTCGAAGAGGATGACAATCTCGTCGCCCGAGAACCACCGGGCGACCAGGTCACTGCGCCGGAAAGGGATGGAGAAGATGGCCCGGATCCGGCGATTGATTTCCTCGTACCCGTACTGGTCGTTGAGCTGGTGGAGGTTGTCGAGGTCGAGAAAAACCACCACCCGCAGGCCGCGGGGCATGACGTGGGAGAACTGCAGGAAGGCGTTGCGGGTCCACATGCCGAATACCGGGTCGAGGCTCAGCTGGCTGATCTGTTCCTTCAGCAGCGCGATCTCGGCCTCGAAGCCGAACAGCTTACCCACCAGTTTTTTCAGCACCGGCCCGCTCTTTCCTCAGCTTCCTGAATACTCACCAAAACTCTGCGAAAAATATAGCATATTTCCCGCGGCCTCACCCTGGACCTGCCAGGGCAAAGGTGGCCGGGCCGGCCTGGCTGAGGAAGAAGGCCCCCGGCGCGGTGGCAAAGGCCCCTGCATAGGCCCTGGCCCACCGGTCGAGAAAGGCATCCGCACCTTCCTCGGCCACCAGGGCCCAGACACTGCCGCCGAAACCGGCGCCAAAGGCCGAAGCCGCCACCGCCCCCTGCTCGCGGGCCAGCCGGGCCAGGGCCACGGTCTGGGGCACCTGATTGGCCAGGAGGGTTTCGGTCAGTTCCTGGGACCGGTCCACCAGCTGGCCGAAACGCGCCAACTCTCCCCCCGCCAGCGCCTCACCGGCCGGCAGGGCGATCTCCTCGTTTTCGGCGATGAAATGCTCCAGCCGGTCGCGCAATTCCGCAGCGCTGAACCCCTCGTGGCCGGCGACCAGTAATTCCCGCAGCCGCCGAGCCGCCCCCGGCCCGCTGTGCAGGATGGGATAGAGATGTTGCTGGGTGCCACCCGTGCCCTGCTGCCAGGCCAGCACCAGGGCGCGGGCCCGGGCCGAGGCCCGGTTGTACAGCTCCTGGGCCGCGCCGGTCTTCTCGGCCACCACCCCGCTGCTGCCAATGGCGAACAAATAGCCCTCTGGCAGGGGGATGTAGCACTCGAAACGGGCGGGACAGTAGGCGAACTGGCCGATGTGGCCGGCCTGCGAACAGAGGATGGCGGTGTGATCCTCGCTGCCGCCAAAGGTGCCCACGCCGCGGTCCCCCTCCAGCTCGCCGAAACTCTGGCCGTTCTCGATGGTGCCCAGGTACGCGGCCAACTCCAACTGGTCGTGGATCTGGCGCTGATAGCGAAGATCGGCCTCCAACTGGTTGAAGGCGGCCAGGGCCAGATAGGTGCCCACCATCAGCGCGCTGGAACTGCTCATGCCCGCGGCCAGGGGCAGATCGCTGCAGAAGGCCAGCTCCATGCCGCGCCGGCAGGCGGGGAAATTGCGGGCCAGCCGGCGGGCTACGGTCATGGGATAATTGGACCAGTGGCCATGCGCGGCCACCAACTCGGGGTCGAGGGCGAAACGCACCGGCTCGCCCTGCCCGGCCCACACCACCACCTGCGCATCGGCGCGCGGCACGGCCACCATGCAGAAGCCCTGCTCCAGGGCCGCCACCAGGCTGCGACCGCCGGCATAGTCGGTGTGTTTACCCAGCACCTCGATGCGGCCGGGCACAAAATGGGCCTGCACTTGGGTCTGCGGCGGGGTGCCCCCTTCGGCCAGGTGGCGGGCCGCCTGCGCAAAGAGTCCGGCCTTGGCCCTGGCCGCCACCGGGCGCAGCCCGCGCGCCTGTACCTGCGCTTCGACCCAGCCGGCATCCAGCAACTGCTGCAGGGCGATCACAGCTTCACCTCCCGGCCGGCCAGGCGTTCGCTCACCGGCCCCACGTCGATGCGGCTGGACAGATCCAGCACTGCTTCGGCGAAACACAACACGCGGAAACGCTGGCCCAGCACCTCGGCGGCGTACTGGACCGCGTCGGGCAATTCGAGTTCGCCTCGGGGCGAGGGTTTCACCGCCCGGCAGGCGGGAAAGATGCCCGCGTCGAAACGCCAGCAGTTCATGCTCACCGCCACCGGCTCGGGCAGAGAGGCCAGCAGGGCGGGGTCGGGTTTCTCGACGATGCGCCGCAGGCACTGCTGCTCGTCGGCCTCGACGAGGGCGAAGCGGCTCAGGCGCTCGGGGGGGATATTGCTGCCGGCCAGCATGCCCGCCCGCGAAAAGGCGGCCAGCCCCGGCCCCTGCAGATGGCGCAAGGCCTCGAGGGCCACCGCGGGGTAGTAGTTGTCGGAGTTGATCACCAGGACGGAATCGCCCGCCGCAAAACCTTCGGCGGCAGCCACGGCATCGGCCGTGCCCAGGGGCTGCTCCTGGATGGCGAAACCCAACTCCAGGCGCTGGTACTTGAGCACCTCGCCGTAGTAGCGGCGCAATGCCTCGTGTTCGGGGCCCACCACCAGGCAGATGCGCCGGTACCCAGCATCGGCCAGGGCGCTGAGCACATAATCGAGAAAGGGGCGATCGATGGGGATGAGCGCCTTGACCCCGGTGGCCGCCACCTCGGCCTGTTGGACGCTCAGCCCGGCCTCGGGGTCCTGCTGCCGCATACGCGTGCCCAGGCCCCGCGCCAGAATCACCGCCTTGTCCATCACTGCGGGCTCTTGTAGAGGATTTCGCCCCGGGCCGAGAGCAACTTCAACCCGGCGCTGCCGTCCCCTTCGAGATAGAGCGAGGCATGCGGCTCTCCCTTGCTGTCAAACAGGTCCAGCCGCGGCCGGCCATCCGGGCTGACCCCCAGGCCGGCGCGGAAACGCTGTTCGGCGTCCATCAATCCCACGATCGAGGTGCCTTCCGCCATCACCCCGAACATGGTGCGCACCGATCCCTCCCCATCCCCCAGTTCGATGAGCACCATGCCGTCGGGGCGCATGCGCAGCAGGCCGCGCACATGCCCCTGGGCGTCGTTGAGCCGCACCTCTGGCAATTCCTGGGGCGCCATGCCCACCCGCAGCCGGCACTGCCCGGCCGCGTCGAGGAAATTCAGGGTGGCGGCCCCATCCTCACCCAGGCCCAGGCCGGCGCGCACCTGCTTCTGGGCGTCGTACAGGCCCAGGCCTACCCCGCCGTCCTCCGTCAGACCCACACCGGCGCGCTGGCTTCCTGCGGCATCGTACAGTTCCAGCATCGGCGAACCGTCGGGACTCAGGGCCAGCCGCACCCGCGGTCGGTCGTGCTGGTCGCGCAGTTCAAAGAGCGGCGCCGCCTCGGCCACCCCCACGGTGGCCACCGACCGACCGTGTTCGTCCATGAACTCGAGCAGCGCCTCGTCGCGGGCGCCGGCCACCCGCAGGGCGGCGCGGGTTCGGCCGCCGCGCCCCTGCAAGATGAAACTGCTGGCTTTTACCGGGCCCGGCCGCCAGCGCCCGTAGGTGGCGTACCCCGCCAGGGCCAGGGCCGCCAGCGCCACCACCAGCAGCAACTGGGAGCGCTGCTCCAACTGTTGCTGCTGCTCGACCATGTCCATGAGCACCGCATGGGTGCGGGCCACGCTGGCCTGGGCGGCCTGCAGGGCCGGGTCCATACCCTGATCGGACTGGGCTTCCGCCCCGACCACCAGCAACCCGGCCACGGCCACGGCCATTCTCCACTCGCTGAACCAGGACCTGCGCGTTCTCGTCATGACCTCACCCTGTTTTTACCAATGATACTGCGGTGGTGCAGGGCCTGCAAGCTACGCAGAAGCGCCCGAGTACCGTTTGACCCCGCATTTCCAGAACCAGCGCGCCCCCACCAGCAGAGCCAGAGCCAGCACCAGCGCCAGGCCCAGCATGGGCCCGGTGAGCCGGCCCACCACGGCCTCGGCCGGCACGGTCACCGCAAAAGCCACCGGCACCAGCGCGGTGAGGGCCACCTGCAGCCAGAGGGGGTAGATACCCACCGGCCAGCGGCCCGCCTCGTACACCCCCTGAAAGATGATGAGGATCTTCTCCACCCGCACGAACCAGAAGGAGAGGGTGGCAAGGATCAGCCAGAAGCTATAAACAATGGCGGCCCCGGCCAGCAGTGTCACCCCGAAACCCAGTGCATGCTGCAGGCCCACGCTCAGGCCCAATCGCAGCAGAGC
>JADZBP010000282.1 GCA_020852055.1 Candidatus Latescibacterota bacterium
CCGGGTGTACCTCCCGCCCTCCAGATACCCCACCCCCTGCCGCAGCCCCACCCACAGCCGGCCCTGCGTGTCCTCCAGCAGGCTGTACACCGACTCGGTGCGGTCATCCTCCAGGCCCAGCGGCACCCGCACGAAACGCTCCCCGTTGAAGCGCGTCAGCCCGTACGACGAGCCCGCCCACAGGGTGCCCTGCCGGTCCACCCGCACCGCCCACGAAAGGTCGTTGGCCAGGCCGTCCCGGGTGGTGTCGGTCTGGACGCGCTCCCCGTCAAAGCAACTCACCCCCTGGTGCGTGGCCAGCCAGATCCGGCCCTGGCGATCCTCGGCCAGGCTGCTGACCCAGTTGCCGGCCAGACCGTCCGCCTCGGTGTAGTTGGTCCACTCCTGGCCGTCGAAGCAGCTCAACCCCCAGCCGATGTGGTCGATGAAGCCACCCGTGCCCACCCACAGCCGCCCCTGACGGTCCTCCAGCAGCGAGCGCACCCGCGGGCCCACCAACCCGTCGGCCAGGGCGTAGTTGGTGATCTCCGCCCCGTCGAAGCAGCTCAACCCCTCCCAGGTGCCCAGCCACAGCTTACCCGCACGGTCCCACAGCAGCGCTCCGACCAACGGCGAGCCCAGGCCATCGGCCACACTGAAGGCGTGCCAGGGCCCCTGGCGCTGCCCGTTGCCGGCCCGCACCCCCTTGCCCCCAGGCGCGGAGGTAGAGTAGAGGCTCAGCTCGTAGCGCAGCGGTGCCCCCAGGCGCTCCCCCACGTTTTTGAGGGTGCTCTGCCAGGCCGGGTCCAGGCGCAGGGTCTGTTGGAGGCGGAGCAGGGCCGCCGGGTACGCTACCGCAAAGAGCCGGCTGAAGACGCCGGCCACGTAGGGCCGGTCATCAGACTGGCCGGATTTGAGGCCATGGGGTCGGAGCAGCGGCAGAAGCTGCCGGTCGTACAAGGCGGCGAAGTCATCGAGGTGGGCTGGCAGGACAAAAAAAGACAAACGGGCGAGGGTGGGCATGGGCAAGCTCCGGAAAAAAAGAGCGCCCAATATAGTGGGACAGGTTTCGGCTGACAAGCCAAAAAAGGTGCCCGATGAGTGCCAATCCTCCGCCAGGATCTACTGGAGCTTCCGCTGCCATCTGGGGATGGCGGGATGCCACATCGAATGCGCGGTGTCCCTATCCGTACGGCCCACCATGCCCAATGCGGCAGGAACGGGGACCGTGGATGGTGAGGGGCAGCCGGGGTGGGATTCCCCAGCCGCGGCGGGATCCGCAGAACCAGTGTCGGCCCCATGATCGGCACCGGGATGCTCAGTGTCCCCCCGGCACTGCCCATCTCCGACCACATCGGCGACCAGGTCTACGAGGGGGTGGTTGGTGCGCCGCTCACCTCGCGGAATGCGGCGGGAGCCTACCCCCTTCGAGGCGCCATTTTCTGCCGGCGACGGGGCCTCATTCAGGCATCCAAACGCCGATGTACCGGACTCGCTTTTCTGAAAGATTGAGGTTGCGGAAACGGCCGGTCGCGGGGAATGATTGTTACAAAGATTGTTACGTATATTTAACTATCTGTTAGTATTGGTGGAAACTATGGCCTGTCACGGCGGAGGTCGCGAGTTCGAGTCTCGTCGGTCCCGCCAGCTAAAAAACCCCAGAGGAGTGAAGCCACTCCACCGGGGTTTTTGTTTTGTTATGCTTCAGATGGAATTGGAATTTTCTCCAGCAAGGGTTAGCTATATTTTGGCAACTTACCCACGGGGCAAGTCCCCTTGGTGAGGGTACCCTATATGAAACAGCTCTTTGAGACCTGAAGAGCAGAGTGATCAGGAGCACTACGATCAACACTCACCCCCGGTTTGGGATGCTCTCCAAATCGTATTGGCGCAGCGGGCTAGTATTTTTCATATTTCAATTTGGATGGAGTTTGGGGATCTAAGGGCCTGAATTTTGACCGCTACCTATACGGCCCAGGTGCTGGATGCTGGTGTTTGCATAGGCTTTAGGATCTCTTATCGAGGGATATGTTACGTTTCAATAACATGCCAACCTCATCAAGGCAGTTGGAGGGCATTACTCAACCGCCTTGAGTTCACAAACCCCCCAAGGAGGTCATCGATGCGAAAAATGTTATTGGGCCTGGCCATCATAGCTCTCGCCGGCGCGGCCTTTGCCCAGGCGCCAGCGGACCGCAATGCCAATGGCGTGGGGTACTACGTCCTGCAGATCCCCAACCCGGCCAGCATGGCCATCGACGGCAGCGACGCGGACTGGGCCTGGTTCGATCCCACTTACGTGATCACCATGGACCAGTTCAGGAGCGAGCAGGACGCGCCCATGCCGGACCCGGCGGATATGGAGATCACCGCCAAGCTAGCCTGGAGCGCCGCGCCGGAGAACATGTGGTACGTCTTCGTCAAGGTGCACGACGACACCCTGGACATCGAGAGCACCGACGTGGCCAACCCGTGGGCCGATGACTGCCTCAACTTCGGCTGGGACCCGACGGACGCGCCGCGCGCGGGTGACGACGGGCGCGTGAACAATTACGCGTACGTGATCAAGTCCCCGAACTTCCTGGCCACTCCCGAGACCATGACCAACTCCAATTGGGGGCTGGAAGGGATGCGCTGGGCGGCCCGCGAGCCGAACGCCTACGCCGCCGTGGCCAGCGATCCGCCCGAGGCCGTGCAGTCCCCCATCTGGACCTCGGACACCGGCGTGGACATCTTCTACGAGTTCAAGGCAGCAGTGTGGGATCGCCGCTCCGTTGACGGGGCGGCGGCGAGCGACCGAACCATCCTCGAGGCGGGGAAGTTCATCCCCTTCCTGCTCAACGTGGAGGACGGTGACGGTCCGTGGTACTTCGACATCACCATCCGCAGCTCAGCCGCCTCGGCTGCGGCGTACTTCGCCGGCACGACCCTGCTGGGTCTTTCCGACTACACCTCTCCCACCGCCGTTGAAGAGAGCACCTGGGGACGAATCAAGAACTCGTTCGGCCAGTAAACCTCTGCCAGTTCTGGAGCGGTGCGGCTTGCCGCTCCAGAACTGAGATCTCTCCTACCTCGGGATCACCATCCATCTAGGCTCCTGCGCCGGGGAGACCCACGGCCGGCCATCCCAGTAATCCGCAGCTCATGGCACAGGTGCAAAATACTCATGTCTAGACTCTGGCTGGCGGGATTCGCCCTGGCCCTCGGCTGCGGCCGCTACTTCTCCGGTCCACTGCACCCCGTGGAGGAGCAGGCCGCCGATATGCGGATAGACGACGACGGTTCGGTTACCTACCTCCGGGAACGTCTGGAGATCTCGCTCCAGGCCATGACGGATGAGCAGCTCAACCGGCAGTTCGCCGCCCATTCTACCAAGGGCGGCGAATCTACCAATCCGTATACCTATGGCGACTGGAAGCCCCTTGGCGAAACCTGGACTCCTCAGCGCTTCACCGTTTTCCGGGTCAAGGTGAGCAACTATGCCTACCCCAAGGTCCAGCTTGATCCCTACCAGGCCACCATCGCCACTGCTAATAACCGGCACTACAAGTCCCTGCGTCTCGACGAACTCAGCGAGTACTATCGCGCCTATGCGCTGGGCCTGACGGGCAACGCCTGGGAACGGTTCAAAGAGCGCACGGACATCCTCCGGCGCACCCTCTATCCGGGGGAGATCCTCTTCAGCGGTCAGGAGCAGGAGGGGTACATCGTCTTCCCACCCCTGGACGATGATGTTGAAGAGCTGGCGGTGACGTTTAAGGGCATTGTCCTGCGCTTCAACTACGCCGACGAACCCACCGAGACCATCGATCTCACCTATTCCTTCGTGCGCGAGGTGGTCCGCGGTATGCATCCCCCGGCGGCGCTGGCCGGCGGCGGGTGAGGCTGTCGAGGAGCTATGGGTGCGGATATCACTGGTCGGCGGACTAGTGGCCCAGGGCGAGTAGTGCTGGGGGCTGCCGTGGTCGGTCTGCTGTTCCTGCCGGTCCAGGCCCAGGTGGCGCAGTGGCGGATCGGCCAGGGTGGTCTGGCCTGGGAGTCCCAGGCCCAGCTCCAGGCGGGGCTGGTGCCTGCTGGCACCAGTATTCACCCCCTGGAGCTGGCTGCCGGACAGAACCTGAGCAGCCGCCTGAAGTGGCAGGAAGGCCAACCCGCCGACTTCACGGTCGAAGGGAATCCGCGGGTGTGGGATAACTCCGGCACCTCAGGCTCGATCATCCTGGTGGATGGGCGCGACACCACTGCTACCGGGGGCCGCTTTCTGAAGAGTATCAGCCAGGCAGGCCGCGCCTTCTTCTTCGACCTGGGTGTGGCCTTTCCCGTCAACCGCATCCGCTTCTATCCGCCGCCGGGCCACGAGGACCTGGCCATCAAGGCCTTCGAGGTGTTCAGCGGCGACGGGGAGAGCTACACCGATATCGGTCGTCCCGTCTATCAGAGCCTGCGGCGGATCGATATCAGCGACACGGCGCTGGTGGATTTGCGCTTCCCCTCCAAGAAGATGCGCTTCATCCAGCTGCGCACCCTGGCGCGGGACGGCTTCGACCTGGCCGAGTTTGAGATCTTCGGGGAGGGCTTCGTCCCCCAGGCCAGCTACCTGTCGAAGCTGCACCGCTTCGACGAGGGACCGGTGAACCTCGGCCGGGTGCAGGTGGTGGTCACGGTTCTGGACCGGAGCGGAGGTACCAGGCAGGCCCTCTCCTCGGCGAACGTGCAGGTGCGTAGCGGTGCTGACGAGACGCCCCTGACTTACTTCCGGCGCGACCCGGAGAGCGGCACGGAGACCGAGGTGACGGAGAGCGAGTACCGGTCCCTCATCGTCTATGAGCAGGGCCCCGTGCGCGAGGACGGAGCCAACTGGAGCCCCTGGTCGCCCCCGCTGCTGATCGACGCGACCGGTGTCTACGCCGCGCCGCTGAACCTGCCCGGCCCCCGGCAGTACCTCCAGGTACGCGTCGCCTTCGCCGAAGAGGCCAGCCAGGCAGTGCAGCTCGACCAGTTGAGCGTGGAATACAGCGCGCCCCTGGTAGGTCGGGTCGTGGGAGAGGTGGCCCTGGCATCCGACCCGGCTCCGGCCCGGGGACAGGCCGTGGTGCCGGCCGGCCTGGACACCACCTTCGTGTGTGACATCCGCGCGGAGTTCGCCCAGGACACCCAGGAAGGGTTCAGAGGCATCCGCCTGACCTCTTTTCCGCCTCCGGTCTTCAACCGGCTGGAGATGGGCGAACCGCTAGTCGAGGTGATTCCCGACAGCGCGGTCGCCCGAGAGGACGGGTTCACCGTCTACTTCCCCCACATGGCCCACAGGAACAACCAGCCACTACGCCTGACCTTCGACACTTCGCTCCTGGAGTACACCACGCAGATAGACGCTTGGCTCGTGGGCGCGGCCGGAGGGCTGCCTCACCCGGTGGAGCCCGGCGACGCCAGCAGCGACCTGCGCACCAGCTCGCTGCAGGTCCTGGCCTCCAGCGACGCGCCCACGGTGGAGCTGTTCGCCGATCCGTTTCTCACGCCCAACGGGGATGGCCTCCATGATGCCCTGGGCCTCTCCAGCGTCTTGGCGCAGTTCTCAGGCCAGGTGGTCGTCAGCGTCGGGATCTATGACCTGAGCGGCCACCGGGTGCGCTCCCTGTTCTCGGGGACTCAGACCGCCGGGAGGCACCAGTACCTCTGGGACGGCCGCGGGGAGAACGGAAGGGTGGTGCCCCCTGGGAACTACCTGGGCCGCCTGGAAGTGGAGACCGACGCCCGGAGCTTCACCCGCACCCGACTTGTCGGAGTGGCCTACTGATGGCCGGGCGATTGCCGCTTCTGAGCTGCGGGGGGGCGCTGGAGGGGGGCCTGTGCGCCACCCTGGCGGCCGCCATCTTCCTGTGTCTGTGGGGACCGCACGCGGCACGCGCTGACGAGTGGGTGATCGGGGCAGACCACCGTCCCTGGTCCGAGGCCGTTGAGAGGTCGATCGGCCTGGAAGATAGCACCGTGGCCGGGGCCATCCAGCCCTATCGGATACGGCCCGGAGAGAATGTCCTGCGGGCGCCGGACTCCAGCTCCGAGCTGGAGAAGCTGACTGGCCTCTTCGGCTACCTCTGGGGGTTCATGCGCGGGGAGCTCTACCGGACCTATGCCGAGCAGGAGCTGGGGTGGAATCCCCGCCTGTGGAACGGCGGGGCGGCGGGCGCCACGGGCAATGGGGCTCTGATCGACGGGATCGAGGATGTTCCGGCCCTCTTCGTAGAGGACCCCAGGACCGGTCGGCCAACGGCCGACAGCTGGTACACCTTGGACCTGGGCATCCCCGTGCCTATCGACAGCGTGGTTTTCTTCCCGCCGCAGACCGGGCTGCACCCCACGCTGGGACAGCTTTACCGCGACCTGTTCCCCCGGGGATATGCTGTCTCGCGCACGGTCACACCCGCAAGCTGGCTCCTGGACGAGGCCGAGCCCTACGACACGGGCCGCAGCAGCAACTACCACCCGCTGGAGGAAGTGGTCGGCCAGACATTCGGGAACTCGCGGAGCGTCGTCGGCCTGAGTTTCCCGCTGCGCTTCACCCGCTTTCTGCGCGTCTACTTCGGCGGCATCATCCAGACTTACGCCCTGACCGAGCTGAAGGCCTTTGGCCGCGGGTTTCCTGCTGAGGCCCGCTACATTTCGCGGCCCGTCTCTCCCGGCGGTAGGCAGCCAGTGAGCTTCGGTCGCATCTTCTGGCACGTGACGCCCTGCCGGCTCCAGGCCGACGGGAGTCTGACCGAGGACGCGTCGGCGCCTGTGCGGCTGCAGTTGCGCACCCACACGGGGTCTGACGACGAGCCCCGCAAGTTCCACATCTACGACGAGCTGGGGAGGCAGCAGGTGGTCAACCGCGCTGCCTTCACGGCCGCTCCCCCCCCCAGGACCATCTTCCAGATCGGCTCGGCCGGATACCGGGGTACGGTCACCGAGGACGCCGAGCACTGGGATCCCTGGTCCTCGCCCTACGAGCACTCCGGGGAGGAGGTGCGTTCCTCCGATGGCATGGCGTACCTGCAGTTCCGCTTCGAGCTGGAAACCGAGGACCCGCTGGCCTGCGCCCGTCTGGACAGTATCGCCATCGAATACTCGCCGCTGCTGGCAGCCAGCATCGTGGGGGAGGTATCCGTGCCAGGTCAGGGGGAGGGGGGGGCGGCGCGCCTGCCTGTCGGCGTGGATACCTTCATCGTCTACGACCTGCGGGCCACCTTCGACAGCCCTGACCAGCCCGGGTTTGACGGGGTGGAACTGGACGTGCCACCCGGCACTCAGCTGGTCGGGGTAGAGATGGGGCGCCCGCTGTCCCCGGTGGCGCCGGACTCGGTGGCCAACGTGGCCGCTGGCAGGGTCAGGGTCTACTTCCCCTCGCGGCGGATCGACCCCGAGCACAATCTCCCGGTGCGCCTGTGGCTGCGAGGCGCTATCTACCAGGCGAGCGTTTTCTTCACCGGCCAAGTCTTCGCCATCGGGAGCGATGCGCTGCCGCAGACCATCGCCTCGGGGGATGCCAACCCGGAGGTCGCCAGCAACACCTTCCAGATGGTCTCCGCCGAGCCGCGGCTGCGTGTGCTCCGGTCCGTGGATCTGCGGCCCCGGATCATTACGCCCAACGGCGACCACGTCAACGACAAGGTGCAGATCACCTATGTCCTCTTGGGGGTGGAACGGGCCGCGGTGACCATCGAGGTGCTCGACCTTGCCGGCCGCCCCCTGTTCCGCC
>JADZBP010000283.1 GCA_020852055.1 Candidatus Latescibacterota bacterium
GTGGCCATCCAGCTCCGGCCCGGTCGGTCCTCCCTCAGGGCGCGCCCGACGTCATCGGCCAGCCCGTCGCGGGAGGTGTAGTTGGTGAAGCGGTGTCCATCCCACTGGCTGACCCCGCCGGTAGTGGCCATCCAGATCCGGCCCTGTCGGTCCTCCATCAGGGCGCGCACATCGTCGCCGACCAGCCCGTTGGCGGTGGTGAGGAGGGTGACGCGCTCCCCGTCGTACCGGCTCAGGCCCCCCCCCGAGGTGCCGAACCACATATACCCCTCGCGGTCCTCGAAGATGCTCGGCACCTCGTTGCTCGCCAGGCCGTCCTCGGCGGTGAAGTGGTCCAGGCGCTGACCGTCGTAGCGGCTGATCCCGCCGGTTTTCTGCGAGGAGGAATCCCACAGGGCGAACCACAGGTGCCCCCGGCTGTCCCTGAGTAGGGATTTCACCATCGGGTACTCCGGTCCGGCGGGGAGGGAAAGCGGCGAGAAGTGCTCCCCCTCAAACCGGCTCACGCCCTTGGCGGTAGCGAAAAAGATCTCCCCCCGGGCGCCCTCTGCCATGGCAAACACGTTATCGTCGGCCAGCCCGTCGCGCGTGGAGAAATTGGTGAAGCGTTCTCCGTCGTAACAGCTCACTCCTTTGCCGGAGATCCCCCCCAGGAGCCCGACGGCGAACCACAGCCGGCCCTGCTGATCCTCCAGCATGGCGAGGATCCCGCCTCCCGGCAGTCCGTCCTCGGTGGTGAAGTTGGTGAGGTGTTTGCCGTCGTAGCAGCTCAGCCCCCGCCCGGTGCCGATCCACAGATTGCCGTGGCGGTCTTCGAGGAGGCTGCTGACCTGGTTGTCGACCAGGCCGTCCTGGGTGGTGTAGTTGGTGAAAGACCGCCCGTCGTAACAGCTCACCCCGTGGTCGACGGTGGCGATCCACAGCCGGCCTTGGCGGTCTTCGAGGAAGGCGGTGAACACGTTGTCGAGCAGGCCGTCTTCCCTGGAGAAGGTGGTGAACTCTTTGCCGTCGTAGCGGCTCACCCCGGCCCGGGTGGCGAACCACAGCGCGCCTTGGTGGTCCTGGTAGATGGCGTTGATGCTGAGGGAGGGCAGGCCGTCGGGGATACCAAAGGTCTGCCACAACCCCTGGCGCAGTCCGGGGCCGGCCTGGGCGGTGCGGCCCGGCCCGGCCGCGATCACCTCACCCCGGACCAGGGGTGCCAGGATCTCGGTGTTGGTCTGGCTGCCGGGTTTCACCTGGATGAGCTGGGACGAGGCGCCGGCCTCTTCCCCGGCCAGCTGGATACGGTAGGCGCCGGCGGGCAGGTCCACGGCAAACTGCCCGGCCACGTCGGCGTTGGCGATCAGGGGAAAACCCTCAGTGCCCACGGGCATAATCTGGGCCTTGCCGCGTTTGATGCCGGTGCGGGTGTCCTCCCAGGCGATGCGGCCCTTGAGCGGTGCCTGCGGCGTTCCGGTGGCCACCAGCAACACGTCGCCGCGGCGGTCGGGGAAGAAGTTCTTGCTCACCCCCCGGCCCCAGGATAGCCAGGAGTAGGAGCCGTCCTCGTCTTTGTCGCTCACCGACACATCCAGCCCCAGGATGAGGCCCGGGCGCAGCGCGACCCGGCCGCCGGAGACCGCGCCCACATCCAGGCGGGCCTCGTACTGGCGGCCGTGGGCCGAGCGCTGCTGGACCAGCTGGATATCCTCGGGCCGGCCCAGGGTTCCCTGTGAGCCGAAGAAGTTGAGGACATTGCCCCACAGCGCGTACTGGCGCACCGGGGAATCCAGCCCCAGATGATCGATGTCCAGGTAGAAGTCGCAGCCGTCCTGGTTGTTCCAGTTGCCCCCGCTCCGGGCCAGGACCACGGATTCGTCCTGCACCTCCAGGGCCAGGTACAGGGCGTTCTGCGCGGCATTATAGCCGATGCGGAAAGCGGCGTGCAGATCGGCAGGGCTCTGGGGCAGATCCCCATATTCGGGCAGGGTGATGGGGTAGGAGGTCAGGCCATCGGGCCAGTCGGAAAAGTCGCCGTCGAGGGTGATGCCAGCCACCGGCACGGCAACAGCGATGCTGCCGTTGTGGGCCAGGGCCGGCCCCGCCAACAACAAGATTAGGCCGGCGGCGAAGGCTCCGAGAGCTCTACCCATGCCGGGTCTCGTCCAGAAAGAGCGGCGGCGCCGGAGGCAGGGGGGATTCATAGAAGGGAATTTAATAGCTCTGCTGGTCTTTTCCCAACCCTTTGTTCTCCTTGACAATGCCTTTGCCGGAGGTGTATCCTTCGTCTGTGATGCGCTACTTCTTTCTAGCGGTGGTCCTGTGTGCCTGTGCGGCGTCCGGCGGGCGGAGCGGCCCGGCCGTCGACGCCCCGGTGCTGCAGGTGGAGTTCGACAGCGCCACCGCCTCGGCGCAGCTGCGCTGGAACCAGGCCCCCTCCTCCCTCTTCCTCGCCTACGAAGTCCAACGCGCCGCCGGTCCGGACCAGGAATTCGTCTCCCTCTTCCGCCGCGAGAGTGTGGCCGAGACCACAGCGGTGGATACGGATCTGGTCGCCGACACCGCCTACCGCTATCGCCTGCTGCTCAACCACAGCCGGCCGGGTCGGGCGGCGCGGGTGCTGACCAGCAGCGAGGTGGAGGGCGGCTTCCACCGGCTGATGGGGGTCTGGCACCTGCCCTCGGGGTTCCTGCCCACCTGCCTGGCCGTGGATGGGCAGGGGGTGGTTTATGTGGCGGGGGCCGGCGCTGCCCGGGTGGAGCGTTTCGATCGGGCCGGCCACACCCTGGGCAGTTGGGGGCTGGACCCGGGCCCGGTGGCCTGCCTGGAGGCGGTCTCGCTGGCGACGCCGTCCCTGGCCGTAGACCACTTCAACAATCTGTATGTCGTCTACAGCGTGCGCGAGAAAGGCAAGCCGCCCCGCAGCCAGTGGACCAAGTTCGACGGGCGGGGCCGGCGGATCTGGACCCATCCCCTCGAAGGGATCTTTGCCCGCCATCTGGCCATCGATGCCGAAGGGCAGGTCTTCATTGAGGGCCTCAATCAGCTCTACCAGTTCAACCCCCAGGGGGAACTGCTGGCCCACTATCCCCTGCCCAGCCTGCCGGCTTCCAGTCTGCATTTCTGGAAGAGCAACTTTGCGGTGCTGGTCTTCCCCCACCTGTTCACCGACAGCGAATGGCAGGCTCCCCGCCTGGTGGCCTACTCGGGTCCCGAACGGGGGGAGGCGGTGATGGTGGTGGGGCGCGATCCGCTTTCATCGGAGGACAGCGGGTCGGGGCTGTTGCAGCGGCCCCTCGACTTTGCGGTGGACGAAGCCGCCTCGCGGGTTTTTGTGCTCGACGCCGGGTCCAGCAGCGTCGCGGTATTCCGCCACAGCCGTTTTCTCACCTCCTGGGGCCGGGCCGGCGATGGCGAGGGGGCTTTTCGCCTGGCAGGCACGGTGGAGGTGGTCGAAGACCTGCTCACCGGCGCCACGGCCCACCGCCAGGTGGTGGCCGGCGGCATCACCCGCGATGCCGAGGGTTATCTCTACGTGGCCGACACCTTCAACAACCGCATCCAGAAATTCCGGCCTTGAGGTTAGAGCGTTGACTTTCCCTCTTATAATGGTTTAATTATCTCTCTAACAGGCCGTTGCAATGCACACCTCATTTCGGGGATTGCGCATGACCTGCTGAGATTTCCTCCACGCGCAGGCAGCACTGCGGACTTTGGCGAGCCGGACGAGGTTTTCGGGGGAATCTCAGACAGCGGTTCGCCTTTTATTTTTCCCCTCAGGGATGGAAGATGGCCAAAGAAGACGCGATAGAAGTCCAGGCAGTGGTCAAAGAAGCCCTGCCCAACGGCTTCTTCAAGGTGGAGATGGAAAACGGCCACGAAATCCTGGCCCATATCTCCGGGAAGATGCGAAAGTATTATATCCGCGTGTTGCCCGGCGATCAGGTCACCGTTGCCCTCTCCCCCTACGATCTGAGCCGCGGACGCATCACCTTCCGCAACCGCTAACACCGCCGCCTAGTCCCGCCCTCCCCGCGTTACCGCGCCCGCAGGCCGGGCGTGTCTTCCGGCTGTCGCTGCCTGCGGGCGGTGATGGTTGCCAAACTGTCCTACCTCCGACGTCCAGCCACGCGAGATCCCCATGAGCGACTACAAGGCTTGGCCTTTTGACGAGGCCCGGCAGATCCTCAAGCACCGCCCCTTGCCCGCAGGTCACACCGTGCTCTTCGAGACCGGTTTCGGCCCCAGCGGTCTGCCGCATATCGGCACCTTTGCCGAGGTGGCCCGCACCACCTGGGTGCGCCGCGCCTTTGCCCAGCTGAGCGGCATGCCCACCCGGCTGCAGGCCTTCAGCGACGATATGGACGGCCTGCGCAAGGTGCCCCTCAATATGCCGCAGCCCGAGATGCTGGCCCAGCATCTGGGCAAGCCGCTGTGCCGCATCCCCGACCCGTACGGCTGCTGCGAGAGCTTCAGCGGGCACATGAACAACAAGCTGCGCGAGTTCCTCGACACCTACGGTTTCGAGTACGAATTCCTCAGCTCCAGCCAGGCGTACGCCCGCGGCGATTTCGACGAAGGCCTGGGTATCCTGCTGGAGAAGGCCGAGGAGGTGCGCGCCCTCATCCTGCCCACCCTGCGCGAGGAGAACCAGAGCGACTGGTCGCCCTTCTTCCCCATCTGTCCCTCCTGCTCCTCGGTGAACGCCACCCGGGTGACCGCCTACCACCCCGAGCGGCGCACGGTGCGTTTTGTCTGCGACGGCAAGGGGGAGGAAGGCCTGGGCTGCGGGGCACAGGGCGAGGTGTCGGTGTTGGGCGGCAAGGCCAAGGTGGGCTGGAAGGTGGACTGGGCCCTGCGCTGGTACACCTATGAAGTTGATTACGAGATGTACGGCAAGGACCTGATCGATTCGGCCAGGCTTTCGGGGCGTATCGTGCGTCTGATGGGCCGGCAGCCGCCGGTGGGTCTGACCTACGAGTTGTTCCTCGATGAAGAGGGCCGCAAGATCTCCAAGAGTGTGGGCCGCGGCCTGACCGTGGACACCTGGGTGCAGTACGCACCCCTGGAATCGCTGCTCTACTACATCTACCAGAATCCCAAGCGGGCGCGCCGGCTCTACTGGGACGTGGTGCCCCGCTGCGTGGACGAGTACCTGGAGTCCCTGCGGCGTTATCCCGAAGTCGCCGAGGAGGCGCGGCCGGAGCAGGATGTCTGGCACCTCTTCGCCGCCGGCAGCCAGGTGCCCCAGTACCAGGCCCTGGTGAACTTCTCGGTGGTGAACAACCTGATCTCGGCCCTGGGCTCCGACTCGCGGGAGCTACTGCTGGACTACCTGGGGCGCTACGATCCCCAGGTACACCAGTACCTGGAGGTGGTGCAGGCCCTGGTCGAAAAGGGGCTCAACTACTACCGGGATTTCGAGCTGCCCAACAAGAAGTTCCGCGTGCCCACCCCGGAGGAGCTGCAACTGCTCGTCCAGCTGCGCCAGCGCCTGGCCGCCACCGAGGCCCAGGACGAGGAGACCCTGCAGGGGTTGCCCTTCGACCTGGCGCGGGAGGCGGGCATCGAGGCCAAGGAATTCTTCCGCCTCTTCTACGAGGTGGTGCTGGGCCAGGAACGGGGGCCGCGTTTCGGCTCCTTCGTGCGCCTGGTGGGCCGGGAGCGGGCCTTGCAGATGCTGGACGAGAAGACTGCGGGGTAGTGGCTGCTGGTAGCGTCGGGGAGCGACCCGTTCCAGCCTTTCCCAAGGCGCGGACTTGCCACCCTGCTCGCTATCGCTCCGCTCTCCCCTCATCCCCTCCCGCGTCCTTCCCTGCCCCGCCACTCCCCAGGGAAAGGCTTCCAGGGTCATCTCCCCGCCGCAGCGCGTCGCTCTCCAACGCGATAATCCATATGCCTACCCAACAGGATCTCTTCGCCCATCTCTTGCCCAAGCCGCGCGATGCGGAGCGGTTGCGGCAGGTGCAGGCCGGGTTGCCGGCCAAGCTGCACCTGGGCACCACCAGTTGGACCAATCCCGACTGGGAGGGGCTGATCTATCCGCCGGGCTGTCCGTCCCAGGAGTATATCGCCCACTACGCCGAGGTTTTCGGCGCGGTGGAGATCGACTCTACCTGGTACCGCGTGCCCTCGGCGCGGGCCGTGGAGGGATGGCTGCGCCTCACCCCCGAATCCTTCCGTTTTGCCGCCAAGGTCCCCCGCGTCATCACCCACGAAAAAAACCTGGTCGATTGCCAGGGCGAGATGGAGGAGTTCCTGCAGGTGATGCGCCCGCTGGGAGACCGGCTGGGGCCACTGCTCCTGCAGTTCGAGTA
>JADZBP010000284.1 GCA_020852055.1 Candidatus Latescibacterota bacterium
CCCGCATCGTGCCCTGGCTGGACACCGGCCGTTTCCCGCACGACGGCGACCCGATGTCGGCGCGGGACCTGCGCATGTTGTTGGAGTCGGCGGCTTCGGCTGGGCTCGAGCGCTTCCTCTATCACCACCAAGGCAACCTCAGCCCCGGCGAGTGGGTGGTGATGAGCCAGATCTGCGGCAAGGAGTGGAACCCGCGCACCAGTCCCTACGAACCGGCCGACGAACTGATCCTGTAAGCGAGAAAGGAGCCATCAACGATGACTATCGGCATCGGCATCATCGGCGCGGGCGGCATCTCCCAGGCCCACGCCAAAGGGTACCTGCAGCGGTCCGACGCCAAGATCGTGGCGGTGGCCGATATCTTCCCCGACAAGGCCAGGGCGGCGGCCGACAGTTGGGGCGCCCAGCACGCCTTTGGCGACTACCGCGAATTGCTGGCCCTCAAGGAGGTGGACGCGGTCAGCGTCTGCACCTTCAACCAGGCCCACTGCGCCCCCACGGTGGCGGCCCTGGAAGCGGGCAAACACGTGCTGGTGGAGAAACCCATGGCCGCCACCACCGCCCAGAGCTGGCAGATGGTGCAGGCAGCGCGGAAAAGCGGCAAGATGTTGATGGTGGAGATGAAGTGGCGCTTCATGCCCGAGATCCTGGCGGCCCGCCAGGCCATCCAGCGGGGGGATCTGGGCCGCATCTACTACGCCGAGGCCATCGGCTGGCAGCACCGCGGCATTCCGGGGGGCACCTTCATCCAGCAGGACACCGCCGGGGGCGGGGCGCTGATGGACAACGGCGTCTACACCCTCGACGCGGTGCTCAATATGCTGGGCCACCCCAAACCGCTGACGGTCTCGGGCACCGCCGACAACACCTTTGGCCATTCGCCCGACGGCAAATGGGACCCGGCCAAGTTCTCGGTGGAGGATTTCGGCACCGCCTATGTGCGGCTCGAAGGGGGCATCACCCTCTTCTTCGCCCACGCCTGGGCCATCGACTTCGACGAGCAGTGGCAGATGCGCATCGCCGGCCAGCGCGGCTCGGTGGAGTTGCGGCCCTTTGGTCCTGGCCCCAAGCTGCGGTTGCGCCGGGGCGGCTACGGCGACCTGCAGGATGTCGATCCCGGAACCCTGCCCCCCGGCAGCATCGAGGTCCCTTACGCGGTGGGGCAGTTCGTCGAGGCCATCAGCAAAGGCCAGCCCTCGCCGGTGCCGGCCGAGACCTTCCTCTACACCAACCTGATTTTCGACGGGTTGTACGAATCCTCCCGGCTGGGGCGCGAGGTGCCCATCTCCCTGCCAGGCTGAAGCGCATAACTGCGGAGGCAGCATATGAAGCGGATCGGCATCCTGACCGCCGGGGGGGATACCCCGGCGCTCAACGCCACGATTTACGGGGCCGTGGTGCGGGCCAGCCAGTTGCAGGTGGAGGTGTACGGGTTCATCAAGGGGTTCAGCAGCCTGCTCAACCCGCGGCTGCCCCATGTACATCTCAACCCGCTCTTCCGCCCCATCCCCGAACTGGACGCCACCATGGGCGGCACCCTGCTGGGGGCCTCGCGCGACTACGTCGACAACCGCAACACGGCGCTGCTCGACCAGGTGGCGGGGCGGTTGGGACAGCTGCAGATCGAGGGGTTGATCTGTGTGGGGGGGGATGGCACCATCAATGGCATGCAGCCTCTGGCCGAGCGGCTGCCGGCGGTGCTGGCGCCCAAGACCATCGACAACGACCTGGGCCTCAACTATCCCAGCGAAGTGGACGAGTGGCAGCACGAGGAGGAGGGCGGGAAGGAGCGGGTGTTCCGCCGGCCGGGCCGGGTGAAATTCGACCGCGAGTACATGGTCAACTACGTGACCCCCGGGTACGCCACCGCGGTCTTCGAGTCGGCCCAGGGGGTGCAGCGGGTGCGCACCACCGCCGAGAGCCACCGCCGCATCGCCATCATCGAGGTGATGGGCCGGAACTCGGGATATATCGCCCTGGGCTCGGCCTACGGCCAGCCCGACCTGGTGCTGATCCCCGAATGTCCGGTGCGCACCAAGATCCTGGTGGAGCGGGTCAAGGAGCTGTACGACCTGCAGAAGAACGTGGTCATTGTCTGCGGCGAGGGAGTGATCGACGAACAGGGCCGCGAGCTGGGGGCGGTGACCCAGAGCACCGACCCGGCCGGCAATGTCGCCCTGAGCGGGGCGGCCGAGGCCCTGCGGCAGTTCCTGGTGCAGGAGATCGGCGACGAGTACTTCCGCAGCAAGCGCCGCGGCGACAAGGCCCGCGACGCCATCTTCACCCGCAAGGTGGGCCACACCCAGCGGGGCGGCCGGCCCGTGCTCTTCGACCGCACCTATGCCGCCCAGTTGGGCGGCAAGGCGGTGGAGATGTTACTGGAGGGCCAGAGCAACACCCTGGCGGTACTGCAGTGGAACAAGACCCAGGGATTCTATGTGGACAGCTTCGACGCCAACCGGCTGCGCGACCGCTGGGGTCATATCCACGCCCGCCAGGTCCACCCTTCGTTCTACGACGCCGAAGGAATGCAGCCTTCGGCCACGGGTATCGAGTACCTGCTGCCCATCTTCAGCACGGCGGTGGGCCACGACGACCTCGAGTACATCCGCCAGTCCCTGTTCCGCGCCGGCAATCTGATGCTGCCCTATCACTCCATCAACACCGACGTGCACCGGCGGATTCGCTATCTGGGTTGAGAGCGCAGGTTCTCAGCTCAGGTCTTGCTTGAGGTTGGAGAAGTCGTAGCGGGGTTTCCAGTCGAGGCGGCGGTAGGTGTGCTCCATGTCCGCGTGTTTGGCGGCCATGGGGGTGCTGAGGGCCCAGAAGATCTCGAAACCCAGGTCGGGCAGCAGCAGCGCCCGGCGGGCGATCTCGCCGATGTCGCGGCGGTCGACGAACTGCCAGTTGGCCTCCTCAGCCTGGCGGCCGTACTTGTCGCGGGCGGTGTCCATGTCGGTGATGTACGCCGGCCGGATGGCGGCCACGCCGATGCCGAATTCCCAGTGGTATTGCTGGGCGATGATCTCCTGGCAGATCTTGGTCTGGCTGTAGACCCCCTCGCCGCGCAGGGGCAGGTCGCGGCTGAGAAACTCCCCCCGCTGCTGGTAGTAGTGCACCACCCCGATACTGGAGATCAGCGCGACCTTCTTGATGCCGTGCTGGACGGCGGCGAAGAAGAGGTTGGCCGTGCCCTTGACGTTGACCTCGTAGGGCAGGGCGGTGGTCTCGTAAGCGCCGGCCTGCCGCGAGGCCATGTGGGCGATGACCAGGGCGTCGACCCCCTCGGTAGCCCGCTGCACGGTGTCCAGATCGGCGACGCTGCCCAGCACCTTCTCGTGGGGCGTCGGAAAATCCACCACATCCATCAGCCGCAGTTCGCCCTGGCCCTCAAAGGGGAGAACCAGGCCCTGCCCGAGATAGCCGCCCGCACCGGTGATCAGGATTTTCATGTCATCTCCATTATGAGTAAGAGCTGCCCGAGGCGTTTGGCTCAGGCAGGGGGCTGGCGCCGGTTGAGTTCCTGCCAGATCTGCTGCAGCAGGCGCTCCACATCAACCCGCTCGAAGGGTTTGGGAAGAACGAGGTCCACGCCCTGCAAGGGGTCGGTGGTAGTGCCCCGCTGCTGCCAGCCGGTCATCAACACCACCACCGTGCCGGGGGCGCGGCGTGCGGCGGCGATGATCTCCAGCCCCGAGGTCTGGGGCATCACCCAGTCGGTGATCACCGCGTCGTAGGTCTGCCGCTCCAGGGCCTGCAGGCCTTCCTCCCCGCCGCAGGCGGTGTCTACCTGGTGGCCCTGCAGCAGCGCCGGCAGTAGTTCGAGGACCAGCGGTTCATCGTCCACCACCAGCAGGCGCAGCGGCCGGGCCGGCACGGGGGCGGCCTCTTCCGGCGAGGCAGGTGCTGCCGGAGGGGAAAGTGGCACCCGGATGGCCAGGGTGGTGCCCCGGCCTGGTTCGCTGTCCAGTTCGACCTGCCCTCCCATACCCTGCACCAGACCCCATACCGTGCTCAACCCCAGCCCCGTGCCCTGCTCCGGGCCCTTGGTGGTGAAAAAGGGTTCGAAGACCCGTTGCCGGGTCTGCTCATCCATACCCACGCCGGTATCGGTCACCCGCAGCACCACCTCCTGGCCGGCACTGGCCACCCCGATGGTGATGATGCCGCCCCGGGGCATGGCGTCCACGGCGTTGAAGATCAGGTTCGAGAGGATCTCCTCCCAGGCCGAGCCCTGGCTGGCGATGAGGGGCACCGGCTCCAGCGCCAGGTCGATACGCATGGCGCGGCCCTGGCGTTCGGGCTCGGTCTTCCAGCGGGGCCGGGTGATGTCCACCGTGTCGCGCACCACCTGGTGCAGGTCCACCGGCGCCTTCTTGTTCAGGTCGATGGGCCGGCCAAAGGTCTGGATGCGGCGCACGATGGCGGCACAGCGGCGGGCTGCCTCGCTGATCCGCCGCAGGTCCTGGCGCACGGCCTCGGGAAGGTCCGGGCGCAGTTCGGTCATCTCGGCATTGCCCAGGACCACGGTGAGCAGGTTGTTGAAGTTGTGGGCCACACCGGCGGCCATCTCGCCCAGGGCGCGCAACTTCTCGGCCTGGGCCAACTGCTCGCGAAAGCGCTGGGTGGCCTGTTCGCGCTCGCGGCGGGCCGTCAGGTCGCGGCCCACCCCGTGGGTGCCCACCGGCTTCCCGCCTTCCGTGATCCAGCGCGACACCACCTCGAGCACCGCCTGCTGGCCCTTGCCCTGCGAGAAACGGGCCTCAAAAACCGGCCGCATCGCCCCCGGAGGCAACTGGCGGTCTTCCTCCTCCAGGCGCCGGGCATCCTCGGGAATCAGCAGCTCGTAGAAGGGCCGGCCCTGCACCTCGGCTTCGGCGCGCCCCAGAAATTCCAGGCCCGCCCGGTTCACCGAGGTGAGGCGCATCTCCAGATCGGTGGTATAGACCAGGTCCTGGGCGCTGTCGAAGAGGTCGCGGTAACGGCGCTCCGACTCGGCCAGGGCCTCGCGCGAGTGATCCAGGCTGGCGGTCATGTGGTTGAAGGAGTCGGCCAGTTCGCCCAGTTCGCCCCCGGTGGACACCTGCAGCCGGTGGCCCAGCTCGCCGGCCGCCAGCCGGCGGGTGCCCTCGACCAGGGCCTCCACCGGCCGGGCGATGCGGCCCACCCCCACCAGGCTGAACAGGGCGGCGATCACCAGCACCCCGGCGCCGACCACCAATAAGACTTGCTCCAGCTGGCGCAGGAACTCGGTGGCTTCGTCCAGGGAACGCTGAATGAGATAGAAACCCTGGCCAAAGGGGTAGGCCAGCGACAGGTAGGTCACCCCGTCCAGCGCCATCTCGAAGGGCCCGCCACTGCGCCCGGCCCACTCGCCCAGCCGGGTCTCGAGCAGGCGGCGGGCCGCCGGGGCACCGGTGGCGGCCAGGACCCGGCCCGCCGCGGCAAAGGTCACCTCGCTGAGGGTCATGGCCTGCAGCTGCCGGGCCAGGCGGTCGTCGATCTCGTAGCCGGTGCTCAGGGTACCGATGATCTGATCCTGGGAGAAGACCGGCACACTCACCACCTGGAAGAGGCGGCCCTCCTCGGTATAAAGGCCCTGGTGCTCACCACCTGCCAGGGCCTCGGCCACCCCCGGAGTGGCGGCCAGTTGCTCGCCGTACCCGGTCTGGTACACCACCAGGTCGAGCAGGCGGGCCCGGGGGTCGGCCACCCCCAGCAGATCGGCGCCCAGACCCAGCTGGAGTTTGCCCAGCAGCACCGCCAGGCTGTCGGCCTCACCGCCGCCCACCATCCGGCCCGTGGTGGCGGCCTCGCCCCAGGCCAGCAGGAACTGGTCCAGCCCGGCTCCGGGGGGGTGTCCGAGGAAACCGCCGATCAGGGCGCCCAGCACCTCCCCTTCCCGCCGCACCGGCACGGCCACCACCTGATAATCTCGGCCGTCCACCCGCCAGGTGCCGGTGGTCGCCTTGCCAGCCAGGGCCCCGTCCAGCCAGGGATGGTTCCCGGTTGGGGCGGCGGGCCGGGCCATGCGGATCCGGGCCAGGGCGCGGCCGCTGCGGTCGGTGACGGTGAAGAGCGGGCTGCCGATGAGGGCCTGGAAGCGTTTGGCCTCGCGGATGGCGGTGCGGGCCTGGTATTCGGGATCAGCGGCGGGGATGTCGACGGTGGCGTTGAAGCGCGGGTCCTCAGCCACCACCAGGCTCTGGGAGCGCAGCCACAGGCCGCGCTCGTGCAGGAAGCGCTCAAAGACCTGGTGGGTCTTTTCCAGGTCCCGGGCCAGTTCAGAGTGGACCCGCTGTTTTACGTACAGGCGGATCACCGCCAGGGAGAGGCCCAGGAGGGCGACCACCACCCCGAAGGTGAAAAGCAGCATCCGGGCGCGCAGGGTGAAGCCGGCACGTCCCGGAGACCGGCTCACAGCGACAGCCCCACCTCGATGGTTCCCGTTGCCGGCACCACGATCTGCACCGCCTGTTCGCCCTGGGTGGGATGCCAGGCCTTGAGGGTGTAGGTGCCGGCGGGCACCTCGTTGAGCCGGAAGTGTCCGCCGGCATCGGGCGTTGTGAAGAAGGGGTTATCCAGCACCAGGATGTAGGCCTTCATGTCGGCGTGGATCTCGCAGTGGATCACCACCACCGCCGGCCGGCTGAAGGTCTGGATGGCCGAGCCGCCCTGGCCGAAGCGGCCCAGGTCGAAGCGCTCGCCGCCGGCCACCGAGAAGACATTGTGGTAGAAGTTGTCCTGGTTGGGAAACTCCACCGTGGTGCCCACCAGTACCGGCAGGACACGCGGGATGAATTGCTGGCCCTTCTGCACCATCTGCAGGGGCTGGGCGGGTGGGGCGAGGTTCCGGTTGAGCCCCTCGCCCTGGAGCACCACCACCACCTCGCCAAAGGCCGTGGTGTCGGTCGACTCGCCGCGGGCCGAGCGGTAGGGCCCCAGGTAGTAGCGGGGGGGCATCTTCGACTTGGCGGCCGGTTTTAGGGCCACGGTTCCGGTGATGGTCCCCGCTCCGGCCGGGCCGAAGGCCAGGTGCGCCAGGACCAGGGCCAGGCCGCACAGTCTGCACATCGCGCGCATGGCTATCCTCAGAAAGAAGAGTTGATCTGCAGGGTCAACACCCTCCGACCCTCGGCGCCGGGCTGGTCGAGGCGGGTGTGTTGCCAGGCCAGTTTGCCCAGCACGCCCTCGTACAGGGGATAACTCAGGCCGGCCTCCCAGCGGTCCACATCGTAGTCCCAGGGCACCTGACTGCCGGCCCCATCGCCGATCTTGGAAAAACGCAACCCGCTGTAGCGCAGGGCCGCCCGCAACCGGCAGCGCAGGGTGTAGTTGCCTTCGAGGTAAAAGCCGGAGGTCTGCAATTCCTCGGTGATATTGGGCACCTCCCACCAGATGCGCGCGACCTCGCCCATCACCTTGAAGCGGCGGAGGCTGTACTCGGCATCGGCCCCGATGAGCTGCTGGTAGTAGTCCTCCACCTGCTCGCCGGCTTCGAGGGCCGGGGCCACACTCCGGTCCAGATAGGGGCCACGCGCATAGGAGGCGCCCAGCACCAGGCCCGTGGCCGGCACCAGACCGAGCCGGGCGGCCAGCTGCCGGCCCTTGTTGTTGTCCCCCGGACTGGAGCGCGGATCGGAAAGGGTGCCCTGGGTGAGGGCCACCAGGTACTCGAAGCGCCACAGCGAACCGATGGCCTCGGCGCCAAAGTCCCAGCAGGGATCGTAGATCATGGGCAGGCCGTTGAAGGGCTGGGACGCCCCGCCCCCTTTGAAGCCGGTGAAACTGGAGTTCTGGCCCTGGCCGCGGTGGGCCAGCAGGTCGGCGTGGTTGGCGGGAACCTGGTTGGCGCGCAGCGAGGTGAAGTAGTGGTACATCAGCGGCAGGCCCACCAGCGGGTTCTTGTCCTGGTAGGCGCGCGGGCCCCAGGCGCCGAAGGGGGTGGGCAACTTGCCGGCCTGCAGGTGCAGGTCGGCCTCGGAGCCCCTGAAGACGGTGTAGCGCAGGTAGGTGTTGAGATAGGTGGACAGGCTGGCGGTGGACCGGCTCGAAGGGTCGATGAGCAGCTGGTTGAAGAGGGCCAGCCGCGGGGCGAAGATCACATCCCCGAACAGGGTCAGCGCCAGATTGGAGAAGGGGCTGTCGCCCCGCCGCATCTTGTTGAGTTCCAGGCCTTCCCGATCCGCCAGGTTGAGGTTGAGGGTGGCGAGACCGGTGAATTGCCGCACCGGTCCTGGCTGGGCGGCGGCGGGCTCCAGGCCAGCCAGGGCGAACAGGAATATCCCCCAGAGCAGTGTCTGCATGGACGCGCTCCTCGAGAACGGGTGAAACGAATGGGCGTTACCTGTAAGTATAGCGCGGCGGGAGATTGGCTCAAAACCGCGACACAAAAAGAAAACCCCCGCACGGGGGCGGGGGTCAGGCGACCATGCCGATGAAGTAGCGGTGCACCGTCAGGTCAGCGGTCAGTTCAGGGTGGAAGGAAGCCACCAGGACGGGGCCCTGGCGGGCCAGCACGCAGTCGCCCCGGCAGAAGGCCAGGGCCTTGGCCCGGGGGCCGAGGCGGCGGATGCGGGGGGCGCGGATGAAGATCATCGGCAGGGGGCGTTCCTGTCTGCCGGTGCCAAAGGTGCCCGTGCCTTCGAAGCTCTCCACCTGCCGGCCGTAGCTGTTGCGCTCGACGGTGGCGTCGATCAGGCCCAGGGACTTCTGCGGCGGATTGAGCACCTCGCTGGCCAGGAGGATCATGCCGGCGCAGGTGCCCAGGATGGCTTTGCCGGCCCCGGCAAAAATCCGCAGGGACTCCCACCAGTCGCCGGCGTCCATCAGTTTGATCAGCGCCGTGCTCTCCCCGCCCGGAATAACCAACCCCTGCACCCGGCGCAACTGCTCGGTCTTCTTGACCACCTGCGTCCGGGCCCCGGCCGCTTCGAGCATACGGCCGTGGGCGTGGTAGTCGCCCTGCAGGCCCAGGACCCCGATCAGCGGGCGCTTACCAGCCACGGGTCTGCAGCAGCTGGTCCTCGGCGAGGGTGTGGATATCGATGCCCACCATGGCCTCGCCCAGGTTCTCGGAGACGCGGATGAGCACCTTCGGGTCGTCGTAGTGGGTGGTGGCCTGGACAATGGCCTTGGCCCGCTGCTCCGGATCGCCGGACTTGAAGATGCCCGAGCCGACAAAAACCGCCTCGGCGCCCAACTGCATCATCAGGGCGGCGTCGGCCGGGGTGGCCACCCCGCCGGCGGCGAAGTTGGGCACCGGCAACTTGCCGGTCTTGGCCACCAGCCGCACCAGTTCGTAGGGGGCGCCCAGTTCCTTGGCGGCGCTCATCAGCTGCTCGGCGCCGAGGGTGGTGAGGCGGCGCAGCTCGTCGTTGACGCAGCGCATGTGGCGCACCGCCTCGACGATATTGCCGGAGCCGGCCTCGCCCTTGGTGCGGATCATCGCCGCTCCCTCGCCGATGCGGCGCAGGGCCTCGCCCAGGTTGCGGCAGCCGCAGACAAAGGGCACGGTGAAGGCGAACTTGTCGACGTGGAAGGTCTCGTCGGCCGGGGTGAGCACCTCGCTCTCGTCGATGTAGTCGACGCCCATGGACTGGAGCATCTGCGCCTCGACGAAGTGGCCGATGCGCACCTTGGCCATCACCGGGATGCTCACGGCTTTCATGATCTCGCGGATCTTCTCGATGGAGGCCATACGCGCCACGCCGCCGTGTTTGCGGATATCGGCGGGCACCCGCTCCAGCGCCATCACCGCCACCGCGCCGGCGTCCTCGGCGATCTTGGCCTGGTCGGCGGTGACCACATCCATGATAACCCCGCCCTTGAGCATCTCCGCCAACCCGGTCTTGAGCCGCAGGGTGCCGGTCTCGTGCTGGCCGTTGGTCTTGTCCGGGGCGGCCTTGCGGGTGCTGCGCGCGGTCTTGGTGTTCTTGCTGCCCATGTTTCGCTCCTTTTTTTCGAAAATAGAAAGTCGGTTTTAGCCCCTAAAACATACTCTACCGGGCTCTTCTGCGCAAAGGAGCGGGAGGTTCAGGCGGAGGCCGGCCCGGCGGCGGCCCGGCCGCGGAAACCGCGCCAGTACTGGCGGCACAGGTCCCAGGCAAAGAGCCGCAGGCCCAGCAGGTAGGCCCCGGCGCCGAGCAGGCCGCCGGTGATCAGGGCCCACCGGGTGCCGCTGGGCAGGAGGTAGCGGGCCCCGGCCAGGGCCGCCATCACCGGCAGGGCCACCAGCGAGGGGCGGCCCAAGGCGGCGAGGAAGGCGGTGAAGGGCAGCCTGATCAGTTGGTTGGCGTAGTGCTGCGAGAGCACCAGGAAGAGCAGCGAGGTGAAGGCGATGGCCGCGCTGACCCCTTCGATGCCGTAGGGCACGGTCCAGTACATGGCCGGGATCAGCACCACCACACTGAAGAGGGACCAGTACAGGGACCAGTTGGCCTTGCCCTTGGCCATGAAGATGGAGCCCACCACCACCCCTACGGCCTTGAACAGGGTGGCGATGACCAGCAGGCGCAGCACCAGCAGGGCCGGCGTCATGCCCGGTATCTGGAGGAGGACTTCTGGCGCAAAAGCGAAGAGGCCCAGCAGCGGCGGCCAGGCGAAGAGGGCGATACTCTGCACCGCCTTGAGGTAGCCCCGCCGCAGCAGGTCGTCGTTGTCCTGAATGAGGGCAAAGGTGGGAAAGGAGACCCGGGTGATGATGGTGGACAGGCGGGTCAGGGGGATGAGGGTCAGCCGGCCGGCAAAACTGTAGTACGCCATGGCCGTGGCTCCCAGGAGCCGGGTGATCAGGAACCGGGGCAGGTTGCTGCTCAGATAGTTGAGCGCCCGCGAGCCGGTCAGGTGCAGGCTGTAGGGCAGGATCTCGCGCAGGGCCGCCTGGCTGAAGGAGAAGCGGGGCCGCCAGGACGCCGACCAGGCCAGGCTGGCCAACAGGGCGATCTCGCGCACCACCGAGCCGATCACCACGCTCCAGATGCCGTACTGGGCCCAGATCAGCAGGGCCATGGTGAAGAGGAAGAGCAGGATGGAGACCACCTCGGCCAGGGCCTGGTGGCGGAAGTCCAACTCCCGCTGCAGCCGCGAGCGGAAGATGCCTGAGATCGAGGCAAAGGGGATGAGCAGGGCGAGGTAGGCGTAGATGTGCTGGAAGAGGTCGGGGTTTTCGGGGGCCTGGAGCGCCGCGACCAATGGCGCAGTCAAAAAGATCAGCCCGGTCAGCCCGATGCCAAAGACGAGATTGGCCCAGAAGGCGGTGTCGAAATGCGGTTCCTCCACCTGGCGCGACTGGACCAGGGCCGAACTGAGGCCCAGGTCGCCGATGAGGGCCAGTAGCATGACGTTGGTGAGGGCGGTCTCGAAGAGGCCCAGTTCCTCGGGGGCCAGAAAGGCGTAGAGCAGCAGCGGGGTGAGGCTCTGAATCAGGGTGGCCCCGGTGGTCCAGAATACCCCGTGGATGGCCTGGGTGGCCAGCCTTTTCTCAGAGGGCATCGGACAGGCAGGCGCTGACGAATTCGAGGTTGCGCCAGGTGTTGCGCTCCAGGTCGCTCAGGTCGGGATTGGCCAGGGCGAACATGTCGGGGCTGATGTTGAGATGGGTCTCGATGACCAGATAGCCCTGGTACCCGTCGGCGGCCAGGGCGCGCAACTGCCCGGGCCAATCGACCACGCCCTGCTCCATCAGCGACCAGCGCCGGCCTTCGGGGTCGAAGTTCTTCATGTGTACGTGGGCGACCAGATCCTTGAGTTGCTGGTACTCGTCGGGGAAAGGACAGGGGGCGCCGGCGCGGGCGGCATTGCCCGGGTCCCAGCACAGCGAGAGGTTGGATGATCCGGTCCGGCGGATCAGGTCGGCGGCCTCCAGGCCGGTGCCGCCCCAGCACACCGCCTCGTTCTCGAGGGCCAGGCGGCAGCCGTGGTGGTCGGCGATGTGCGCCATCTCTCCCAGATAATCGATCACCTGCGCGGGGGGCTGGTGCTGGCCCGGCGGGCGCAAGAAGGCGAAGGCGGAGACCAGGTCGGTGCCCAGGCGCCGGGCCCAGTCGCAGGCGCGGGGCAGTTCCCTGTCGAGGAGAGGCCGCACCTGCGGGTCGTGCACCGGGCATTTGAAGAAGCCGGGGGAGACCGCCGAGATGGCCAGGCCCTCGCCCTCGACCAGGTGTTGGAACTCCTCGATCTCGGCGTCGGGGACCAGGGGGAAACGCCCGGTCCTGACCGTGCGCAGCTCGCCGTACTGCAGGCCCCAGCCGGCGATGAGCGCGAGGGCGCGGCCCGGGTCCTCGCGGCAGACCTCGTCGGTGAAGACCGAGAGTTTCATTGCCAGGGCACCGCGAGGCCCAGCTCCCCGGCGAGGGATTCGAGCCGGTCCTGATGCCATTTGCCGATGGGCACGCCCTCCTGGCGGTACTGCCGGTCGCGGGCCGCCTCGATGCCGCCGGGCACGTGGGTCTCGCTGAAGCCGGATAAGGGTTCGAGCTGGCGCACCTGCTGCACGTAGAGGTCCATCTGGCGCTTGAACTCGGCCGGGTCGGTGAAGAGGTCGAGGCGCAGGAGGACAACCAGGGCGCCCTGGTTGGCGCCTGGCCAGGTCCAGCGGGGCGGGTTGGGGGAGATGGTCAGCCCCGAGAGCAGGCCGCCCCAGGCCTGGCAGATCTCGCCCATGCCGATGCAGCGCAGCACCAGGCCGGGGGCCACCGGGGTGATCTGGGCGCGCTTCTCGTTGGCATAGAGGTCGTGCAGGGCGCCAAAATCGAGGACCAGCGGGTCCTCTTGGTCGGTGGGGGCCAGGAAGGACATGGGGGAGCCGCCGCCGGCGTCGAAGATTGGCTGGCCCGGCTGCAGGTTGAGTTGGTGGCCCGAGGTGACGTAGGCGATCAGGTCGTGGCCGATGGCCATCCGGCTGTAGATGCCGGCGGCGCCGAAGTGGCCGTGGTTGCGGCTCATCATCGTCGCCATGCCGCTGGTTTTGGCCTTCTCGATGGCCCGCAGGGTGCCCTCGTGGGCCGGGAAGTACCCCAGGCCGCCGTCCCCGTCCACCAGCACGCTGCAGGGAGTCTCCTTGACCACCTGCAATTGCGGGTCGGGATTGAGCTGGCCGTCGCGCATCAGCCGGGCATAGGTGGCAATCTGCTGGGTGCCGTGGCTGAAGACGCCGCGCAGGTCGTTGGCCACCAGCAGTTCGGCCAGCAGCTGGGCCTTTGCCTCGGGCAGCCCCACCTTCTGGGCGGCGGCGGCGACGAAGTCGTGTAATTGCTGGTGCGGCACTTGGATGAATTCTTTCGGAGGTCGGTTCAACGCTTTACTCCTCTACCTTGACTGAAACCGCCAGCCAGCCGCCGATGGGCAGCACATGGGAGACCAGCCGCCGGTCGCTGGCCACCCGGCGGTTGTAGGTCTGGATGCCGCGCCAACTGTCGCCCGGCTCCAGGGATTCGTGGGCGTGGCCGTTGCCGTCGGCGTTGTCGGCCACGATCAGCCCGCCCAGGCGCACGTGGTCCATGGCAAAGTCGAGGTAGCGGGGGTAGCTCTCCTTGTCGGCGTCGATGAAGACCATGTCGAAGGGCGCCTCTTTGGAGACTTCGCCCATCAGCTGCAGGGCCGAGCCGGCGCGCACCTCGGCGCGGTCGGCCAGCCGGGCGCGGGCGAGGTTGGAGCGGGCGACGCGGGCGTGTTTGGGATCGAGTTCCAGGGAGATCAGCCGCCCCTCGCGCGGCAGGGCGCGGGCCAGCCAGATGGCCGAGTACCCGGCCAGGGCCCCGAACTCGAGGATCTTGCGGGCCCCGATCATGCGGGCCAGCAGATGGAGGGTCATGCCGGCGTCGGGGCTCACCGAGATGGCCGGCAGCCCCAGGGCCACCGCCTCGGGCATCACGCTCTTGAGGAGCGGGTCCTCCTGGACGACGAGCTCGTGGCGGTAGGTGTTGAGGTCGGGGTAGGATTCTTCACTCACGGCGAGGCTGATCTCCTTGAGGGTGAGAGGTTCGGTTTTGCGATCACGAGGCCAGGCGCTGCTCGGGCAGCCACCACAGTTCCTTCTTGGTTTTGGGGATCAGTTCCAGGGCGCGGGCCAGCACCTGCTTCTCCTCCACCTGCGAGAGGGGGGTGAAGTTTTCGGCCACCCGCACGTTCTCCTCCACCTGCTCGACGCTGTCCATGCCGACGATGGCCACGTCGACCGGGGGGGTGAGGGCGTAGCGCAGGTACAGGCTGCGATCCTCGGCGGGCACCTTGCCGGCGGCCATCACCTTCATGGCGATGACCCCCATGTTTTTGGCGCGGGCTGCGGCGATGGTGGGGGCGGCAAAGTCGTTCCACACCCGGTTCACCGGACCCAGCGGGTTGAGTACGGTGTCGAAGTCGTATTCGCCGATCATCTGCGCGAAGATCTCGGGATGGGTGTGGCCGGTCAGGCCCACGAAGCGGATCTTGCCGGCCCGGCGGTACTCCTCGATGACCCGCAGGGCCCCGTCCGGGGCCAGCACCTGGCCGAGGGTGCGCTCTTGGTCGATGGCGTGCACCTGCATCAGGTCGATCACCTCCAGATCCAGCCGCTCGAAGCTGTCCTCGATCTCGCGCTTCAGCTCGTCGCCGGACCGTTTGAGGCATTTGGTGGCGATGAAGAGCTGGCTGCGGTCGCGTTCCTTGAGGGCCAGGCCCAGGCGCCGCTCGCTTTCCTTGTAGGAGCTGGCGGTGTCGAGGTAGGTGATGCCCCGGTCGATGGCGCGGTGCACCACCTCCACGGCGGCGCGGTCCTCTTCGAGCAGATTCCAGCAGACCCCACCCAGACCCAGGGCGGTGACCTGGACCCCGGTTTTGCCCAGCAGGCGTTTGGCAATGGCCATCGGCAATCCTTTCTCAGGAAAACAGTGGTTGAGCGGTGGTGGTCAGTTCCTTGAGGCGGTTTTCCTCGGCCGGCCCGAAGGGCTGGAGCTGGGCGGCCAGTTCTACGGCCATCCAGAAGAGGTCCTCGTTGCCGGGGGGGATGGCGGCGGTGGTCCCCTGAGCGAAGACAAAGCTGAGGGCCAGGCGCGCCTCCTCCGGATCGGTGTGAGGTTGGTACCAGCAGGGGGCGTGGGTGCGCTCGACGCGGTCGGGCCAGCGGCCGCGGCACAGGCCTTTGAGGGCCAGGATACCTAGTTCCTGTTTGCGGGCCAGGTCCAGCACCTGGGGCCCAAAGCCGGACTGCCAGAGGGCGTAGTTGACGGGAAAGAGCAGGGTGTCGAAGGCGAAGTGCGCCATGGCCGCCAGCGCTGCATTGCTGTTGTGGGCCGAGAAACCCAGCCAGCGCACCACGCCTTCCTGACGGGCCTGCAGGAAGGTCTCCATGGCCCCGTCGGGTCCGAAGACGGTCTCGACCTCCTCGAGGGTGGTGAGGGCGTGGAGTTGGTACAGATCGAAGTGGTCGGTGCCCAGCCGTTTGAGCGAGGCGTGCAACTCCTCGCGGGCACCGGCGGCGCGGCGTTGGGTGGTCTTGCAGGCCAGGAAGGCGTTTTGCCTATAGGGCTTCAGGGCGGGACCCAGCCGCTCCTCGGCGTTGCCGTAGGAAGGGGCCACATCGAAATAATTGATGCCGCGGTCGATGGCCCGGGCCACACTCTGGTCGGCGTGGGCCTGGGTTTTGCCGTTTACCACCACGCCCCCGAAACCGACGAGGGAAAGCTGCTGGCCGGTCTTGCCCAGCGCGCGGCGAGGTACGGGGGACTGGGTATGGGCGGCCAGCGGTTGCAGGCTGGCTGCCAGGCCGGCGGCGGCAGTGGTCTTGAGGAAGCTGCGTCTATTCATCGATATCGCTCTTGTTTGGTGAACGCAGACAAGACTGCGGCGGTTGCGGGGCGCTGTCAAGGTGCCCCTTCATGGGGAAGGCATTCCCAATTGCCGCCTCAGATCGGCCAGGGTGCGCTGGTCCTCGGCCCGCTGCCGGGGGCTGAGGGTCTGGTCGAGGCGCAGGGCGTTTTCGAGGTGATACAGGGCCTGGCGGTAATCCCGGGCGATATAGGCGGCGCGGAACAGATGCCGGTGGGGTTCGGTCTGGGTGGAATCCAGTTCCAGCGATTGCTCCCACCAGGCGCGGGCCTTGTCGTAGTTGCGGCTGTTGAAGGCAAAAACCCCCAGGGCATTGCAGGCCAGGGGTCGGGGCAGCACCTGGGTGGAAAGGTAGTAGACCTGGCGGGCATATTCCTGGCGGCTCTGGAGGTAGGCTGCCTGGGCCAGATCGATATAGGAGTCCGCCATGGTGGTCAGGAAGGCGGGCTTCAACAGGCCCCGTTTTTTCACCCCGTCCGCCAGGGCCAGAAGGGCCAGTTCGTCCAGGCCGGCATCCTGCAGGCTGAGGGCCGTGGCCCAGGGCAGGACCTGGGCGGCGTGGGCCAGATCCGCGTAGCCCCACGCAAAGCGCCTGAGCGCCTGGTATTCCAGGTCCTGCTGGTCCTGCTGGTGGTGGATGGAAGCCTCGATGAGGGCGGGGTAGCGCATCTCCGGATGGGATTCGCGCAACGCGGCCAGTCCCTGCAGGGCGCCTGGCAGGTCGCCGGCTCGCAGCCGACCGGCGGCCTGGCGCACCTGCTGGTCGCAACAGCGGGCATCCTCCTCCTGTTGCCAGGCCGCCATCGCGGCGGCGAAGTCTGGCCGTCGCTTGAGCACGAACACCGCCGGATGGTCGTACCCCAGGAAGGAGGGCTCGGCCTCGTCGTCGTTGAACTCGACCCCCAACAGGGAAGGGTAAACCTTGAAACGCTGCACCAGTTCGAAGCCGAGTTCGCCGGCCACCAGCCGCTGGTAGAACGCGGCCATGGTGGGGTAGAGATCCGGGGCGCCCAGGTACTGGCGGTAGCGGTTGACGTCGGTGATCGCCACGTAGTCGGCGTCCCGCAGGCGTTCGGCCAGGTACCGTTTGGTGCTGGCGCAGTTGAGGTACCCGTGGGTGCCAAAGACGGTCCCTTCGTTGAGCAGTTGCGCCCGGTGGCGCGGTCCGGCGACAAAACCGCGCAGCGAAAAGCCACCCGCCTCCACGCCGATGGCGCTGCCGGGCGGGACCTGCGCGGCCAGCCAGCGGGCCGCCTGGATGCGGCTGTCTTCGACCAGGTAGATCCGCGCGAAGGCCAGGCCGTAGAAAGCGGTGTACCCGGCCACCAGTGCCGCCAAGGCCATACTGGTGTTCCGCCACCGGGGCCGATGCCGCCACAGCCAGGCGAGCAGGTCGGCCCCCAGCAGGCAGAAAAAGGGGAAGAGGGGCAGCAGGTAGCGCAGGTGTTTGGTGTGCAGGCCGCCGACCAGTGCGAACCCGGCCACCACCCATGCCAGGGCCAGCAGGCTGGGCAGGCGCCGGCGCCACAGGGTGTGGCCGAGGGCCAGCAGGAAAACCACCGTCAGCGGCCAGCCCACCCCCAGCGGCCACAGGTGGGTCCAGTAATGCAGGTAAGGCAGGGTATGCATATCGGCCAGTGACCAGGGGCTGATCAATTCGCCGCGGGCCACCTGCATCGAATAGGCGAAATCGTCGGTGTTACTCACCTGGGTGAGCAACGCGGGACTGAAAAGCAGATAGGGCTCCAGCACCAGCAGCGCGGCGGCGGCGGCCAGGCCGGCCAGCCACAGGTGCGGGTGCAGGAGCCGGCGGCGCAGCCACTGCCGCAGCGCTTCCCCCGGCTGCCGGCTGCCGGGGTGCAGATGCAGGGCCAGCAGCACCCCGCCCAGGAGCAGGCCGTTGAAACGCACGGCCCCACAGAGGCCGATCAAGGCCCCGACCAGCAGGTAACGGCCCCGCGTTTCCCGGTCAGTGAGTGGCAGCGCCAGATAGAAGACGGCCAGGCTCAAACAGGTGAAGAGTCCGTCGATGGTGTAGAAGTGGGCCTGTTGCACGGCGATGGGCGCCACCGCCGCCAGGAAGAGGGCCAGGCAGGCCACCACCGGGTCCCAGTAGCGCCAGGCCAGGGCGAGGAGCAGGCTCAGGCTCAGGCAGGAAAGACCCACCGAGAGCAGGCGGGCGCTGCGGAAGATGAGCGGCCGATCCTGCGCGGAATCCGGGTCCAGGGGCGGCCGGCCGAGGGTGACCAGCGCCAGTACCCCCCGCACCAGGTACATGGGGGCGGTGCCGTACGCCGTGAGCGGGGGCGAGAACGGGTCGTCCAGTTTCAGCCCGGCCCGGACCAGGGTTTCCTCGTCGGGGTGGAACTCATAGAAGAACTGCTGTAACCCGGCAGTCTGCTGGTCGGGGGGGACCAGGTCGCTCAGGTCGCGCATCAATCCGGTTAGGCGCAGGCCGGCGCCCAGCAGCAGGCAGCCGATGGCCAGCCAGGCCAGGGGGGGGAGCCGGCGCACCGTTCAGCGCCCTTTCTGGGCGGCCTGTACAGCGGCGGTGATGCCGGCCTGCAGCGAGGGGTCGAGGGCCATCGCCCGGCCTAGGTGGTAGCGGGCCTTGTCGCGCTGACCCAGGTTGAGCAGGGCCACCAGGCCGAGGCGCTGGTGGATCTCCGCCTGGTTGGGGTCGATCTGCAGGGACTGTTCCCACCACTGGACGGCCTGGGCCGGCTGTGCCCGTTGCTGGGCCTGGATGGCCAGGATGTTGTAGGCCTCTTTGAGGCCGGAGATCCGGGTGGACAATTCGACGGCCTGTTCCATACGCGCCAGATCGCCAACCAGGAAAAACCGCCGGGCAACGTCGAGGTAGGATTGTGCCATCTCCTCGGGAGCTTGTAGCAGATAGAGTTGTCTGCGCTCCACACCCTCGGTCAGCACCTGCAGCGCCAGATCGTCCAGGCCCAGGTAAAAAAGGGAAAGAGCGGTATGGGCCGGGAGATAGTGGATGGTTCCGGTGTGCAGCACGTGGGCAGCCTGCCGGTTTTCGGGCCGGAAGCGGGCCAGGTTCGCCGCGGCGTCCTCGGGCCGGCCCTGCTGCTGGTCGATCTGGGCGGCCAGCCAGTAGCCTAGTGCCAGGTCGGGGTGGGCCGCCAACAGCGAGCGGGTGGCGTCGCTGGCCTGTGCCCAGTCCCCGGCGCGGAAGGACAGGGCCACCTGGTCCAGCAGGCGGTCCGGACAACAGGAGTTGTCGGTGAGCTTTTCCTCCCAGCGGAAAAAGGCTTCGCCGACAGCGGCCTTGCCTTTGGATTTGAACACCCATACCGCCGGGTGGTCGTACCCCAGGAAGGAGGGTTCGGCGCCGTCGTCAGCCAGGGTGAAACCCAGCAGCGAAGGGGAGACCTTGAATTGCTGCACCAGCTCGAAACCCAGTTCGCCGGCCCGCAGGCGTTCGTAGAGACCGGCTACCACCGGAAAAAGTTCCGGAGCGGCGGTGAACTGGACGTAGCGGTTGACGTCGGTCAGGGCGATGTACTCCATGTCCTGGAGCCGGTCCCCGAGGAAACCCAGCTGGGCGCGGCAGGAGAAGTACGGGTAGGTGTAGAAGATGCGGGTTACATCGAGAATCACGTGTTGGTAGTCCTGGTCGCTGACCAGGCCCTGCATGGAAAAGCCACCGGTTTCCACCCCGACCGCACTGTCCCTGGGGATGTGGGCGGCGATCCAGCGACCCGCTTGCAGTCGGCTGTCCTCCTCGGTGTAGATGCGGGCAAAGGCCGCCCCCTTGAAGGCCAACTGGCCGACCAACAGGGCGGTGGCCAGCGCGCCTCCCCGGCGTACCCAGGAGCTGGGGTGATGCCAGCTGGCCCGCAGCAGGGCGCCGGCAAAAAGGGCCACGAAGGGGAGCAGGGGGATCAGGTAGCGCACCGCCCGGGCCTGCAGCTGGCCGACCAACAGGAAGTAGAGACCGCACCACAGGGCCATCAGCATCACCGGCCGCCGCCTTTCGCGCCACAACACATAGGCGAGGGCCGCCGCAAAGACGAGGGCGAGGGGCCAACTGGCGGCCAGCGACCAGAGCCCCCAGTGATCCAGATAAGGGACCGTGTGCAGGTCCACCAGGGTCCAGGGTTGCAGGATTTCCCCCCGGGTGACCTTGACAGCCAGGCCGAAGTCGGCGCTTTCGTCGGCCCGCCACAAGAGTTGGGGGTCGGCCACTAAGTAGGGCTCGATCAAGAGCAGGCAGAGCAGCGCGGCCCCGCCTGCCCACCACAACTCGGGCTGGAAGAGGCGGCGGCGCAGGGCTGGCCACCCGCGCTCCGGGGCGAGCATCAGATGGCCGGCCAGCAGCACCAGGCCCAGCAGCAGGCCGTTGAGCCGCACGGCGCCGGTGGCCCCGATCAGGAGGCCGGCCAGGATATAGGCACGGCGGGTTCCCGATTCCAGTGCCCGCAACGAGACGGCGATGGCCGCCACACTCAGCAGGACAAAGAAACCGTCGACGATAAAGAAGTGCGCCTGCTGGATGGCGCCAGGGGCGAGGGCGACCAGGGCCAGGGCCAGGATAGCGGCGGAGCGGTCGAAGTAGCGGCAACCCATTTGCCAGACCAGCAGCAGCACCCCGCAGGAACACAGGACCGCCAGGGTCCGGGCCAGGTAGTAGATGCGACGGGCCGAGCCGGGATCTTCGAGCGAGAGGGCGCCCAGGCCGCACCAGTTGGCCACGGCGAGCGCCCCGCGCAGGGTATAGACCGGCAGGACCCCGTAGACGGTGAGCGGGGGATGGAGCAGGTCGAACTCCGGGCTCAGCGCCGCCCGGATCACCATCTCCTCGTCGGGATGGAAACGGACAAAAGCGGTTGCACTGCCCGTCGGTTGGGCCGCGGGCAAGCGCAGGTCGGTATCACCCCGCGTCAGCCCGGCAAAGCGCAGCCCGGCCCCGAGCAGGAGCAGCCCCGCCAGCAACAGGGTGTGGAGGTGGTCGCGTGTCATATCCACCTAAGATAAGTGTTGTTGACCAGCCCGGCAGAGGGGGGTATTTTGTACCAGTTCCGAGCAGTTTTCGCCTGTATCACCACGAGGAAGGCGCTGGTGAAAATCGATCTCCGCCCGACTGCAGCCAAATTGCGCCCCACCCTCGAACGGTTCCTGGGGTTGGCCGGCGCCAAGATCCTCGACCTCGAGCGCCGCTGGGACCCTGCCCGGGGCACGCCGGTCTTTACCTGTGCCGGGCGCTACACCGCCCGGGGTTGGACCGAGTGGACCCAGGGATTTCAGTACGGCTGTGCGGTGCTCTTCTTCGATATGACCGGAGACCAGGCCTTTTTGGACCTGGGCCGCCGGCACACCGTGGGCCGTATGGCCCCGCACCTGTCCCACGTGGGGGTCCACGACCACGGTTTCAACAACCTACCCACCTATGGCAACCTGCGCCGGCTGATGCTGGAGGGCCGCCTGCCCTTTGACCAGCGCGAGTTGGAGTTCTACGAGCTGGCCCTCAAGGTTTCGGGCGCGGTGCAGGCCGCCCGCTGGACCCCCACCGCCCACGGCACCGGCTTCATCCATTCCTTCAATGGCCCGCACTCCCTCTTCTCCGACACCATGCGTTCGCTGCGCAGCCTGGGCCTGGCCCACCAATTGGGCCACGTGCTGATGGGCGAAGGGGACCGGCCTATCAGCCTGCTGGGCCGCTTGGCCGAGCACGCCCTGAGCACGGTGCGCTTCAACGTCTACTACGGCGAGGGCCGCGACGCGTACGACGTGCCCGGCCGGGTGGTGCACGAATCCATTTTTAACACCAAGGACGGGCAGTACCGCTGTCCCAGCACCCAGCAGGGGTACTCGCCCTTCTCCACCTGGACCCGGGGCCTGGCCTGGGTGCTCCTGGGCTGCGCCGAGCAGCTCGAGTACTTGAGCACCCTCAAGGCCGGGGCGCTGGCGCCTTTCGGGGGGAAGGTTGGTCTGATTCGGGCCCTGGAGCGGGCAGCCCTGGCCACGGCCGAGTTCCACCTCGAAAACAGCTTTGCCGACGGGGTGCCTTTCTGGGATACCGGCGCGCCCGGCGTAGCGGCATTTGGCCGCATCACCCGCCGGCCCTCCGATCCGTACAACGACGTCGAGCCGGTCGACAGTTCGGCGGCGGCCATCTGCGGCCAGGGGTTCCTGCGGCTGGGCAACTACCTGCGCGCCGCCGGCAAGAAGGCCCGGGCCGACCGCTATCGGGCCGCGGGGTTGACCATCGCCCGGGCCCTGCTCAGCGAGCCGTACCTGTCCACCGACCCCAAACACCAGGGTTTACTGCTGCACTCGGTGTACCACCGGCCCAACGGCTGGGATCATGTGCCCAAGGGGCGCAAGATCCCCTGCGGCGAATCCTCGATGTGGGGCGACTACCATCTGATGGAGCTGGCCCTGCTGGTCAAGCGCGAGGCCGAAGGCCTCCCCCCACCGATGTTCTACCGGTGATCATGAGCCCTCATTCCATGGACCCGCAGCAGCTCAGGCGGCACATCATCGAACAATCCAGGCGCGCCAAGGTCGGGCATATAGGGCCAGCCCTGTCCATCGCCGATATCGTCGCGGTCCTCTACGGCGAGGTCCTGCGCCTCGTCGCTGGTCCCGAGGACCCGGACCGCGACCGCTTCGTGCTCTCCAAGGGGCATGCGGCCCTGGCGCTGTACGCCGCGCTGCAGCTGCGGGGAATCATCAGCCAGGAAGAGTTGGACACCTTCTGCGGCGACGGCACCCTGTTGGGGGTCCACCCGGAACATATCCTGGCGGGGATCGATTTTTCCACCGGCTCACTGGGTCAGGGCCTGTCCTTTGGCGCCGGCGCGGCGCTGGCGGCGCGGCTGGCCGGTTCGGGCCGCCGCATCTATGTGCTGGCCAGCGACGCCGAGTGCAACGAAGGCTCGCTGTGGGAGGCGGTGATGTTCGCCGCTCATCACCGGCTGGGGGCGCTGACGGCCATTGTCGACGACAACGGGCAGCAGGCCATGGGCAAAACCGCCGAGGTGCTCGGCCTCCAGCCCCTGGCCGAGAAGTGGCGCGCCTTCGGCTGGCACGCCGTCGAGGTGGATGGCCACGACCCCGCCGCCCTGCACCGGGCCCTGGTTGCGCCGCACCCGGAAACCCCCAAGGTGATCATCGCCCGCACGGTCTGCGGCAAGGGGGTGTCTTTTATGGAGGGGCAGGTGAAGTGGCATTACCTGCCGATGAGCGAGGGCGAATATCTGCGGGCCTGCGCCGAACTGGAGTCCACGCGATGAGGCAAGCCTTTGCCCAGGCCCTGATGGAACTGGCCGCTGCCGACCCGCGGGTGGTGCTGCTGACCGCCGATCTGGGATTCGGGGTGCTGGAAAAATTCGCCGCCGCCTATCCCGACCGCTTCTTCAATGTGGGGGTGGCCGAGGCCAATATGATTGGCCTGGCCACCGGCCTGGCCGAGGCGGGGTGCATACCCTTCGCGTACTCGATCGCCACCTTCGCCACCCTGCGCCCCTACGACCAGTTCCGCAACGGTCCGGTCGCCCATCAGTTGCCGGTGCGCCTGGTGGGCATCGGCGGCGGCTTCGAGTACGGCCACAACGGCCTGACCCACCTGGGCCTCGAGGACTTGGCCCTGATGCGGGTGCAGCCGGGCTTGGCGACCATCGTGCCGGCCGATCCGGCCCAGACCGGCGCTGCCCTGAAGGCCACCTACAACCTGCCCGGCCCCATCTACTACCGCATCGGCAAAAACGACGCCCTGCACCTGCCTGAGCTGGAAGGGCGCTTCCGGCTGGGCCGGGTCGAGGTGGTGGGCGAGGCCGGCGAGGTGCTGCTGCTGGCCACCGGCGCCATTGCCGTCGAGGCGATGGCTGCGGCCAAACTGCTGCGCCAGGCCGGTATCCGCGCCGGGGTGGCGGTGGTTTCGAGCCTCCGGCCCGAGCCCACCGCCGATCTGCAGGAACTTCTGGCCTGCTGCACCCTGGCCGTGACCGTCGAGGCGCATTACGTCTCCGGCGGCCTGGGTTCGCTGGTGGCGGAAGTCATCGCCGACAGCGGCATGGCTTGCCGGCTCCTGCGCTGCGGGGTGCAGGCTATGCCGGTAGGCGCCTCGGGCAGCGAGGCGTACATGAACCACCTCCACGGCCTGTCCAGCGCCGCCATCGCCGAGCGTATCCTCGCCGCCATCGCCCCATGAGCCCTGCCCAGGGTCAGCCCAAGATCAGCGCCATCATCGCCTGTTACCGCGATGCCCCCGCGGTGCCGATCATGCACCAGCGCCTGAGCGCGGTTTTCCAGCAGTTGGGCGTCGATTACGAGATCCTCTTCGTCAATGACTGCAGCCCCGACAACGCCCGCGAGGTGCTGGCCGAACTGGCGGCCCGCGACCCCAGGGTGGTGGTGATCAACCACGCCCGCAATTTTGGCTCGCAGAGCGCCTTCACCAGCGGCATGCGCCTGGCCACCGGCGATGCGGTGGTGCTGCTCGACGGCGACCTGCAGGACCCTCCCGAGTTGATCGCCGAGTTCTACGCCAAGTGGCGGGAGGGGTACCAGGTAGTCTACGGGGTGCGGGTGAAGCGCGAGGCCACCCTGTTCTTACAGACGGCGTACAAACTCTTCTACCGCGCTTTCCGCCGCCTCTCCTACCTGTCGGTGCCCCTCGACGCGGGGGATTTCTCGCTGATGGACCGGCGCGTGGTCGAGGCGCTCAACAGCCTGCCTGAGAACAACCGCTTCATGCGCGGGTTGCGCGCCTGGGTCGGCTTCCGGCAGACCGGCGTGCCCTACGTGCGGCCCGAGCGCATGTTCGGCCGCACCACCAATTCCTTCTTCAAGAACCTGGGCTGGGCGCGCAAGGCGATCTTCTCCTTTTCCTACGCCCCGCTCGACTTCATCACCTGGATCGCCCTCTTCACGGTGGGGTGTTCCTCGCTGGGCATCGTGCTGCAGATCCTGGGCCGGATCTTCTACCCCCAGCTCACCCCCAGCGGCTTCACCACCTTGATCGTGATGATCCTCTTCATCGGCGGCATCCAGTTGCTCTGCCTGAGCATCATCGGCTCGTACCTGGCCCACATCTACGACGAGGTGAAGCGCCGGCCGTCCTACATCGTCGAAAGTGTGCTCAACCCGCCGTCCAGGCCGCCGGTGGACGGGAACGAAAAGCAGGGCTGAGCATGACCGCGGTCGCCCTGTATGCCACCCGCTGCCCGGTCTGCGACACCGCGGGCAACGCCACCGAGCTTTACCCGGCCAACTTCGACCCGGAGGCCTTCAACCCGGCGATCTTTTCGGCCCGCCGCCTGCCCGACCGGCTCCACTACCGCCTGGTGCGCTGCAACTCCTGTGAGCTGGTGCGTTCGGACCCGGTGGCCGACGCCCAGGTGCTGGCCCAACTCTACGCCCGCAGCAGCTTCGACTACGGCGAGGAGGTGCAGCACATCCGGCGCACCTACGGCCGCTACCTGGCCCGCCTCAAGGGACCCAAAGGGGCGCTGCTGGAGGTGGGCTGCGGCAACGGTTTTTTCCTTGAGGAGGCGCTGGACCAGGGGTACGCCGAGGTCTGGGGCGTGGAGCCGAGCCAGTCGGCCGTGGCTCAGGCCCCGCTCCGGGTGCAGTCCCATATCCGTTGCGACATCCTGCGGCCCGGGCTCTTCGCCCCGGATTCCTTCGATGTGATCTGTATGTTCCAGGTCTTCGATCACCTGCCCGACCCGGGTGGCCTGCTGCCCGAGTGCCTGCAACTGCTCAGGCCGGGGGGCAGGTTGCTCTTGCTCAACCACAATATCGCCGCCTGGTCGGCGCGCCTGCTGGGGGAGAAGAGCCCCATCGTCGACATCGAGCACACCTGCCTCTACAGCCCCGCCACCCTGTCCCGCCTGGTGGAACGCTTCGGCTTCCGGGTGGAACGCACGGGCACGGTGTTCAACGACTATAGCCTCCACTACCTGTCCCGCCTGCTGCCCCTGCCTGCGGGGGCCAAGCAGCGCCTGCTGGCCTTGCTGCAGGGCCATGCCATCGGGCGGCTCTGCCTGCGGGTGCCCCTGGGCAACCTCTGGCTGGTGGCCCGAAGGGCGGGGCAATGACCGCGGACACCGGCATCTCCTGGTTTCAGCCCCGGGACGACGAGAGGCTGCCCCTGTTGCTGCTGGGGGTGGTTTACGGCCTGTACTTTTTCCTGCTGCTGCTGGGGCTGCACCTGCCTGGCGGGATCTCCGAGGCCGAAGAGTGGCGTCTCTATGTACTGGGCTGGCTGCTGGTGCCCGGTCTGGCCATCGGGTCGGCGCTGGCCACCTGGCGGCTGAGACAGCGGCACCACGCCGAGGTGGCGGGTTTCTATCCGGCGCTGTTGACTTTCAATACCCTGTTCTGGACCGCGGGGTTCGGGTTCTTCTTCTTCGCCAAACTCGATCAGAATCTCTTCGACGCAGCGCCGGCGGCCGTGGTGGCGATCCTGGTTCTCTATCCGCTGGGCACGCTCGCCGTGCTCAAAAACATCCAGCGGTTGAGCCGAAGAGCGGCCCTGACCGAATGGTGTTACTTCCTGCTGCCCCTCGCGGCGCTGCTGGTCGGGGTTTTCAGCTTCAGCGAGATCAGGTTTGGTTCACTCGAGCGAGTCAACTTGCCCTGGCCGGTGATTTCCTCCGGCACGGCGCAGGGGGATGCGGTGGCGCGGGGAGTGAACATCAAGCAGGGCGCCCCCATCCTGCAGGCGCAGAATCCCAAGCTGACCCTGAAGATCGTGGCCGCCCGGGACGAGAGGCTGCAAATGGAACTGCCCTGGGAGGTGCTGGAGGGGGCGGTGGTCACGAACTGGGCCGTGAAGGAGGGGGAGGCCTTCGCGGCAGACCAGCCGCTGCTAACCCTGGCCAATGAGAGGGTGGAGGCGGTGGTCTCCTCGCGTGCGCCCGGAGTGCTGGACCGGATCTTCGCGCTGGTGGGGGTCGGGGTCAAGGCGGAACGGCCGCTCTATACGGTTGCCTCCGAGGCTGCCGATACCAACACCTTCCTGATCGCGGCGCTGCTGGCCGCGCTGCTGGCTTTTGGGTCCATCCTGCATCCGGCGCTCTGCGAGCTGCGGCTCTCCCTCCCGGCGGCGCGGGCCCTGGACGCGGTGGTCGTGGCGATGATCGGCCTGGCGGTCATCAACCCCGAATTTTCCTACGATAGCCACCACTACAACTTTTTCCTCGGTCCGGTAAATGACCTGCTGCACGGCAAGAGTATGCTGGTCGATATCAACTGCCAGTACGGGGTGGGGGTCATCTACTTCCTGGCCCTGGTTTTCAAGACGGGTCTCCTGCCTTTCAGCTACCAGGGGTTGGCGGCCCTGATCGGCATCCTGCAGGTGGGCCAGTACAGCCTGGTCTACCTGCTGTTGCGGCGCCTGCTCAACACCCAGGCCTTCGCCGTGCTGATCCTGGGCCTGATCCTGCTGGTCAGCTTTTTCAGCCAGCTCGAATTGGCCGCACTGCCTTCGATCGGCCCGCTGCGTTTTGGCCTGGTTTTCCTCCTGCTCTGTCTGCCGGTGCTGCGTTCCTGGCGGCCCTCCCTGGAAAGGGCCAGCCGTGTCGCCGCCCACATCCTCGTCGGGGTGGCGGCGGTCTGGAGCGTCGAGGTGTTCGCCTATGTCCTGGCCACCCACCTGGGGATGCTGGTCTGGGCGCAGTTGCCCACCGCCGGCCCGGCTGATTTCCTGCGGAAACTGGCCAGGGAGTTGCGGTGGACCCTGGCCGCCGTCGGGGCGGTGCACCTGCTGCTGGCCCTGGACATTCTCACCCGCTCCGGGCAATGGCCGCACTGGGATCACTATCTCGACTATCTGGCCCTGTACAGCGTCGGTGAGTTCGGCACCCTGCCCATCGATCCGTGGACACCCTGGGCGCTCATCATTGCCGTGTACTTCGTCTCGGTGCTGCTGCTGGTCTACCTGGGCTGGCGCCACCGGCCCGGGCCGCACCTGCCCGAGCTGGGGGTGGTGGCTGGTCTCACCACCTTCGGCCTGGCGCAGTTCACCTACTACCTGGGCCGCTCCCATCCCAATAACCTCTATCATGTCTGTATTCCCTCCCTGATGCTGGCCGCCTACTGGCTGGGTGTGCTGATGCGCCGCCGGCATTGCCTGCCGCCGCGCTTCTGGCCCTCGGCGGCGTACACATTTTACTGCTTCGGCATGCTCCAGTTCGTGCTCGGGGTGCCCTTCCTGATGGACCAGTGGGGCCGCACGGCGGCCCACGCCCTGGTCAGCGGCCGCCCCATCGAGTTATGGGCGAGCAAACCCACCGATCCTCAGGTCGAGGAAGCAGTGGCCCTGATCGAGCGGTACATGGCCCAGATGGACCGCGTTCCGCTCTTCATCGCGCCGAATCTGACCACCGAGGCCCTGATCCGCACCGGAAAGATCCATCTCTTTCCCATGAGTAATCCCGAACAGGATGAGCTGGTGGAGGCGGCGCGGGACCGGGCGCTCAATTTTGCCCACGGGCTGAAGCCGGGGGATCTCTTTTTTATGTCCAAGGACCAGAAGGAACTACACGGGCTGCAGCGCCAGATCATCAAGAAACTGAACCAGGAGTTCACCTTCCTGCAGGAGGACACCACCGCGCACATGGTGGTGGTGCGCCTGCAGCAGCGTTAGACTGGCCGATTCGGGGGAACGCGTTTTGGCGGGGAAATCCGTTCTGGTCACCGGGGGCACCGGCTTCGTCGGCGCCAATCTGGTCCGCCGGCTGCTGCGCGAGGGCTGCCAGGTGCACCTGCTGGTGCGCCGCGAGCACGCCACCTGGCGCCTGTTGGGCCTCACCGAACAGGTGCAACTCCACGAGGTGGAGCTGACGGACCGGGCGGGGCTGGACCGGCTGGTGGCGCAGGTGCGCCCGGAGTGGATCTTCCATCTGGCCGCGTACGGGGCTTACTCGTGGCAGACCGACCTGCAGCAGATGATCCAGACCAACCTCGCCGGCACCGCCAACCTGGTCGAGGCCTGCGCCCAGGTCGGTTTCGCCGCCTTCGTCAACACCGGCTCCTCCTCCGAGTACGGGGCCAAGGACTATGCCCCCGCCGAGGACGAGAACCCCGAGCCGAACAGCCACTACGCTTGCACCAAGGTGGCGGCCACCCTGCTGTGCCGCTACACCGCTCAAAGCCGCAACCTGCCTCTTTCCACCCTGCGCCTCTACTCGGTCTATGGTCCCTACGAAGATCCTGGCAGGCTCTTTCCCGCCCTGATCCGCCAGGGGTTGGAGGGGACACTGCCGCCGCTGGTCAGCCCGGAGACCATGCGCGACTACGTGTACGTGGACGATGTCTGCGAGGCGTACCTGCTGGCAGCCACCCGCCCCGGCCAGGAACCCGGCGCGGTGTACAACGTGGGCAGCGGGGTGCAGACCTCCCTGCGCCAGCTGGTGGAGCTGGCCAGGCAGGCGCTGGGTATCGCGGTGGAGCCCACCTGGGGATCGATGCCGGCCCGGATCTGGGACACCAGCGTCTGGGTGGCTGACAACCGCCGCATCCGGCAGGAGCTGGGGTGGGCGCCGCGCACTTCACTGGCCGAAGGGTTTGGCCGCACCGTCGACTGGTTCCGCCAACATCTTTCCCTGTTGCCCGGGGAGAAAGGGTGAGTCAGATGAAAATCACCGCCATCAAGACCTTCATGGCCCGCTGGGGCAGCCGCCCGCGCGGCTTGATCAAGGTGGAGACCGACGAGGGGCTGTACGGCTGGGGCGAGGCCTATTCCATCGGCCCGGACCTGTCGGTGGAGCCCATCGCCGACTATATCTTCGAGATGATCAAGGGCGAAGACCCGCGCCGCATCGAATATCTGATGTTGAAGCTCACCCAGCAGTTCCGTTTTCCGCCCGGCGGCACCGGCCTGGCGGTGATCTCGGCTATCGACCACGCCCTGTGGGATATCAGCGGCAAGGCCGCCAATCTGCCGGTGTACATGCTGCTGGGCGGCAGCGTGCGCGACCGGGTGCGGGTCTACCACAGCATCGGCGGGCGCGACGGCAAAGAGACGGCCGAGCAGGCGCACAAGATGAACGAGTTGTGGGGTTTCACCGCCTTCAAGCTCTCGCCCTACCGGCTGGACCCGGACGCTTCGCGCTGGGGCCGGGTCTGCAGCGAGGCGGCCCGCTATTTCGAGGAGATCCGCCAACACACCCCGGCGGACTGGGAATTCGCTTTCGATCCACACGCCAAGATCTTCGAGCCGATCCGCGCCCTGCAGCTGGCCAACGCCCTGGCCCCGTACGATCCCTTCTTCTACGAGGAGCCGCTGCGGCCCGAACACCTGCCGGCCTGGACCCGGCTGCGGGCCCAGATGCAGGTACCCCTGGCCACCGGCGAGAGCCTCTACAACCGCTTCGAGTTCCTGGAACTGGTGGCCGCACAGGGGGCCGATATCATCCAACCCGATATCTGCGTCTGCGGCGGCCTGCTGGAGATGCGCAAGATCGCCGCCATCGCCGAGGCCCACTACGTCGACATCGCCCCGCACAACCCAATGGGTCCCCTGGCCACGGCGGTGAACGTGCAGTGTGCCGCGGCCACGCCCAACTTCATGATCCTCGAATACATCCTGCCGGGGAACCTGGAATGGAAGGACTGGGTGGATGAGCCCTATCTGCCCAAGAACGGGTACCTGGAGCTGCGCAACCGCCCGGGGCTGGGGGTGGAGGTGAACGAGCAGGCCATCACCGGCAACGAGTACATCCACTGGCAGCGCACCTGCCCCATCCGCCCCGACGGCTCGACCGGCTACATTTGAGAGGAGATTCCATGCTCAGGCCCGACAACACCGCCCTGGTCCTCATCGACGTGCAGGGTAAGTTGGCCTCCCTCATGCACCAGCGGGAGGAGCTTTACCGGAATCTGGAAATCCTGATCAAGGGGACACAGGTGCTGGAGCTGCCCATCCTCTGGCTGGAGCAGTATCCGCAGGGGCTGGGGCCGACCATCCCGGAGGTGGCGGCGCTGTTGGAGGGCCGGCAGCCCCTGGCCAAGCTCTGCTTCAGCGCCTGCGGCCTGCCCGAGTTCCGGCAGGCCCTGCGCCAGAGCAACCGGCGGCGGGTGTTGCTGGCCGGCATCGAGGCGCATATCTGCGTGTACCAGACCTGCCGCGATCTGCTCGACCAGGGCTATGGGGTGGAGGTGGTGGGAGACGCGGTTTCCTCGCGCACCGCAGAGAACAAAAAAACCGGCCTGGATCGCATGACCCAGGCCGGCGCGGTGCTGACGAGTGTGGAGATGGCGCTCTTCGAGTTGCTGCGGGTGGCGGGCACGCCGCAGTTCAAGGAGATCGCGCGGCTGGTGAAGTAGGGGGGCGTCGGGGAGCGACCCACTTCGGCTTTTCCCAAGGCGCGTCCTGCCCCCTCGCTCGCATAGCTCCGCTGCCCGGCCCCCCGCCACGCGGACTTCCCTTCCCCGCCACTCCCCAGGGAAAAGTCTTCGGGGTCATCTCCCCGCCGCGTTATCGCCAGAGTCGCGGCACGGGCACGGGGACTTCGGTGACCTCCCAGTAGCCGGAATCTTTTTCGGCCTCCTGCCAGTCCGGGCAACTGAGGCCGTGGCGGTCCCAGACCACCTGTCCTTTGCGCAGGGTCAGCATACATTCCAGCTTCTGCCGTCCCTGGTTGCGGGTCCAGCCGCAGTCGCGGAAGGTGAAATCCCCCTCCAGACATTGCAGCACCGCCACGTCGGCTTCGGCGCCCACGCTCAGGGTGCCCAGGGCCGGCCGGTTGATGGCTTTGGCCGGGGTGACGGTGGAACGGTAGATCACCTCGGGCAGGGGCATACCCATACTCAGGCACTTGGACATGGTGTCGAGCATGCTGTGCACACAGCCATGGATATTGGCCAGGTGCAGGTCGGTGCTGATCGAGTCGGGCGGGAAACCCTGGGCGATGGCGCGGGCGGCGTTGCGCCACCAGAAGCTGGCCGCCCCGTGGCCCAGGTCGAAGTGGATGCCCC